>JAUIFX010000060.1 GCA_030429865.1 Gammaproteobacteria bacterium | reverse complement strand
CGTCGTCATCCCGCTCGCCGCCGGCGCGCTGACGCGCGCGCTGCTCGTGCGCGGTGGCGGCCTCGAGGCGGTCGCGCGCTTCACCGCCCGCGTCAAGCCGTTCTCGATCCTCGGGTTGCTGGCCACCGTGGTCCTGCTGTTCGGCTTCCAGGGGCAGGTGATCCTCGCGCAGCCGTTGTTAATCGCCCTCATCGCGGTGCCGCTGCTGGTGCAGTCCTACGGTATCTTCGCGCTGGCCTACGCGGCAGCGTGGGCGTGGCGCGTACCGCACGCGGTCGCCGCGCCCTGTGCCCTGATCGGGACCTCGAATTTCTTCGAACTCGCCGTCGCCGTCGCAATTGGCCTGTTCGGGCTCGATTCGGGCGCCGCGCTGGTGACGGTGGTCGGCGTGCTCGTCGAAGTTCCGGTGATGCTCTCCCTGGTTGCGCTCGCCAACCGCACGCGGGCGCACTTTCCGGCAGGCCCGGCCTGACGCCGCGCAGGACAGGTGTTCAGAGCGACGTCGAGCGGCCCTCAGGTCCGGGCGGTTCGCGGCCGCTGTCATGAACTCGTTAGAAGCGTTGTGCTATATGTAGCCGCCTGACGCAGGGCGGCGCCGGCACACGTGTGCCGCGGGCTGGCCCGCAAGCTGAACCGGCCGTCGAGCCGCATGACGATGACGACAACCGCAAGCCTGAACTCCGCCCGTCGATCCCCTGCACTGAGCGCGATCGCAGCGCCCGCGACGCTGCTGGTCATCGTGGTGGCCGGGATTGCCTGGCTCGGGCTGCGCGAACTCTCCGTGATCCGCGCGACGCCGCTCGCAGCCGCGCCGCAGACTGCGCCCTCCGCGCCGGCGATGGCCGCGCCGGCGCCGCGCGCCACCTTCGACGCGCTGGCGCGGAGCACGCTGTTCGGCGCACCGCAGCCGCTCGAGGATGCCGAGACGGAAGAAGCGGCGCCGGAGGACACGGTCGCCGACGACGGCATTCCCGAGGAACTGCCGGTCGCCGCGCTCGGAGTGACCGTGCAGGGCATCGTGTTCGACCCCGGTGGCGCATCGTCACGCGTGCTGCTCGGCGGTGGTGCCGCGGAGCCGCGCGCCTACGCGGTCGGCGACGAGCTGCCCGGTGGCGTCACCATTCGCCACGTCGAGGCGACGCGCGTGGTCGTCGACCACGGTGGCGAACTGAAAGAACTGCCGCTCGACGAGATCGACGCGCGCGGCGCCGCGCGCCTGACGCGTGCCGCCCCCGCACCGCCGGCGGCGGGGCCGCGCGGCGCCACGCCGCCGGCGCCGACCAGCCGCAGCGCCGCTTCGGCCGCGGTCATGCGTCTGCGCGACATGGCCGCGCGCAACGGCATCCCCGTCGACTGACATCCGGAACGCCCCGCAACGCGCCCGGCACATGCCGGCCATCAACACCTGAACAGGATATTCCGCGGAGACTCGATGCGCGCCTCTCACACGACACAGCGAGCGACAGCTGCGGGCGTCCGGCCCGGGCGGGCAGGTTTGCGGGTACGTCCCGGCTGGCTGGTCCTGCTGCTCGCGCTGATGTGCGCGGCACCCGTCCTCGCGCCCGCGCAGGCGGCGCGTGCCGAGCGCGGCATCGTCGAACAGACCAACGGCGAGATCACGTTGAATCTCCGCGATGCCGACATCCGCGCCTTCATCGCCAGCGTGGCCGAGATGACCGGGCGCAACTTCGTCGTCGACCCGCGCGTGAAAGGCAACGTCACCGTGATCTCCGCCTCGCCCACCGATGCCGACGGCCTCTACGACATCTTCCTGTCGATCCTCAAGGTACACGGGTTCACCGCGATCCCGAGCGGCGACGTGGTCAAGATCATGCCGGACGCGATCGGCAAGCAGGAAGGCCAGCAGCCGCGCGCGGCGACGCGCCTGCGGCTGAACGACGCCCTGGTCACCGCGGTGATCCCAATCCACAACGTCAACGCCGCGGAGCTCGTCGCCGTGCTGCGTCCGTTGCTGCCGCAGGAAGC
Source organism: Gammaproteobacteria bacterium (assembly GCA_030429865.1). Lineage (GTDB taxonomy): Bacteria > Pseudomonadota > Gammaproteobacteria > JACKNG01. The sequence goes on along the minus strand of JAUIFX010000060.1, from coordinate 21,790 downwards.
ACATCTCGCGGGTTTCGCGGCGAGCAACACGCTCGTCGTTGCCGATACCTCGGCCAATGTGCGCCGCCTGATGGAACTGGTCGAAGAACTCGATACGCAGTCGGACGTCGAAGTCGCGCTGATCGCGCTCGAGCACGCCGACGCCGAGGACATCGTGCAGATTCTCAGCGCCGTGCAGGCCCCCGACGTGTCGCGCGCCGGGCAACAGGCGGGCACGCCGTTCGTCGCCTACGCGCGCACCAACACGGTCGTCGTGAGGCTGCCCGCGGCCGACCTGCCGCGGATCCGCCGTCTCGTCGCGGCGCTCGACCAGCCGGACCGCGGACCGGACCAGATCGAAGTCGTCGCGCTCAAGTTCGCTTCCGCCGTCGACCTCGTGCCGGTGCTGCAGGGCGTGCTCGGCGCGCAGGCGGGCGGCGGCGGGGCGCCCGCAGCGGGCAAGGCGCGCAGCGCCGGAGCAACGGCCGGCGCCGCCATCCATGCCGACGAAGCGACCAACACGCTCATCCTGCAGGCGCCGACCCCCGACCTGCGCCGCTTGCGCGAGGTCATCGCGAGGCTCGACGTGCGCCGCGCGCAGGTGCTCGTCGAAGGCATCATCGCCGAGCTGTCGACCGAACGTGCCGACGAACTCGGCGTGCAGTGGCAGACGCAACAGGACAGCAGCGGCTGGGTCGGCGGCGCGCTGTTCCCGGGCACCGAGGCCGGCGGCATCAGCGCGGCGCCGGGTGAAGATGGCGGCATCAACCTCGCCCAGGGATTGAGCTTCGGCTACCTGCGTGGCGCCGGCGACATCCGCGTGCTGCTGCGCGCGTTGAGCAACGACCGCTACACCAATGTACTGTCGACGCCGACCCTGATGACGCTCGACAACGCCGAGGCCGAGATCGTGGTGGGCCAGAACGTGCCCTTCGTCACTGGCCAGTTCACCAACCAGGCGACCACCCCCGAAAATCCGTTCCAGACCATCAACCGCCAGGACGTCGGCGTGGTGCTGCGCGTCAAGCCGCAGATCAACTACGGTGACACGGTGACACTCGAACTCGAGCAGGAAGTGTCGAGCGTGGACACGTCGACATCGGGTGCGGACCTCATCACCAACAAGCGTTCGATCAAGACCACGGTGCTCGTCGACGACCAGGACATCGTCGTCCTCGGCGGCCTGATCGAGAACAACCTGCGCGAGAACGACCAGAAGATACCGCTGCTCGGTGACATCCCGGTGCTTGGCCAGCTGTTCCGCAATTCGCGTAGCGACATGCGCAAGACCAACCTGATGGTGTTCCTGCGGCCATCAATCATGCGCGACCCCAAGGCGAGCCGTGATGCGGCGCGCCTGCGTTACGACGATCTCATCGACGAACAGCAGGCGGCCGAAGCGGGGCGCGACCCGGTTCTGAAACGCGAATCGCCGCGCCTGCCGGCCTTCGACGGGCTCTACGAATGAACGTGCCGTTCGCTTTCGCGCGACGCCACGGCGTGTTCATCGCGAGCGCCGCCGGCGAGGAGAGCGAAGACGCCATCGTCTTCCGGCCCGGCGCGCCGATCGCGGCGGTCGCCGAAGCACAACGCGTGCTCGGACACCCGGCTACGCTGCGGCGCCTGCGCGACGACGAGTTCGAACGTCAGCTGCAGAGTACCTACGAGCGCGGCGCGCAGGACAACGGCGCCGTCATGGCCGGGTTCGACGAGGCGCTGGATCTCGCCGAGATCGCCGAGGGTCTGCGCGAGCCGGCCGACCTGCTCGAGAGCGCCGACGATGCGCCGATCATCCGGCTCATCAACGGCATCATCAGCGAGGCGATCCGCGAGAACGCCTCGGACATTCACATCGAACCGTTCGAGTCGCGCTTGTCGATCCGCCTGCGCGTCGACGGCGTACTGCGCCAGGTCATGGAGCCGCCGGTCGCGATCGCCTCGCTGCTCGTATCGCGGATCAAGATCATGGCCAAGCTGGACATCGCCGAGAAGCGCGTGCCGCAGGACGGACGCATCTCGCTGCGCATCGCCAACCGGCCGGTCGACGTGCGCGTGTCGACGATCCCTTCGGGCAGCGGTGAGCGTGTCGTGCTGCGCCTGCTCGACAAGCAGGCCGGGCGCCTCGAACTCGAGCAGATCGGCATGGACGCGGCGACTACTGCCGCCATCGATGCCATCGTCCACGCACCGCACGGCATCTTTCTCGTCACCGGCCCGACCGGCTCCGGCAAGACCACCACGCTCTATGCGGCGCTCGCCCGCATCAACGATCGCAGCCGCAACATCATGACGGTCGAGGACCCGATCGAGTACTACATCGACGGCATCGCCCAGACCCAGGTCAATACGCGCGTCGAGATGACGTTCGCACGCGGGCTGCGCGCGATCCTGCGCCAGGACCCGGATGTCGTGATGGTCGGCGAGATCCGCGACCTGGAAACGGCGAGCATCGCCATCCAGGCCAGCCTCACCGGCCACCTCGTCTTGTCGACCCTGCACACCAACTCCGCGGTCGGCGCGATCGCGCGCCTGCGCGACATGGGCACCGAGCCGTTCCTGCTCGCGTCCAGCCTGGTCGGGGTGCTCGCGCAACGTCTCGTACGGCGCTTGTGCAGCGCGTGCCGCCGCCCGGTGATGACCGATGCCGCGCTCGCCGAGCGCCTCGACATGACGCCGGAAGCGCTCGCTGGTCACACGGTCTACGAAGCGGTCGGCTGTGCGCAGTGCATGCAGATCGGCTACCGCGGCCGTACCGCGCTCTACGAGCTGGTAACGATGGACGCCACGCTGCGCCGGCTGATCCACGATGACGCCGGCGAGCCGGCGATCGAGGCCGAGGCGCGCCGGCGTTCGCCGAGCCTGTTCCACAAGGGACGCGAACTGGTGCTCGATGGCGTGACCAGCGCCGAAGAGCTGATCCGCGTGACCACCGCGGGCTGAGAAGGCGCGCCGTGTTTCGCCGAGGCCGCCGTCGGATCCGGTTTGCCGGCGCCGCCACCGGCCGCCCCGCCGGGGGCGGTTGAGTCATGCCGGCCTACGACTACCTCGCACTCGACGGCGGCGGCGCGCGCAAGCGCGGCGTGACCGAAGCGGACACCGAGCAGCAGGCGCGCCAGCGCCTGCGCGAGCAGGGCCTGGTGCCGCTCGAGATCCGCGCCGCGCGGCGCGGCGGCGCGGGGCGTGCGTCAGCGGGGACGCGCGGACCGCGCCTCGGCGGCGACCAGGTCGTGCTGTTCACGCGCCTGCTCGGCACGCTGCTCAACTCGGGACTGCCGCTCGACGATGCGCTGACCGGCCTCGCCAAGCAGGCTACCGACGCCAACTTCAAGCGCGTCGCGCTCGAGGTGCGCGCGCGCGTTCTGGAAGGACAGGGACTCGCGGCCGGTCTCGAGCAGTTTCCCCGCACGTTCCCCGCCGTCTACCGCGCGACGGTCGCGGCCGGCGCGCAGACGCGTTACCTGCCGCAAGTGCTGGCCCGCCTCGCCGAGTTCCTCGAAGAGCGCCAGGCGATGCGCCAGCGCATGCGCCTGGCATTGATCTACCCGGCGGTGCTGACGGTCGTCGCGGTCGCCGTGGTCACCGGGTTGCTCGCGTTCGTGGTGCCGGAAGTGGTCAAAGTGTTCGACCAGATGGAGCGCGAGTTGCCGCCGATCACGCAGGCTCTCATCGCGACGGCCGATTTCGTCCGCAGCTACGGGCTTGCCGTGTGCGTCGTGCTCGTCGTGCTCGGTTACACCCTGCGCGTGCTGCTGCGCCGGCCGCGCGTCCGCCTGGCTGCCGATCGGCTGCTGCTTCGCCTGCCGCTCGTCGGCGCCATGGTGCGTGACGCCGACGCGGCGCGTTTCGCGCGCACGCTGTCGATTCTGCTCGGCAGCGGGCTGGCCATGATCGAAGCCCTGCGCATCGCCGCGGCGGCGGTCACCAACCGCGTGACGCGCGGGGCCGTCGACGGCGCCATCGAGCGCGTGCGCGAGGGCGCCGCGCTGAGTCAGGGACTGGCGCGGGTCGACGGTTTCCCGCCGTTGCTGGCCCATCTCGTCGCCAACGGCGAGCAGTCCGGCGAGCTGCCGCGCATGCTCGATTCCTCCGCCGAGGCCCACGAGCGCGGCATGCAGGCGCGCCTCGCGGTGGCCATGGGCCTCGCCGAGCCGCTGCTCATCCTCGTCATGGGCGCGCTCGTGCTCGTCATCGTCATTGCCATCCTGCTGCCGATCTTCGACATGAACCGGATCGGCTGACGCCGGCCGGGCGCTGCCCCGCACGGCGCCGGCGGGCCCCGCCGCAGCCCGTGGCGGCTCGTCCGTGGGCGGCGCGATGGTGCGCCGCGCCCTGCAGGCTGCGCGCACGAGGGCGTGTGCGCACGTGGCGGGAGCCGCTCCGCGCCCGGCTGGCGGCCGATCTTCCTGTGAAATTCTCCCTGTTTAACCCAGATGTCATGGATTCGTAACAAGAGATCGTTTAGATCTGGACGCCGGATGAGTCTCGGACTGGCCGCGTAACAATCAGACACGATTCTGCCGGCCAGGATTCATTCTCAGGTAACAAAGGCACCGCAGACTTGGCGTTGCTCGAACCGGTAGCCGGGACGGACCGGAAAGCCGGCTACCACCGCGCAACGCCAAAATCTTGGACATGGGAGACAACCCACAGATGAAAAGACACTTGCTAGCCGTCGGGCTGCTGGCCGCCCTCGCGGGCCCGCAGGCCCACGCTGCGAACTCGGATAGCGTCTCGCTGAACGGAAGCGGCGACGTGATTCTGGCGATGAGAAACTTCGACAGTACCGAATCCCTGTTCTGGGATCTCTCGGTCGGCCCGAACGATCTCACCGCAGCGGATTTCTACAACGACCTGTCGCTGTCGTTCAGCATCAGCAACGCCACCGTGAGCAGCTGGATTGGCGCGAACGCCAGCAAGGGTCCGTTGACCTTCAACCTCTTCGGCCTGTCGGAAGTGCTGGGTGCGTCCAGTAACCCGTTCCTGCCGCCCGAAGCCAACCCGGCTGTCGGCGGTGTCGTGACGGCGGGTAACCTCGTTCTGCAGGACAGCGGTCTGCAGGTACGCCAGTCGGTCGACAGCCTCCAGCAGTTCATCAACGCGGGCCTGAACCCGGCCGGGTTCGCCGACAACGGTGTGCTGATTACCGACAACCCGGCGAACAATGCCTTCTTCGGCAAGCTCGGCCACGGTGAGAACCTGTTCGGCATGCCGGCTTCCGGCACGGTCGGCGGTCCCGCCCTGGCGTTCTACTTCGTGCAGCAGGATCCGAACGCGAGCGGTGCGACCCAGGCGAGCGTCGATCCGATCGCGACCCAGCTCGGCTTCTTCACGCTGACGCAGGACGCACTGACCTACGCCCCGGTACCGGTGCCCGCTGCCGTGTGGCTGTTCGGCTCCGTGCTCGCCGGCCTCCTCGGCATGCGTCGCCGCGCCTGACCCGACGCCGGCCCGCGGCTGCCACGGCAGTCGCGGGCGTTGCCTTGAATAACCCGAGACTCAACATCCAACGAGAGACAGTACCATCATGAAACGGACCACTCTTTCGCTCGCGGTCGCCGCCCTGTGCAGCAACGCCGCGTACGCGGTGCCGCAGACCGGCACCTCGACCCGCGTCGTCATCGGCGGCGCCACGGCCATCCAGTCCAGCACGCAGAACGCCATCATCGACAACCTCTGCGCCGCGGGCTCCGATATCGACGTCTTCTCCGGTGCCGATCACTGGAACGTCGCCTGCGAGATCGACAGCAGCTTCGGTGCAGCCGCCGGCACGACCGTGCTGTTCAGCAAGAACAACGGCGGTTCGGGCCAGGGCGCGACGTCGGTCGAAGTACCGGTCGCGGTCGAAGTGCTCTCGCCGACCTCCACCTGCGTCGCCGCTTCCGTGCCGGTGCAGTCCACGCCCAAGGGCACGAGCTTCGACGCCTGGGTCTGTGACGGCTCCGGCGGCAGCACCGAGGTGCTGGAGAACGTCAATCCCGACTGGGGCGTGTCCGACGTCGAGCCGACGCTTTTCACCGGTCCGCTGTCGATCCTCGATACCGACGGTGTGACCCCGGTGCCGTTCCCGGCCGGCGGTCAGCTCGACAGCCGTGCGACCGCCAGCCTGCCGTTCGGCATGGTGGCGACGCTCAGCCTCTACCAGGCGCTGCAGGCCGTGCAGTTCCCGGCCGGCAGCGACTGCAACCCGGATGCTTCGCTTGGCGGCTCTGACAGCGGCTCGATCACCGGTTCGATCGCCGGCAACGGCATCCGTGACGAGTACGAGGCCTATGCCACCGATTCGGCGCAGCCGGTCAGCTTCGACGGCACCGGCGCACACATTCCGGAGACCCCGGACTCCAAGGGCTATGCCGATCAACCGCACCGCGTGGGCGACACCCGTGCCTGCATGCCGACCATCAGCATGACCGAGGCCCGCTCCATGCTGCGTGGCGATTACACGACCTGGGAACAGTTCAAGGCCGGTGGATCGAGCCTCTTCGCGAGCGCCGCGGGCAAGCCGTGGGCGCCCGATCCGGGCGTCAACAACTTCGTCCTGTGCCGCCGTATCCAGGGCTCGGGCACGCATGCGACCATCGCTTCCGCCATCCTGCGCACCGAGTGTGACGTGCAGGCCAGCGTGATGGCCGAGCCGGGCTTCAACTTCCCGCAGATCATTCTCGGCAACCAGGGTTCGTCGAACCTCGGCGAGTGCCTCGACGACCTCGAGACCAAGCGCGCCAACGAGCAGGGTCTCGGCGTCAAGGCCTGGGCCGTGGGCTACCAGTCCCTGGAGAAGAACCCGGACCTCGAAGAGGCCTATCGCTTCCTGAAGATCGATGGCCAGTCGCCCGACCTGAAGAACTTCGTCGAGGCTGATTACTGGATCTTCGGCGCGACCACGGTCAACCGTAACGACGACAACAACGACGGCGCCGGTGAGTACTTCAACCCGGTCGGCTTCTTCCCCGCGGTCGACCAGATGTTCGAACGCCTCGTCGCCGAACTGTCGGATCCGAGCAACCTGACCGACCTCAATGCCGGTCTCGGCCACCCGTTCGGCTGGGGCGGCTTCACGGGCACGAAGATCGCGGGGGTCGATACCCTGCCGAGCTTCCCGTTCGATCCGAACCCGATCTCGGGTGACCCGCCGCTGCAGACGCTGACGCACGTCAACCCGAGCACCGGCGTGTCGAACCAGTGCTTCGGTCCGGCCCTGCGTTCGGTCGGTGGCGCGGTCGCCGCGCCGGCGGATGCTGCTGACGCCGAATAAGCGCCAGTGGATGGATACCGCGTCGCCCGTGGGCGGCGCGGTATCCCGAACAGACCGCGAGGCCGATCCCGCGTCGAGCAGGGTCGGCCTTTCCTGTTCGTAACGTCACACAGTCCAGCCAGCCGCGCCGCCGCTGGTTGGCGACCGACGGGGTCTTCCCCGTGAGAGACACGTTCCCCGTATGACCACGAACCCGAAGTGTGCCGCGCGCGGCGCGGCATGCGCGCTAGTGTTCGGCGTGCTGTGCTGGCTGGTCTCGCCGCACGCGCTTGCCGCGACCGAGGCGCCCGCCGAAGAAGACGGTATCCGCTTCGATGTCTGGGAATACCGCGTCACCGGCGTCACGCTGGTCGACGGGCGCGAGATCGAGAAGGCCGTCTACAGCTACCTCGGACCCGAGCGCAGCATCGACGACGTCGAAGCCGCGGCGCGCGCGGTCGAGACGGTCTACAAGGACGCCGGCTACGGCGCCACTATCTACGTCAACATTCCCGAGCAGGACGTCGCCGAAGGACTGGTCGTGCTCGATGTCACGGAGGGTCGGGTCGAGCGGCTGCGCGTGACCGGCTCGCGTTATTTCGACCTCGATCGCATCAAGACCCAGGTTCCGGCCCTGGCGCCCGGCGAGGTGCCGCACCTGCCGGACATGCAGGCGCAGCTCGGCAGGCTCAATGCCGCGACCGCGAACCGGCGCATCACGCCGGTGCTGCGCCCGGCACGCAGCGTCGGCATGGTCGACGTCGACCTCGAGGTCGAAGACCGCTTTCCGCTGCACGGCGGCTTCGAGTTCTCTAACCAGTACGTGCGCGATACGACCGAGACGCGCCTGTCCGGTGACGTGCGCTACGAGAATCTCTGGCAACGCGAGCACAGCATCGGTTTCTCGTTCCAGCTAACGCCCGAGGACCCGAACGAAGTACGCGTGTTCTCCGGCACGTACCTGATGCGTCCCGAGGACAGCAACTGGTTGCTCGCCGCCTACGGAGTCAAGTCGGACAGCGACGTTACCGCCTTCAGTGGCGACAGTGCCGGCGGCATCGGCGTGCTTGGCCGCGGCTACGTCATCGGCGCGCGCGCGATTCGCCCGCTGCCGGTCGTCGGCGGGCTGGTCAGCAACGTGACGCTCGGCGTCGACTACAAGGATTTCGACGACGAGATCTCGATTGCCGGCAGCGACGACAGCATCTTCAACCCGATCAGCTACTTCAAGATCGTGAGCGGTTGGGGCGGCGTGCGCGCGTTCGATCGCACCGACCTCAAGTTCAACCTGGACCTGCACTTCAGCGTACGCGACCTGGGCAACAGCGAGCGCGTCGCGATCGGCACCGTCGACGTCTCCGAGTTTTCCAACAAGCGTGCCTTCGCGCGCGAGAACTTCTTCTACCTGCGCACGGATTTCAGCGTGACGCAGGCCTGGTTGTGGGACAGCGCACTGCGCTTCGACTTCCTCGGCCAGCTCGCGTCGGTCGCGCTGATCAGCAACGAGCAACTGTCGGTCGGCGGTGTCGATACCGTGCACGGCTACTTCGAATCGCAGACGCTCGCGGACAATGCCGCGGTCATCTCGGTCAAGTGGACGTCGCCGTCACTGCACCAGCACCTGTGGGGCGAGCTGTTCCAGGACGTGCGCCTGTTCGCCTTCAGTGACGCCGCCCGCGGAATGCTCATCGATCCCTTGCCCGGCAGCGACGCCGGCTGGGGACTGGCGAGCGTCGGTTTCGGCATGCAGGCCGGCGGACACGGCTTCGATTCCGAGCTGATCTGGGCCTGGCCGATGATCGATGCCGAGGGTGTCGATGCCTATGACCCGCGGTTCCATTTCCAGATGAGCTACGATTTCTGATGCCTTCGCGCGTGCTCCTTCGCCGCTTGCATCGCCACGGCGCGCGGGCCATCGCCGCTTGTCTCGTGGCCACGCCAGTGCTGGCCGAACTGCCGGTGCCGTGCAGCCCCTGTAATGTCGGCGGTGCCAACGTGCCGTGGACCGCCGCTGCCGGCCTGAAGCCCTTCCAGCGCGCCCCGCAGGTCGGCAACGGCGGGCGCGACATGATCATTCACCAGGGACGCGAGCGGCAGGTCTATTCCTGGGAAAGCTTCGATATCGGTGCCGGCCGCAGCGTCGAGTTCCGCCAGCCCTCGAGCCGCGCCGCGGCGCTGAACCGCGTGCTGGATACGCAGGGAACGGGGCTGGCCTCGGTGATCCAGGGCTCGCTGCGCGCGAACGGGCAGGTCTACCTCATCAATCGCAACGGCGTGTTGTTCAAACGCGGCGCCAGTGTCGACGTCAACACCCTGCTCGCCTCGACGCTGGACATCAACCAGAACATCGATGGCCTGTTCGAAGAGGTTGGTATCGGCAACGTGCTCGCTGAGCGCATCACGCAGGAGCAGGTCGCGGCGCTGATCGACGAAGCCGCGGGCCTGCCGGGCAACGTCCTGGTCGAGCAGGGCGCGGTCATCGAGGCCGGCGAGAACGGACGTATCGTGCTGGTCGGTGCGAATGTCGAGAACCGCGGCGTGCTGCGCCTGTCCGGCCCCGGTGGACAGGCGCTGTTGGTTGCCGGCGAGGAACGCGTGTACTTCTTCGAGGATGCCGGCGCGCGCGGTCTTGGCGTCGAGATCGGCGGCGATGGCGGCACGGTGCGCAACATCGGCCAGATCATCGCGGGCAACGGCAACGTCACGCTGGCCGGGCTCACCGTCAACCAGGATGGCGTCGTGCGGGCGACGAATGCGGTCAGCGCCAACGGTACCATCCGACTGCAGGCGCGTGACCGCGCGTTCGACGCACCCGCGCCGGTACCCGAGAACATCAACGGGCTCGCGCTCGTCATCGAGAACGAGCAGATCGCGACCCGCTCCGGTACGGTCAGCTTCGGGCGCGGCAGCGTCACCGAGATCCTGCCCGAGGCCGGCTCGGTCGATGTCGTGGTCGACGAACAGGATTTTCTGCCGGGGCGCGTCGAAGTGCGTGGCCAGGACATCTTGATGGAACGCAACGCGCGCATCACGGTGCCGGCCGGCGACGTCGAGTTCATCGCCTCCGAGCGGCCGGAACTGGGTAATTCCGCGCAGATCGGCACGGCGCCGGTCGAGACGGGTTCGATCACGCTGGAGCAGGGTGCGACGATCGACGTCTCCGGTGTCGAAGGCGTCGAGATACCGGCCAGCCGCAACATCGTCCAGCTGCAATTGCGCCGTGGCGAGCTTTCGGCCTCGCCGATCAATCGCGACGGTCCGCTGCTGGGTACGACGCTGTCGTTCGATCTGCGCGATCCGCCGGGCTTCATCGATGTTTCGGGTGCGCTCGGCGCCATCGGCCGCGGCATTCTCGAGCGCAGTACGCCGGGTGGCTCGATCGCACTGTACGCGGCCGAGTCGGTGCGCCTCGCCGAGGGGGCGTTGCTCGACGCTTCGGGCGGCTCGGTCGACTACACGGCGGCCAGCGCGGCCATCACCCGCGTGCTGGTCGGCAACCGCATCCTGGATCTCGGCGATGTCGGTCCCGGCACGCGCATCGATGCCGTGCTCGGTGCGAGCGAGGCGGTGCACCCACGCTGGGGCTACACCAGCGTGCTCGCATCCTCGGCCATGATCGGCACGGTCGAGCTGCCGGCCTACTTCGAGGGCAAGGACGCCGGGACCATCGATATCGCTTCGCTGAATGCCGTGCGCCAGGCGACGGAGGCGTCGCTCGACCAGCTGCAGATTGATGCGGCGCTGGACGGACGGGTCGCTGCCGGTGCGGCGCGTGGCCGTTTCCAGGTCGAAGTCCCCGGCTCGGGCGCCGCCGGTTTTGCGCGGCCATTCGACCAGGCTCCCCTGGCAGGCCGCCTGAACCTCGCGCTGCAGAGCGGCGACTACGCGCTCGGCGACGGTACGCTGGCCGATGCACGCGGCAACACGCTCGCGCTCGACGGGCTGCGTGGCCTGACGCTCGATGCGGGCAGCTTCGCGGTCCCCGCGGCCAGCCGCACCGGGCTTGGCGGTGGCGGCGCGCTGACGGTGACCACGCGTACCGGCGGTGCGGCCGTGGCGGGGACGATCAGCGCGCCGGGCGGTGAGATCGCGCTCGAGGTCGTTGCGGCAGAGGCCGATCTCACGCTGCTGGCGGGCGCCGAACTCGACGTTGCGGGTGAGTGGATCAACGAATCGCTCGCCGGCGCGGCACCGGTACCCGCTTTCATCGACGGCGGTGCGGTAACCCTGCGCGGGGTCGGCGGCGGCGGCGTACGGCTCGATGCCGGCAGCGCGGTCGATGTCGGCGGCGGCGCACGCCTCGGCGAGGGCGGCACCCTCGACGCGGGCAAGGGCGGCAGTGTGCTTATCGCCGACGGCGTGAGCAGCCCGGCGCAGTCACTGGACCTGCGCCTCGACGGGGACGTCAGCGGCTACGTCTTCGCGGGCGCCGCGCGCGGCGCGAGCTACACGCTCGAGACGCGCAGCGCCCTGCTCGCACCGGGGCGGCCTGTGCATATCGACGAGGACGTCATCACGCTCGGGCCGGGCTTCTTCACGGATGCCGGCTTCACCGATTTCACGATTCGCAGTACCCAGACCGCGACGGGCGTGGCGGCGGGTTTCGCGCTCGACCTGGTGCCGCATTACCGCATCCTGGACGCCGCCGTCCGCGGCGCCGACCCGGCCGCCGTGGCGGCAGGAACCGCCTCACCCAGCGGTCTGCCGCTCGACGAGGTGAGCGCCATCGCGGCCATCGACAACCCGTTGCTGCGGCCCCCGACCTCGCTGGCGCTGGAGACGGTGCGCCCGGTCGCCCAGATCAGCAGCTCACCAACGGCCACGTCGCCGGTCGCGCCGAGTCTCAGTGTCGCTTCCGACGCGCGCCTCACCGTCGACAGCGGGGGCAGCCTGCGCCTCGCGGCCAGCGGCACCATCGCCATTGCCGGAACGCTCGAGGCGCCCGCCGGTGCGGTCGTCGTCGATCTGCTCAGCGACCGGCTCGGCGACTCGCCGGGCTTCGATCGCGCGCGCGGCATCTGGCTGCTCGACGGGTCGCTCATCGACGTTTCCGGCATCGTGCTGGAGACCGCGCGTGATCCGCTCACGGGGCAGGTCGAGCGCCGTGCGCAGGCCGGCGGCAGCGTGGCGCTGCGCGCCGGTGTGAGCGCGACGGGCGCCGCGGCCAAGACCGGCGGCGGTTACATCGTCGCGACACCGGGTGCGCGCATGGATATCTCGGGTGCCACGGGGAGCAGCGACGTGCTGCGTACGAGTGGCTCGGTGGTGCCGCGCGTCGTGCCAGTGCCCATCGCGAGTGACGCCGGCCGCATTGCGCTCGAGGCTTCCCACGGCATCCAGTTCTTCGCCGACGTCGATGCCTCGGCGCGGCACGATCTCGGTGCGCTCGGCGGTACGCTCGCCCTCACGCTCGACGCCGATCGCTACCAGGAAAACGAGGTGCTCGATCCCGGCGTTGTGCCGTTCCCGCTGCTCGACGCCGCGCGTATCGAGCTCGACGCGGCCGCCGTCATGCCCGACATCGTGCCGCTCGGCGAACTCGACCCGGTAATGTTCGGGCGCGCCCGGTTCGACCTGGGGGGATATCGGCGGGCGGGCTTCGATGCGCTCGAATTGCGCGCGCAGCCGGATAACGAACGGATCAACCCGTCGGCCGCGGGTGCCTCGGGCGTGCTCGTACCGCGTATCGACCTGGTCGGCGACCTCAGCCTGGACGCCGGTCACCGGCTGGTGCTCGATGCCCCGGTGCTGTACTCCGATGGCGGTACGGCGCTGCTCCGCGCCGACTACGTCCGCCTGGGTTACGCCGACGAGAGCGGAACCCAGCGTCCGACCGGCACCCCGAACGGCACCGGCTTCGCAGCGGCGCCCGGTAGCGGATCGGTCGTCGTCGAAGCCGGGCACATCGACTTCACGGGGCTGCTCAGTTTGCGCGGCTTCGGTGGCAGCGCCGCCGACGGCAGCGCGGCCAGCGGTATTGCGGCGTTCCTGAGTGATTCGGACATCCGTTTCAACGGCATGCTGTTGCCGCGTGCCGGCATTGCGCTGCGCAGCCTTGCGGGCCGCATCGACGCGGCCGGCGACATCCTGTTCCGCGCCGAGCGGGTCTACGCGTCGACGTTGACCGATTTCCTCATCGACAACGTCGGTGACGGCGCGACCACGAGTTTCGTCGATGCGGACCGCGGCGCCGGCTTCCTGCGCGACAACCTCGCGCCGCTGCCGCGTGCCGTCGACGCGATCCTCGCGCCGCGGCTGGCCGCGCGCGGCGGCCCGGCCGCTATCCCCAATGCCGGCGGCGGCAGCATCACCGTCCGCTCCGACCTGATCAACCAGTATGGGCGGCTCTACGCGCCGTTTGGCGGCATCACGCTCGATGCCGACAGCCGTCTCGTACTGGCGGCGGATAGCCTGACGTCGGTCAGCGGCTTTGGCGTCAGTACCTTGTTCGGCGAAACCACGCTGGGTGAATGGACGTTCTCGTTCGTCGGCGACACGTTCCAGGACTTCACCCTGGTCGTCGAGCCGGGAGCCGACGACGCCTTCGCGCTCGATCTGCCGGACAAGTCCGTGCGTCTCATTGCGGATGGGACGAAGGCCGGCGATGCGGCAGGCTTTGTCGACCTGCGCCGCGGCGCGGTGGTCGACGTGCGCGGTGGTGGCGAGCTGCTCGCCACCGAGTTCGTCATCGGCCCGACCGGTAAGGTCGACCTGCTGCAGGCCGGTCTCGCCAATGGTTCTTTCGCACTGATGCCGGCCCTCGGCGACGGCGTCGGGTGGGTCGATCCCCTCGAAAGCCGCAAGTTCGAATTCGATCTCGCGACCCAGTTCGAGGTTCTCGAGGGCGGTGTGAGCGGCATCGCGCCGGGGCGGTACGCCGCACTGCCGCCGCGCTACGCGGTGCTCCCGGGCGCCGTGCTGGTCACCCCGGAAGCGGGCGACACCGGCACGCTGCGCGAACTCGGCGGAACCGCCACGAGCAGCGACGGCCTCCCGCTGGTCACGGGCGTGATGGCACGCTTCGGCCAGTCAACGGTGAATCCGCTCGACCTGCGGCAGTATCGCGTCGAGTCCACGGCACAGCTGCTCGAGCGTGCGGAGTACCGGGTAACCTCCGCTGACGAATTCTTCCCGCGCCAGGCGCTGGACAACGACCGGGCCGCGCCGCTGCTGCCGCGTGACGCCGGCGCGGTGCAGATCCTGCCCAACTTCCGCCTCAATCTCGGCGGCTCGATCGCCGAAGGTGGGACCCGCGAGGGTGCCGGGAGCCGCGTCGATATCTCTGCCGAGAACATCCTCATCGCCGCATCGCCGGGCGTCGCGAATCCGGACGATGCCGTGGTGCTGGTCGCCGACGGCCTGCGTGACCTCAACGCGGGCTCGATCCTGATCGGCGGCACGCGGCGCCTCGCCGGCGCCGGCGTCATCGTCGACGACGTCAGCGCGACGACCGTGACGGTCGACGGCGCCGTCGATCTCTCGCTGGACGGGCTCGCGCTCGTGGCGAGCGACCGCATCGGGCTGCAGCGCGGCAGCCGGCTCGCCGCGGCGGGGCCCGCAACCGGATCCGCGTTCGAATCCTTCACCCTGGCCGGCGACGCCGCGACGGTCGATGCGGCGGTGCTCAGGGTCTCCTCGGCGCCGCTGCCATCGTTCACGCGTGATGGTGCCGCGGCCGGGTTGTCGCGGATCGCGATCGATCCCGGCGCCAGGCTCGCGGCCAGCGGTTCGCTGTTACTCGACGCGACCGGTGCTTTGAATCTCGACGGGACGCTCGCGCCTGCGCGCGGCGCGGACCTGCACATCGGCGCCCCCGCGATCGCGCTCGGCAACGCGGGTTCGTTCGCCGGGGCGGTGCCGGATCTCGCCGCACTCGGCGCACTCGGTACGCTCGAACTCGTGAGCACGGGACCAATCAGCCTCTTTGGCAATGTCGCGCTGACCGCGAGCCGGCTGCGTCTCGATGCTGCGGGCCTGCGCGGCATGGGAGGTGCGACGGACCTGGTCTCGCTGTCCGCCAACCAGGTCGAACTGGCGAACACGCGCGGCGCGACGATCGACGACTTCAGCGGCGTTGGCAATGCGCGCCTCGCCTTCCGGGGGCTCGGCACGGCCAGCACGCTGCGCCTGGGACCGGGTTTCGCCGGCAGCAGCTCGCCGGTGAGCGGCGACGACGGCGATTTCGACTTGTTCGGGTTCCGCCAGGTCGACATCGCGAGCGATGCCGTCGTCAGCGACGGCCGCGGCGTGCTGGAAGCGGGCGGTGACGTTACGGTACGCACCGGCTTCCTCGCGCCCAGCGTCGGCGGCAGGCTCGAAATCAGGGCACCCGGTGCGAGTCTGGTCACCGTCGCCAGTGGTGCGGGTGCGCGCCCGGACGCCTTCGCCACGCTGGGCGGTACGGTCAGCCTGAGCGCCGCGCGGCTCGACAGTGGTGCCGACATCATCGCGCGCAGTGGCAGCATCCTGCTGGGCGCGAGCGGCACCGGCGCCGCCGACCGCCTGCGCGAGGCGGGGCTGCTCGATGCCAGTGGACTCGATCGCGCACCGTTCGGCGCGACGCAGGCTTCGTCGGCCGGGGGCCGGGTGCGCCTGCAGGCGGCCGGTGCCGGCGCCGCCGCGCTCCTGCTCGACCGTTCCGCGCGCATCGACGTATCCGGTGGCGGCGGCCCTGATGCGCAGGCCGGCGGGCGCCTCGAGCTGCACGTCCCGCTGGGCGGTCTGCAAGTGGTCGACGCGGGCGATCTCGCCGGTGCGAGCAGTGGCCGTGCGCCGGGTGCCGAGCTGATTGTCGATGCAGGCAGCATCGCCGGCGGTACCGGTGCGCTGATGGCCGCCCTGGCCGGCGGCAGCGACGGTTTCCGCGGCGTGCGCGCGGTGCGCGCGCGCAGCGGTGACATCACCTTCGACGGCGGCCAGGTCGTGCGCGGCTCGCGCCTCGCATTCACCGCCGACACGGGTACCGTGCGCGTGGCGGACGCCCGGCTCGATGCCAGTGGCTGGTGGGGCGGCGAGATCGCCCTGAACGGCGCCGACGTCGTGCTCGAGGACGGCGCGCGGCTCGACGCCCGCGCCAGCGGCTGGTTCAGCGGCCGTGAGCGCGCCGTGGAGGATGGTCTGCCCGGCGGCATCGTCACCCTGGCCGCTCCCGGCGGCACGCTGGCGCTCGCCTCCGGTGCGCGCATCGACGTCGCCGGCACGCGCCCGAACGCAGCGGGCGACGGGGTGCTCGCGGCCAACACCGGGCGCGTGCGTCTCACCGCGGCGCGCACGGGCAACGACCTCGCGATCGACGCCCCGCTCGGGGCGACCATCAACGGAGCCGGTCACGGTGCCGTGGAGCTCGTCGCCCATCGCGCCTATACGCCGGCAACCGTGGCCGGCGCCGTCGCCGACGCCCAGGCGCTGACCGCCGCCCAAGGCGACGTCCTGGCGCGTCTCGGGCTCGGCGGCGATGCACGTTTCCGCGTCGCCCCCGGGGTCGAGCTGCGAGCCGCGGCCGGCAGTTTGAGCGCGAACGGGATGAATACCGCGTTGCTGTCCAACCTGTTCGACGCGCAGAACGTCAACGCCGGGGTGCTCACGGTGCGCCGCGACGGGGACCTGACGGTCGATCTCGACATCCGTGACGGTCTCGTCGAAGTCGCCACGCCCGCCAACCTGGCCTGCACGGGCAGCGCGTTTTTCTGCAACGGCAACCCGTTCTTCGGTATCCCGCCGGCGACGCCGCCGCAGACGACCTACCTCGTCGCGGACGAGGCGGCGTCGTGGACCCTGCAGCTGGTGGCCGGTGCGGACACCACCAGCGCCGACCTGCTGGCCGTCGGCCCGGACGCGGCGCGCCTGCGGCTCGCCGCGGGGGTCGATGTCATCACCGGTTCCGGTGACATCAACCTCGCCGCCAGTGGCGACATCGAACTGGCGGACAACGCCAACCTGCTCGTCGCCGGTCGTCACGATGATCTCGATACCTATACCGGAAGCATTGCCGACACCGACGGCGTGTTCTTCCAGGACTTCGTCTTCCAGGGCACGATCACCGCGGCCGAGCAGTTGTTGCCGGGCGTTTCCTTGCCCGACCGCGGCGGCGACATCCACCTGCGCGCCGGCGGCAGCCTGCGCGCCGAACCGACCGCACAGTTCGTTGCCCAGTGGATGACGCGCACCGGTTTCCCCGAGGGGCGTCCGGCGGCCGACGTGGACGCGCTCGAAGTGATGCCGAGCAGCTGGGGCCTGTTCATCGATCGCGTGCGCAACGTGACCGGCACCGCCGTTGATGACCGCGACGACCGCGGCTTCAACCAGGGCATCGGCGCGTTCGGTGGCGGCAGCATCCACGTCGACGTGGCCGCCGCTATCGAGGACGTGTCGTTCAGCCTTCCCACCAGCGGGCGCCAGGTCGGCACCAACACGTTCAGCCAGCAGGTCCTGCCGGGCGGTTCGCGGCGCAACCGTTTCCTCGATGTCGCGGCCGATCCGGACGACTTCGTCGATATTGTCGACGAGATCGGCGGCGGCCAGTTGCGCGTGCGTGCCGGCGGGGACGTCAGCGGCGTCGATCTCGTGCTGTTCCGGGGCGAAGCCGCGCTGCTCGGTCACGGCGAGGTGGCGGTCAATCGGATCGCGGCAGGCAACGCCGGCGTGCGCGTCAGCGCCGCTGCCGGTCTCACGCTCGGCGAGTACATCGACCCGATGCTGATGCGCCGCGACAGCCGCGGCGTCACGCAGAATTCACCGTCGCTGGTGATCGGCACGACGGCCGAGAACCTGCAGACGACATTCTTCAGCTATGGCCCCGACAGCGCCGTCGACCTGTCGACGGCCGGCGGCACGCTCGCGCTGCGCAACCTGACGACGACGGTACCGAAGACCACTGTGGCGGACGAGACCAGCCGGCTCGCCAACGTCACCACCGAACTGACCGGGAACGTGTTGCCGGGTGACGTGCGCCTCGCCGCGCCCGGCGGTTCGATCAGCGCGGAACGTCTCGCCGTCATGTTCCCGAAGCGCAGCGGAACCCTGCGGCTGCTCGCCGCCGACGATATCGTCTCCTCGAACCCCGAACGCAACCCACGCTTCCTGCAGTCCGATTTCGATGCCGCCCTGTTGCCTTCCCGCGCCGCGCCGACCGGGGCCGCCAACCTGTTCTTCCTCACCGCGTTCGAGAACGACGCCGACGGTACGTTCGGCGAGATCGGGCACGCGCGTACACCCGTGCACCTCGGTGATCGCGAGCCCAATCGCATCGTCAGCCGTGACGGCAACCTGGTCGACCTCTCGTTCCGTCTCGCCAAGCGCAGCGTGATCGGCGCCGGGCGCGATATCGACAGCATCGATCTCGTCATCCAGCATCCCAACGCCGGCGACCTGTCTCGGGTCGAGGCCGGGCGCGACATCCGCTTCGCCGTCGAACGGCGTCTCACCAGCGGCGTGATCTTTCTCGACCAGGATATCTCGGTGGCGACAGACGGCCCCAAGATCGCCGTCGGCGGCCCGGGCCTGTTGCAGGTACTCGCCGGCCGCGACATCGACCTCGGCGTGCGTAGTGGCATCCGCAGCTTCGGTGACGAGGACAACCCGGTGCTGCCCGACACGGGCGCGGATCTCCTGATCCTCGCCGGGCTCGGTACGCGGCCCGATCTCGCCAGCTTCACGACGCGCTTCCTCGATCCGGATTCCGCGAGCGTGCCGGACGGGGCGGCCGACGCGGCGGCGATCGGCGAAGCGACGCTCGCGCGCATTCGCGAGACCTACGGTGATGCCGACGTCGAACTCGCCGACCTCGATATCGACGCAGAAACGCGTGCCGCGATCGCGGCCGGCCTCCTGCGCTACCTGGCGCTGCTCGAGAGCAACGGCGAGGTCGCGCTCGACCCGAACCTGGCGCCGGTCGAACAGTTCCGCTCGCAGCTCGACGAATCGCAGCAGCTTGCCTTCCTGCTCGACGTCTTCTTCGACGAGCTCAAGGCCTCGAGCCTGGAGGCCGCGGACCCGGCCTTCTCAATGATTTCATCCGCGGCCGTCACGCCATCGCCACGCTGTTCCCGGAGAGCAACTACGAGGGCGACGTTGTCAGTGCGCTGAGCGCGGTGCAGACGCTTGATGGCGGCGACATCCAGGTCGTCGCGCCGGGTGGCACGGTGGATGCCGGCACCACCGCCCCGACCCAGGTGCGCGTGGTCGACCCGGAAACCGGCGCGACCAGCTTCGTCGCCGGTGGTAAGGAGCCGCTCAACCTCGGTTATGTCGCTTTCCGCGATGGCGCCATCAGCATGTTCACCGGCGACAGCATCAACGTGAACAGCACGCGCATCTTCACCCAGAAGGGCGGCGACATCACGCTGTGGGCCGACCGCGGCAACATCGATGCCGGCCGCGGCCAGCGCGATGCCGTGACGCTGGCGAGCACCGCCGCGGTCTACGACGAATTCCTCAATTTCGTCGACGACCCGCCCATTTCGGTCTCGGGCAGCGGCATCCGCACGCTGGCGCCGCCGGGCGTCGCCGGCGGCAGCATCTTCCTCGCCGCGCCGGAAGGCATCATCGACGCGGGCGATGCCGGCATCGAGTCCGATGCCGGCCTCGTCCTCGCCGCCCAGGAGGTCGCCAACGCCGACTTCATCTCCGCCGGCGGGCCGACGTTCTCCACCGTGCAGGTGCCGACCTCCGTCGGCGCCTCGCTCGGCAACCTCGGCGACGTCTCCGCCGCCGCCACGGCGTCGGTCACCGAGGCGACCCAGGCTGCGGCCGCCGCGGCAGCGGCCGAGTCGGCCGCCGCTGCCCAGGAGAGCGTTGGTGCTCCGCGGCGCATCAGCGTGGACGTGCTCGGCTTCGGCGGCTGAGCGCTCGGCCGAGACGCCAATGTGAAGGTTTTGTAACACAACCATAACATCGCACCGGTATCGTTCGCGCCTCCCGATCCTGCCCAGCGCGAATGAAATCCAGACTCCTGATTGCCGCCTTGTCGATGGCGGTCGTGACCAGCGCCGCGGCGTGGTGGAACGATGCCTGGAGCCAGCGAAAACAGCTCCTGCTCGATACCACCGAGAGCGGTGTGCCGCTCGGCGCCGCAGTGACCGATGCGCCGCTGCTCGTTCGACTGCACGCGGGCAATTTCCCGCAGTTTCTCAACGTACGCGACGGTGCGACCGATTTTCGATTCGTTGCCGGCGACGACCAGGCACCGTTGAAGTACCACGTCGAACGCTTCGACCCGATCGCGCAGATAGCGCTCGCCTGGGTCAAGCTGCCGACCGTGCAGCCGGCCAGCAAGGCGCAGAAGCTGCACCTGTACTTCGGCAATCCGGCGGCGGTTCGCGGCGAAGACGCGGCCGCCACGTTCGACGCGGATACCGCCGCCGTGTTTCATTTCAATGAAACCGCGGGGCAGCCGATCGACAGCACTGCCTATGGCACGACGGTGGCGGCCGGCGAGTGGTTTCCCAATCCTGCGTCGTTGATCGGCAACGGCGCGATGCTCGGTGGTACCGGCGCCCTGCGCCTGGCGGACGCACCGCAGCTGGCGATGAGCCCCGAGAAGGGCTGGACGGCGAGCCTGTGGGTGCGCTTCGACGAGTTGCCGCAAGCCCCCGTGTACGTGCTCGACCGGGCGGATGGCGGGCAACGCCTGTCTCTCATCGCCGAGGGTGGGACGCTCAGCGCGCGTTACAACGATACGGTCGTGACGAGTACGGCGCCGCTCAGTGCCGCACGCTGGCATCACCTGAGCCTGGTGTTGGCGGCAGACGGGGTCCACCTCTATGTCGATGGCGCGGAGGTCGGCGCGGCTGCCGCCACGCCGGTGGCGATGGCTGGCGACGTGACGATCGGCGGCGGCAGCGATGGCAGCGGGCTGGCGACGATGGCGCTCGACGAGCTGCGCATCGCGAGCGTCGCGCGCAGCGCGGACTTCGTCGCTTTCGAGGCCGCCACGCAGGGCGAACGCAACGACGCGGTAGTGGCCTACCTCGAGGACGAGGCTGTCGGCAACGAGGGCGAGCCGGCGGCCGAGGGCGGCGGTCATGCCGGGCACTTCAGCATCATCATCCAGAACGTGTTCGGCCGCGAGGAGGCCATCGTCGAGCAGCTCGTCATCGGCCTGTGCGGCGTGATGGCAGCGATCGCGATCATGGTGATGTTCCTCAAGGCGCTGTATCTCAGCCGTTGCCGCCGCGCCTCGCGGCGTTTTCTTGCGGCCTTCGAAAGCCCGGAAGCGGCCGGGCAGGACAGTGCCCTGCAATCGTTCTACGAAGAGGAGGACGCGTACGGCGACTCGCCGCTGTTCGCGGTCTACCGGGCCGGCATCGACCAGGTGCGCAACCGCCTGTCGCCGTCCGCCGGCGCCAGCGCCGCGGGGCTCGATGCCAAGGCTCTGGACAGCGTGCGCGCCTCGCTGGACGCGGTGATGGTGCGCCAGGGCCAGAAGCTGAACGGCCTGCTGGTGCTGCTGACCATCGCCATCTCGGGCGGCCCCTTCATCGGCCTGCTCGGCACGGTGGTCGGCGTGATGGTGACCTTCGCCGCGATCGCCGCCACGGGCGACGTCAATATCGCGGCCATCGCCCCGGGTATGGCCGCAGC
>JAUIFX010000059.1 GCA_030429865.1 Gammaproteobacteria bacterium | reverse complement strand
GCCGCAGCGACGAGCAACCGGCACTCGGCCCGGCCGGCGCCGTCGTGCGCTTGTCCGACCCGGAGGCGACCGCGCAGGCCATCTCGCGCCTGTTGACCGACCCCGAGTGGTACGAGCGCTGCTCGCGCGCGATACGCGAACGCGTGCGTTGCTACTACCAGGAACGCGACGTCATGACGGCGTACGGCGAGCGCTACGCGCGCTACTGCGCGCTGCCCGATCGCGACTGGCGCGCGTCGCCGGTTCCGGAGGAGGTGGCCTGATGGCGGGTATCGGGTTCGTGCTGCGCAAGCTGACGCGCAAGGATGACCTGCTCGGCATTCTGCAGGGCTTCGCGCACTCGGCACTCGCGTCCAACGGTCCCTGGCTGTTCACGGTGCTGGCGTTGGGCGGCTTGTCCTTGTTCGCCGATGGCAGCGGCCAGCGCGTTGCGCTGCACGAGTTCCGCGTCGTCATCATCTACAACTTCACGTTCTCGCTGGTGCTGTCCGGCCCCTTGCTGATCGTGTTGACGCGCGCGCTGGCCGATGCCATCTACGCCGCCGACGTGCGCCAGGCGCCGTCGATGCTGGTCGGGGCGAGCGTACTCATGGTGATGACCCAGCTACCCGGCGCGGTATGGCTGTATTTCGTCTGGGCCGATTTCGCGCCGGCGGTGGCCCTGCTCGCCATCGTCAACCTGCTCGCCGTCGGCGCCATGTGGGTGGTCTCGATCTTCCTTTCCGCGCTGAAGGACTATCGTTCGATCACGAACGCCTTTCTCGCCGGCATGACGATGTCACTCGCCGCCGGCTACCGGCTGGCCGACGCGCCGAACGGCGCCGGGCTGTTGCTCGCGTTCACGCTCGGACTGGTGCTGACGATCAGCATGCTGCTGGCCAAGATCCTGGCCGAGTATCCCTACCCGGTACGACGGCCCTTCGCTTTCCTGCGCGCCTTCCGCCCTTACTGGCTGCTGGCGCTGAGCGGGTTGGTCTACAACGCCGCCATCTGGATCGACAAGTGGGTCATGTGGACGGCGCCGGAGGCGGTCATCGCGCCGAGCGGGCTGGTGACCTACCCGCAGTACGACAGCGCGATGTTTCTCGCCTACCTGACCATCACGCCGTCGATGGCGATCTTCATGATGATCGTCGAAACACGCTTCTACGAAGCCTACATCCATTTCTATCGCGAGCTGCAGCGGCACGCGAATTTCGCGCGCATCCAGGTCAATCACCGTGCCCTGGTGCGCGCGCTCGTCGACGGCGTGCGCAACATGATGGTCATCCAGGGCACCGTCACGCTGACGGTTATTCTGCTCGCGCCGCAGATCTTCGAGCTGTTCCGCATCGACTTCCTGCAGCTCGGTATCTTCCGCCTCGCCGTGCTGGGGTCGTTCTTCCAGGTGCTGGTCCTGATGCTGCTCATCGTGCTGGCCTACTTCGACTTTCGCGGGCCGGTACTCGCGATCCAGGCGTTTTTCCTGGTCAGCAACGGCGCGCTGTCGTGGGGCTCGCTGCAGTTCGGCTTCGCCTTCTACGGCTACGGCTTCTTCCTCTCCTGCCTGGCGAGCTTCGTGTTCGCTTACGTCGTCACGGCGCGCTTTCTCGCCGACCTGCCTTACCAGTCGTTCGTGCGCAACAACCAGTCGGTGGCAACGGTCTGAAGGTGGGGGCGAGCGGCGCGGTCAGGCTCCGCGGCCGTGGTGCTCGCGCCAGATTTCCTCGATCGTCTCGGCCAGCGTGTCGACATCGAACGGCTTGGGAATGAGGTCGATGGCGCCGGCGCGCAGGAAGCTGGTGAGGTCCAGCGTCTCGGCCTGGGTGGTGAGGAAGATCACCGGCGTATCGGCGAGTGCCGGGCTCTCGCGCAACTGCTTGTAGAGGCTGATACCGGTGATGCCGGGCATGACGGAGTCGAGCAGGAGCAGGTCGGGCGTGAACTGTGGCGCCTTTTCGAGCGCTTCATCCGCCGATTCGCAGAACATCAGGGTATAGTGGCCGCCGCGTTCGAGGCCATGGCGGACCAGTTCACGAATGTCGGGAGAGTCGTCGACGTGAAGGATTTTCTTCAGCGGGGGGATGCTCATGGCCGGGCATTCTACCGATTCTGTGTTTCGATGCTCGGACGGACTCGCCTCGCCGGCACGCTCGTCGCCACCCTGGCCGCGACGCAGGCGTTTGCCGCGCAGGCGCCCTGGGCGGGCGAGCTGCCCTGTTCGATGGCCTACGTGCTGCAGGCCGACAGGCTCTCGTCCAACCGCCTCGCCGCGCTCGACCGCCTGGCGCGTTCCGCGCGCGACGCCATCGTTATCGACCGCGTCTTCGGTGGACTTGACGATGTCTGGTCGATCCCCGAGATCGAGTCGCTGCGCCGCGCGCACCAGGGCCGCCGCGTGTTCTCCTATTTCTCCATTGGCGAGGCCGAGGACTACCGGCCCTACTGGCAGCACGGGTGGGGTTTCGATGCGCACGGCCGGCGCTTGTCGGGCACGCCGGATTTCGTCGTCGCGCCGAATCCCGACTGGGCCGGAAACTACAAGGTGCGGTACTGGGACCGGCGCTGGCAACAGCTCGTTCTCGATGATCTCGATCACCTGCTGGGCCAGGAGTTCGACGGCATCTACCTCGATATCGTCGATGCCTTCCAGTTCTTCGAGCACGATGCGGACAGCGCCACATGGCACGCCATGCGCGAGAACCCGGCCACGGGGCGCAGCTACCGCGAGGACATGGTGCGCTGGGTCCGGCGCATCGCGCGTCACGCGCGCGCGCGCCGCGACGATTTCATGATCATTCCGCAGAACGGCTCGGCCCTGCTGCGTCTGCCGGGCTACCTCGAGGCGATCGATGCGATCGCGGTCGAGGACCTGTTCACGCTTGGCGACCAGGCCCAGGCTCGCGCGCACACCGAGACGGTGCTTGCCGATCTCGAACTTGCGCGGGCCGCCGGCAAGCCGGTGTTCGCCGTCGAGTACGCCAGCGACGAGCAGCTGCGTGCACACGCACGCAGCGAGGCCCTGGCGCGCGGCTTCGTCGTGCTCTTCGCCGACCGCGAGCTGACCACGCTCGGCCAGGCGGAGTCGCCGCCGCAATGCAGCGGCGAATCACCCTAAGGGCGCCTGCAAGGGCGAGCGCACGGGGCCTGGCCCGCGTCGTTCGGCCAACGCCGATCGCGCGCGGGCCGCGCTGTGGGCGATGACATGGCCGCCGGGCGGCGCGCTGCATCGCGGGCCGCGCGACGCGGCGTCGCTCAGCCGCTCAGCTTGCCGCTGGTGAAGGTCTCGATGGTGGCGGTGGCGAGCAACTCGCCGTCACGGCCGAGCACGTCGAACAGCTTGCCGTCCTCGACCGCTTCGCACATGAACAGCACGACTGCGCCGTCCGGGCCGCCGTATTCCATGTGCACGTCGCCGCCCTCGCTGCGCGCGCAGAAGCCTGGCCGGCGCACCTTGTGTACCGTCTCCGTCGCGGTCTTCTCGACCACGTGCTGTTCACCCTCGAGCACCAGCGTCGTGATCGGGCCGAGATGGCGATGGTAGTGGCAGTAGCAGTTCGGTTCCCACTTGCTGAGAAAATCGATGCGGCCGGTTTCGGGCTGCACGCCGAGCACCGCTACCCAGTAATCGATCGGGTAGTCGAAACGCGGCGAACCGGTGATGCGCTGCCAGGCGATGTCGTCGGTCTTGTAAGCAGAACGAGCGGGTTGGGTGAGGGCGTGCACGCGGCTACCTCGCGGGGGTTGACGGCATCTCGATGCTAGTCAGCGTAGCGGACCGGCGCAAGCTCACGGCGCGCGACGCCGGCCGGGTTTCATGGCGGTGGCCCGGCCTCGCTCGCCGACGTGCGCGCCGCTGCCAGGCGTAAAGGAATTTGACAGTCCCCCTCGCCAGGAGCTCGTTAACCCACGGTTTTTACGAGGAAATCGCATGTTCCGCGAAATCGCTGCGGGAAGAGCCGGCGGCAGCTTCGGACGCTTTAGAAAAATGTTAGATTTTTCAGATAGATAGAGATTTTTTCGCAGAGAGTACCCGGACTGTTTGTCAGGAAATTTGACACGGCGGCAACGAGGCGGCCCCCGCCAGGGGCGAATTTCCCGGCGAAACGACGCATCGAAGCCCCCGGGCGAGAGTTGGCGCGGATCCTGCAGCCGATGCACCGCACTCCTTCGCGGGGCCGCAACGTTTTTTCTCCGGCGCAGGCCGCGCCACCAACAAGGAACAAGGACGACACGTTATGAAGAGCAACGTTTCCGCCCTCGCGCTGTTCGCGGCGTTGGGCATCATGACCGACGCCTCGGCGCTGCCCATGCCGGGCGGCTGCCCGGGTTCGAGCGGCCAATCCCAGACCTCGGCCGTGATCAGTGCCGTGCCCGAGATGACCCTCGGCGGCAACTGGCAGTACAGCTACCGCGTCTGCAACACTTCCGATCCCTATTACGCCGGTGACATCGCGCTGGTCGACTGGGAGCTGCCCTGGTTCGACGACGCCGAGATCACCAACGTCGTCACGCCGATCGGCTGGGGCTGGGCCGTCGAGACCGTCGGCGTGCAGAACCCGTTCACCGGTTGGGGCATGCAGGACAACGACGAGGACGGCGACATCGATAGCGACGATGCGGTCGCGAAGTGGACCAAGGATGGCGACCCCTGGAAAATCATCTTCGACACCGCTTACGGCGGCGCCGAGAACAACCCGTTCAACGACACCACGCAGGTGCTGCATTTCTACTGGCTCGGTATCGGCCAGTTCGAAGTGGCGGCCCTGATCGACAGTGAAGACGAGGTGCCGTTCTGCGAGCGTATCCTCAGCGGCGAGGATTGCTGGGGCTTCGGTTTCGAGTCGCCCTACACGGCCGGTGACGCGCCGTACCAGGCGTCGTGGGAACTGTTGCCGGTGCGCACCGGCGATCCGCTCTTCCCGCTCGGCGCGGACGGTGGCGGCATCCCCAACTCGCCAACCGTGCAAGGGCTGACGCAGGACGTGCCGGAGCCGGTCAGCCTGGCGCTGGTCGGCGGCGCCCTGCCGCTGCTCGCACTGCGCCGGCGCCGCCGCCGCTGAGGCCTGGCGCGACGTGACCAAGGCCGGGCAGTGCCCGGCCTTTGTTTTTCTGTCCGACGAGAGGCGGGCCACTGCCCGGGCCCGCCTGCCGGCCGCGACGCCGCCGCGAGGGTTCCACGCGACGACTGCACCCTGCGCGCTCCAGCGTGGTGTACCGACCCGGTACACTGTCCGCGGCGAGCCGGAGGCACCCTGTTCGCCAGGCACGTGAATGCAAGGTCGTGACCGGACGAGGCTTACCCGATGAACGCAGTTCCCTCATTGCCGTTGCCCGTGACGATTTCGCCGCATGGCTAAGATCGCGTTCGCCTGGGAGATGGGCGGAGAGTACGGCCACATCAGCCGACTGCTCACCATCGCCACCGCGTTTCGCGCGCGAGGCCACGAGATCCGCTTCATCCTCAAAGATCTTTCGCGCGCCGAAGCCATGCTCGGCGCGACCGGCGCGCCTTGCTACCAGGCACCGCACTGGGTGCCGACGATTTCCGGGCTGCCCGATGCGGTCAATGCCGGAGAGACGCTGATCCGCTTCGGCTACCTCGAATCCGCCGGCCTGACCGGCATCTGTCGCGCCTGGCGCAACCTCTATGACCTGATTGCGCCGGACCTGTTGTTCTGTGACTTCGCCCCGACCGCACTGCTCGCCGCGCGCGGCACCGGCCTGCCCACGGCGGTGTCGGATACCGGTTACGGCATCCCGCCCGCGTACGCGCCGCTGCCGCCTTACCGTTGGTGGCTGGAACGTGGTCCGGCGCCCTTGGAGGGCGCGGAGGCGCGTGTGCTCGCGTGCATCAACGCGGTCTGCACGGCACTCGGCGCGCCGGCCTGCGAAGCGGTCTGGCAAGTGTTCCGCGGCGACGCCAATTTCCTGTGCACGTTCGCCGAGCTCGATCACTACCCGGAACGCGAACAGACCCGTTACTGGGGAACGATTGCGAATCTCGAGCACGGCGAGACGCCACGCTGGCCGCAGGGCAGCGGTCCTCGTGTGTTCGTCTACCTGCGTCCCGACTGCGCCGGCCTGGCCGCGGTGTGCCGCGCACTCGTCGCCGCCAAGGCGCGCGTGCTCGCGTTCGTGCCCGGCCTCGAAGGCAAGGTGCGCGACGCCTTGAAGTCACGCCGCCTGAGCTTCGTCGACAAGCCGCTGCGCATGGACGTGGTGCGTACCCAGTGCGATGCCGCGATCTGTCATGCGGGTCTCGGCACGACCGCGGCGTTGCTCGTCGCCGGACGGCCGTTGCTGATGCTGCCGTCGCAGACCGAACAGGCCATGATCGCGATGCGCGTGCAGCGCCTCGGCGCGGGACTCGTGGCCGACGCCCGCCGCATCGATGCGAACGCAACGGCGCTCATCCGGACCCTGCTCTCCGACGACGGGCTGCGCGACCGCGCGCGCGCGTTCGCCGCGCGCTATCGCAACGTCGGTCAGGACGACACCGTCGAAGCGATCGTCGATGCCTGTGAAGGCATGCTCGTCAATGGCGTGGCGCAGGCCAGCGAGACCGCGTAGTGCGCAACGCCGCCAACGGGCTCTGCAGTAATTGCATCGCCGCGTGTCGACCGGCACTCGCCGATCGAAGTCGTGGGGTTTGCGCCGCTACGGGACGTAGCGAGGAAGCCCGGTGGCAAGGCGCGGTGGCAATCGAGGCGCGCAGCCTACGTCAGTAGGTGAGCACCGCAGATGCCGCCGCAACGCCGCCAACGGGCTCCGCAGTAGTCCCCTGTCCGCAAGCTACCGGATCCTATCGGTGAAATGCGGCCATACCTTCTCCACCAACAACTCGTGGCTGCGCATCGACGCCTTGTGCGGCAGCATCTCGTTGTAGACGTAGTTCCAGAAGAAGTCGGCGGGGAACTGCTTGAGGAGTTTCTCGAACGCGCGGCACACGGTGTCCGGGCTGCCGGCGATGGTCAGTCCGCGTTCGACCATCGATTCGAAGGTGTTCGGGATCGTCGCCGGATCCTCGCCGGGGTGCATCAGCGCGGCGTTGAAGCCGAAGGGTTCGAAGAAGGTCGTCCAGATGAAGCAGCCGGCCTCCTTGGCGAGGCGCATCGCCTCGGCATCGGTATCGGCGCAGACCACTTCGCGGATGATGCCCATGCCCTGGCCGAAGGCGTAATCCTTGCCAACGGCGGCGGCTGCTTCCTGGCCGGCGCGGAACTGGCCGGTGAGAAGCTCGGCATCGGTCACGACGGTGATGGGGACGGCGTCGTGCGCCACGCCCCAGCGCACCGAACTCTCGGAGAAACTGAACGGCTGGAACAGCGGCGGGTGCGGCTTCTGGTAGGTCGCTGGCACGGTGCCGATCTCGGTCAGGTAGCCCTTGTCATCGACGCCGCGGCCGAAAGCGCGCGTGACTTCGTGGGCCTGCCAGTAGGTGTTGGGACTGGGAATCGTCCAGTGCTTGCCGGCGTGGCTGAAGGTGTCGTTGGTCCAGGCCTTGACGATGATCTCCCAGTGCTCTTCGTAGAGTTCCTTCTTGAGCGCTTCATAGCGTGCCGGATCGGAATCGCTGTCGGCGAGGGAGTCATAGTGCTGGCCGAGCGTGTTGACCCAGCGTGGCTGGTAGCCGCGCGCGAAGCCGGCGAAGGCGCGGCCGCGCGTCATCTGGTCGAGCATGGCGACGTCTTCGGCGATGCGCAGCGGGTTGTGGCAGGGCAGCACGAGACCGCACTGGCCGACGCGCAGATGACGTGTCTGCATGCCGATGAAGAGATCGAGCATGACCGGGTTGGTCGAGACCTCTTCGCCTTCGACGTGGAAGTGATGCTCGGTGAACGCGACGCCGTAGAAGCCGTGCTCGTCGAGGTATTTCGCTTCCTCGGCGAGATTGTCCAGCATGTTCTGGTAGAGATCCGTGCGACGTCCCGCCATGCCGCGCGACAGTTGTTCACGGTTGCCGATCGTCGGCAGGTGGAATACCCCGATTTCCATAGTTCGAAACTCCCCTCGGTTTGCTGGGCACGCGGACTGGCCGCGGCACGCGCTCGATGATTGCACGGTGCAATCGACGCGAACAAGCATGTGGCGATCGATGTCACAGGGCGTGTACGTCCGCCCGCTGATGTGCTGCTCACGCCGTTCACGCCGCCGACGCGAACGCGCCAAATTGAACTGGCACGACAGCTACGCATACACTCGTCGGTCGAAGCCTGTCGCGCCATCGGTCGACGGCTCTGCCGACGCCTCCATGCACAAGACGGATGCGTCTGGACGGCGCACGTGGCCGTAGCGTGTGCCAAGCTGCGTGCCGCGGTACCCGCGGTGCGCCGGCGTGAATTTTCCTGCAACGACGATACGAGAGGGGACGAGACGATGAGTGCAAAGGCCAAGGGCGATTTCCGCGTCATCATCATCGGCGCCGGGCCGGGCGGCCTGTGCACCGCGATCAAGCTGCGCCAAGCGGGTATCGAGGATTTCGTCATCCTCGAGAAGGCCGACGGCGTCGGCGGGACCTGGTGGCACAATCGCTACCCGGGCGCCGAGTGCGACGTCAAGTCGCACCTGTATTCGTTTTCATTCGAGCTCAAGCGCGACTGGTCGCGACCCTACGCGGGGCAGGAGGAGATTCTCGATTATATGCAGCACGTCGCCGAGAAGTACGGCGTGCTGCCGTTCTGCCGCTTCGGCAACACCGTCGAGCGTGCCCAATGGTCGGACGAAGACGCCTGCTGGGAAGTGGCGACCGCGGCCGGCGAGGTCTACCGCGCGCCATTCCTGGTCAGTGGCATGGGCATGTTCAACGAACTCATGTGGCCCGACTTTCCCGGCCGCGACACCTTCCGCGGCAAGCTGTTCCACTCCGCGCGCTGGGATCACGACTACGACCTGGAAGGCAAGCGCGTGGCCTGCATCGGCTCGGCCGCGAGCGCGGTGCAGTTCGTGCCGGAGATCGCCCCGAAGACGGCGCGCCTGCATGTCTTCCAACGCACCGCGAACTGGGTCGTGCCGAAGGAGGACACGCCCTACACCGAGGACGAGCTGCGCGTGCTGCGCGAGGATCCGGATGCCATCCTGCGCTCGCGCGAGCAGATCTACGAGGAGCTGAACAGCTTCATCCTGTTCAACGATCCCGAACTGCAGGCGCAGAACGAAGCGGCCGGCCTCGCCAACATCGAGGTCGTGGAAGACCCGGAAGTGCGCGCGAAACTGCGTCCCACGCACCCGTTCGGCTGCAAGCGCCCGCTGTTCTCCAACCGTTATTACCCGACGTTCAACCTGCCGCAGGTCGAGCTCGTGACCGATCGCATCGAGCGCCTGAGCGAGCGGGGCGTGGTGACGGCGGACGGCCGCGAGCGCGAGGTCGATTGCGTGATCATCGCAACCGGTTTCCAGGTCTCGCGCTACCTCTCCGCGATCGACGTCGTCGGCCGCGGCGGGCGCCGCCTCGAGGATGCCTGGTCGGACGGCGCGCAGGCCTACCTCGGCATCACCACGCACGGCTTTCCCAACCTGTTCATGCTCTACGGGCCTAACACCAACAACGGATCGATCCTGTTCATGATCGAACGCCAGGTGGATTACCTGGTGCGGCAGATTCAGCGCGTCGAGCGCGAAGCGCTGGCTTTCATCGATGTGCGCGAGGACGTCGAAGCGCATTACAACGAGTGCATGCAGCGCGACATTCGCAAGGTCGAGGTGTGGCAGGCCAATTGCGGCCACTACTACAACGCGAAGTCGGGGCGCATGGTCACGCAGTGGCCGCACGACCTCAACGAGTACACGGCGCGAACCACGAGCGAGGATGCGGAAGCTTACGAGGCGATGCCGCGCGCCGCGCTCGCGTCGGCCGGCTGAGCGAAGCCACGCGAGGGAGCGTGCGCCTGGCCGGTGCGCCGGACCGGCCAGGCCCGCGCTGCAGCAACGGCAAGAGGGGAGTGAAGCGTGATGAGAATCAAGGCCGCGGTGCAGCGCGCGTTGCGCCAGCCGCTCAGCATCGAAGAGATCGAGCTTGCCGATCCCGGTCCGGACGAGGTGCTCGTCAAGACCGTCGCCTGCGGTGTATGCCATAGCGACCTGCACGCGCTCAACGGCGGCATTCAGCTCACGCCCTGCCCGCAGGTGCTCGGCCACGAGCCGGCCGGCATCGTGCAGGCGGTCGGGGCGCGCGTGCGCAACGTGGCGCCGGGCGATCACGTCATCGCCTGTACGTCGATGTTCTGCGGCGCCTGCGCGCAGTGCGTGCAGGGCCGTCCCCACCTGTGTACGGATCGCGGCGCGTGCCGTCGTGCCGACAACGAACCGCCGCGGCTGTCGCGCGACGGCGAGCTGATTCACCAGTACGCCGATCTCGCCGCGTTCGCCGAGGCGATGCTGCTGCATCACCGGGCCGTGGTGCGCATCGATCCGGACATCCCGCTCGATCGCGCGGCCCTGGTTGGCTGCGCGGTGACGACCGGCGTCGGGGCCGCGCTCAATACCGCGCGCGTCGAGCCGGGTTCAGCGGTGGTGGTGTTCGGCGCCGGCGGCGTTGGGGTCTCGATCATGCAGGGCGCGCGCATCGCCGGTGCGCGCCAGATCATCGCCGTCGACCTGAACGATGCCAGGCTCGAATCGGCGCGCCATTTCGGCGCCACCGACACACTCAACGCCGCCGACGGCGATACCGTGCGCGCGTTGAAGAAGATGACGCGCGGCGGGGCGGATTACGCGTTCGAGGCGGTCGGTGTGCCGAAACTGCTGGAGCAGGCGTTCTATTGCCTTGCCCCGCACGGCACCGCGGTGCTGGTCGGCGCGATCCCGCACGGCGAGCACGTTTCGGTCAACGCCACGCACTTCTTTGCCGAGAAACGCATCATCGGCTGCATGATGGGCTCGAACCGTTTCACGGTCGATGCGCCACGCTACCTCGAACTCTACCGCCAGGGCCGGCTCGACCTCGACGGCATGGTGACCCGCCACGAACCGCTGGAACGCGTGGGCGAAGCGTTCCGCGCGATGGAAGCGGGCGAGGTCACGCGCACCGTGCTGACCTTCGACTGATGCCGCGAGGCAGGCGAGCCCACGGCCCGCCTGCTTATCCACAGGTGTCTGACACTTTTGCTCAAAAGCTGCCAGACAGCACGGGCGGGCGCGGTTTCAGGCCGCCGAGCGCGTGCGCTCGCGCACACGGCTGCTGCGGCCGTGGCGTAACAGCTCGCCGGAGTAGGTCTCCGTCTGCGTGTCGTTTTCGATCGTGACTTCGCCGTTGATCAGCACGTAGCGGTAGCCGCTCGCGCGCTGCACGCGGCGCCATTCGCCGCCCGGCATGTCGTGCACCACCTCGGGCGGCAGGATGCTCAGGTTCTCGTAGTCGTAGACAACGATGTCGGCGGGCGAGCCGACCTGCAGGGTGCCGCGCTCGGGGCAGCCGGCGAGCTGCGCTGGCAGGGCGGAGAGGCGCCAGTGCGCATCCTCGAGGCTCAGCATGCCGTGCTCGCGCACGATCGAGGTGAGGGTCTCGGTCGGGTAGCGGCCGGCGGTGAGGAATTTGGTGTGCGCCCCGCCGTCGGAGACGCCGAACAGCACGTAGGGGTTGTCGACGACTTCCTTCAGCAGGTCGACACGCGTGTTCGGCGGCATCGAGTAGAACTCGGTCTCGAGCCCGTCGGCAACGACGATGTCGAGCATCGCGTCGACCACGTGCTTGCCGGTCTTCTCGGCGACGAGCCCGACGGTGTGATCGAGCCATTGCTGGGTCTCGTCGGCCTTCGGGCCGACGACGACGATGTTCTCGAACGGGCCCAGCACCAGCGCCGGGACCTGTTCGCGCAGCGCCGGCCGGCGCGCCGGGTCGGCGAGCTTGGCGAGGCGCTCTTCGCGCGTGCCGACGGTTGCCTCGCGCCACGCCGGGCATTCGTCGAACAGGTTCCAGTCCTCGAATGTGAAGGTATAGCCGGCGTCGGTGGTGAGACCCTGGCCGTACACGCGTATGCCCTGCTCGCGGCAGCGTTCGAGCCAGGCCAGCACCTTGCGATGTACCTGCGGCATGGCGTCCTGCACCTGCACGACGTTGAAGATCATCGGGCGACCGCTGATCTCGGCGAGCTCGGCGAGATGGGCCTGGTCTTGCTTCGGTTTACCCGAGATCATGGTGCACTGCATGTGCCCGGCGTTACGGCGGCGCAGGACCTTGGCGAACTCGATGGCCGTCTCGTCGTGCATGACATCGGTCACCATCGGGGTGCCGTCGTAGTCGAGCTGCACGCTGCCCGGGCCGTCCGGCGGCATGCGCTGCATCGACCAGCCGCAGCCGCCGGCGTCGAGCGCTTCGTCGAGCAGGCGGCACATCTCCGCGTGTTCGGTGTCGCTCGGCAGGCGCCCGGACTTGGCGTCCTCGAAGCCCATCACGGCAATCATCAGCGGACTGATCGGCACGTAGGGCACGATGTTCATCGCCTTCGGCGCCTGCTCCACGGCATCGAGGAACTCGGGGAAGGTCTCCCAGTTCCACGGCATGCCGGCCTGCATCGAGGCGAGCGGGATCGCTTCGACGCGCGTCATCGTCAGCATCATGCGCTCGCGCGCCTCGGGTGCGACCGGTGCGAAGCCGAATCCGCAGTTGCCAATGACGACGGTAGTCACGCCGTGCCAGCCGGAAATCGAGCAGTAGGGGTCCCAGAACAACTGGGCGTCGTAGTGCGTGTGCAGGTCGACGAAGCCGGGCGCGACGTGCATGCCGCTGGCGTCGAGCACGCGGGCGGCGCGGGCCTCGTCGATGTAACCGATCTCGGCGATGACGCCGTCCTTGATCGCGATGTCGGCACGGTAACGCGGCGTGCGCGTGCCGTCGAAAATCATGCCGCCGCGGATGACGGTATCGAACTCTGCCATGGGACCCCTCCTTACTGCTTGGTAACCTCGCTTACCGAGCGGTAGTATGGGCGGACGAGATGCTCCCGGCAAGGCAGCCGGCGCCTCTCAGGAGGCCGCCGCCGCGGCCGGCGGCGGCGCGCCGACGATGCGCAGGGCCTGGCGCGCGAAGTAGTCGGCGACCTCGTCGGCGGCAAATTCGCCTTCGGAGCGGTACCAGCGCGGGATCCACTGGGCGAGCCCGGTCAGCGCATACGCCGCGAGACGCGGGTTGTCGACATCGAATTCGCCGCTCGCGATACCGCGCTCGATGAGCGCGGTGAGACGGCGGTTGAGGACTTTCTGCAGGCGGCTCGTCTCGCGCTGCGTCTCCGCGGAGAAATGATGATGTTCCTGCCAGAAGATCACCGCGATCATGCGGAACTCGATGTTCTCCCGCACCCAGGTGTCGACGAAGTAGTAGAGCTGCCCGGCGACGCTGCCGGCGCGGGCCTGGGCGGCGTCGAGCAGCTCGATGACGCGCGTGATCTCGCGGTCGACAACGGCTGCGAGAATTGCGTGCTTGCCATCGAAGAACTGGTAGATGAAGGGCTTGGTCACTTCCAGGCGTTCGGCGATGGCGTCGAGCGTCGTGCCGGTGAAGCCGCGTTCGTAGAACAGCCGCGAGGCTTCCTCGACGATGCGCGCACGCTTGTAGCGATTGAGCTCTTCTTTCATGCGACGATTGTCGGGTCTTGTCCGCGACAGGGCAAACCGTGCAAGCTGGTGCCATTGACCTGGGGAGGTCCCGAGCATGAGCAATCATTCCTTTCCGCGGCCTGAGGAGCCGACGCCGCGGCAGGCACGCGAACCGGTCGCCGGTCGCTGCGACGCCTGCGGCGAAAGCCCGCTAATGCGCTATCCGCTGCTTTCCGAGGGTGGCTGGTACCTGGTCGTGAAGTGCCAGTCGTGCCTGCACAGCCAGCAGCGTGAGAAATGGCAGCGGCTGGGTCACGTGACGCTGCTGACCGACGCGCTCGCGTGTTGAACGAAGAGGGGATACGAACATGATGGCAGTCGATGTGGGCGGTACGTTCACCGACGTGGTCGCCGTGAGCGACGGCATGATCCGCACCGCCAAGGTCTCGACCGACGTGCAGCAGGTTGATCGCGGCGTGGTCGCCGGCGCGGCTGAACTCGGCGTCGCCGACGCGACGGTGTTCAATCACGCGAGCACCCATGGGCTGAACGCGATCATCACGCGCTCGCTGCCCAAGATCGGCTTTCTGACCACCGCCGGGCACCGCGACATCCCGGATATCGGGCGCAGCTGGCGCCCGGTCGCCGCGCTCACCGATCCGAGCTGGCGGCGCAGTTTCGGCGACGCGGCGCGGCCGCTGGTGCCGCGCTACCTGCGCCGCGGCATCACCGAGCGTATCCGTGCTGATGGTGCGATCCACGTCGCGCTGGACGAAGCGCAGGCACGCGAACAGCTCGGCGTCCTGCGCCGCTGCAACGTGCAGGGTGTCGCCATATGCCTGCTGAACGCCTATACCAACGACGTCCACGAACGGCGCCTGCGCGAGCTGGTGCGCGAGGAACTCGGCGACGTGCCGGTATCGCTGTCGAGCGAGATCTCGCCACTCGCCAAGGAATACGCGCGCGCCTCGACGACGCTCGTCGACGTGTTCATGAAAATCATCTACGACGACTATACCCACCGCCTCGATGCCGGGCTGCGCGGGCTCGGTTTTGCCGGCCAGCTCAACTTCGCCGACTGCACGGCCAACCTCATTCCGGCGGCCGACGCCATGGAGGCGCCGTTCCGCGTGGTCTTCGCCGGACCCGCCGCCGGCACGGTCGGCAGTGCCCACTTCGGGCGCCTGATCGGCGAACCCAACCTGCTCTGCGCCGACATCGGCGGTACCTCCTGCGACATCAGCCTGGTGACCCACGGCGAGCCGTTCGTCAACACGACCTTCGAGCTCGAGCACGACCTCATCGTCAACGCCCTGTCGAACGACATCTCCTCGATCGGCGCCGGCGGCGGCAGCCTGGTCGCGGTTTCGCCGAGCGGCGACATCACCGTGGGGCCGGGCAGCGCGGGTGCCGACCCGGGTCCGGCCTGCTATGGCCGCGGCGGCCAGCAGCCGACCATGACCGACATCTGCCTGATCGCCGGGCTGCTCGACCCGCACGGCTTCGCCGGCGGCAAGATGGTGCTCGACCAGCAGCTCGCGATGCGGGCGTTCGAGCGTCTCGATACCCCGCTCACGTTCGAGCACCGCGTACGCTACGCCTGGGACATCGGCCTGAACAACATCGCCGAAGGCATCTTCAACATCGCCATCAAGCAAGGCATCGACCCGCGCGACTACGCACTCGTCGCGTTCGGTGCCGCCGGCCCGCTGTTGCTGCCGGCGCTCGCCGACCTCGTCAACGTCAAGCGTGTCGTGGTGCCGCCGCATCCCGGCCTCTTCTCGGCGCTCGGCCTGCTCAGTGCCGACCAGGCCTACGGCCTGAGCCAGAGTGCCTACACGCTGCTCGAACCGGGCAACGCCGACGCCGTCGCGGCATTGTTCGAGAGCATGGAGGCGCGCCTGCGCCGCCGTCTCGGTACGCAGACGGACGTCGCCATCGAGCGCGCCTTCGACGGCCAGCTCGTCGGCCAGACCTGGGAGACGCCGTTCGTGCCGGTGCCGGCGGGGCCGATCACGGCGGCGACCATCGAGCAGATGGTGGAGAACTTCCACCAGGCCTACGCCGAGCGCAACGGCAACCGCTTCGCGAGCATCCCGGTCCAGGGCGTCACCTACCGGCTGCGCGCCGTGGTGCCGACCGACAAGGTCACCTACGCCGAGCTGCCGGAACGCCGCGGTGCGCCGCTGCGGCCGGTCGGCACGAGCGTGCTGCGCTACGTCGCCGATGCGGAGGAACTCGCCCAGGTCTACGCCCGCGACGACCTGTGCGCCGGTGACGAGATTCGCGGCCCGGCGATCGTGCGCGAAGCGCTGTCGACGACCTACATCACGCAGAACCAGATCGCCCGCGTCGGCCGCTTCGGCGAGATCGGCATCGAGCGCATCCGCTGAGGGGGGAGAAGTTCATGAGCACGCAACCGAACCGTGACGGCAGCCTGGAATCGACCCGCCCGGCGCGCCTGCGCGACTGGACCGAAGCGCAGTTCGCCGAGACCTACCACTGCGATCGCTTCACCGCGATGGTGCTGTCCAACCGCCTGCGTTACACCGTCGACCACATGAGCACCGGGCTCATGTACAGCGCCTTCTCACCCATCATCCGCGACTGGTACGACTTCGCCATCACGATTTCCGGCCCGCCCGACATGGACTACCCGATGCCGGCGGTGTCGAGCTCGCTGCTGGTGTTTCTCGGCACGATGGAAGACGCCGTACGCAACGTCGTCGAGGAATACGGCGTCGATCGCCTGAAGCCCGGCGACGTCCTTCTGTGCAACGACCCTTACCGCGGCGGCAACCACGTCAACGATGCCTTGTTCATCCGCCC
Organism: Gammaproteobacteria bacterium; assembly: GCA_030429865.1. Lineage (GTDB taxonomy): Bacteria > Pseudomonadota > Gammaproteobacteria > JACKNG01. The sequence goes on along the minus strand of JAUIFX010000059.1, from coordinate 7,610 downwards.
GGTGTTCCACGACGGGCGGCCGGTCGCGTTCGTCAATGCGCGCGCGCACCAGCTCGACATGGGCGGGACCGTACCCGGCGGTTTTTCCGGTACCAAGGCGAATGTCTACGAGAACGGGCTGGTGCTCGGCCCGATGCTGCTCTTCGAGCACGACAAGCCGGTACGTTCGACGTTCAGCCTGGTGTTCGACAACACGCGCTTCGCGGCCTTGCTGCAACCCGATTTCATGACCATGGCCGAGCAGCTCAAGCTTGGCGAACGACTGCTGCTCGAAAGCATCGAGCGCTACGGCGAAGCCGCCTATCGCGGCACCGTGCGCTACTGCTGCGATGCCGCTGCCGAGGCGATGAGCGATGCGCTGCAAAAGCTGCCGGACGGCGATTACCAGGTCGAGGAGTCGCTCGATGCGGACGGCGCCGGTGACGACGAGCCGCTCGTCGTGCGCGCGACGATCGTCAAGCGCGGCGGGCGGGTCGAAGTCGACTGCAGCGGCTCCTCGCGCCAGGCGCGCACCTGTATCAATGCCGGGCCGCTCGACACCAAGACCGCGGTCGGCGTCGCGTTCAAGCTGCTGCTCGATCGCGATACGCCGTTCAGTTCCGGCGCCTATCGTCCCATCGACATCGTCGTGCCGCCGGGTACGGTGCTCTCGGCGATGCCGCCGGACGGCGCCATCATGCTCTACTGGGAAGTCACCCAGGCGCTGCTCGCCGGCATGCTGCGCGAGCTCGGCAAGGTCCTCGGCGACGACGCGTTCGGCGGCGACTACGGCTGTGTCGCCGTGCACAACGCGCATGGCCGCTACGAGGACGGCCGGCCGTGGTCGAACATCGGCCTGGTCGGCGGCGAGCACGGGCCGTGGGGCGCGGATCGCCACCACGACGGCGAGAGCTACACGGTGCCCTACATCGTCAACGGGCTCGATCCGGCGACCGAGTCGATGGAGCTGGAGTCGCCGGTGCTGCTGCTGCGCAAGGAGTACGTCGCCGACACCGGCGGCGCGGGCTTCAATCGCGGTGGCGCGGCGGTGCTGAAGGACGCCCGCTGGCTGACCGACGCCGAGCACTACTCGATCCCCATCCGCTTCAAGTACGGCACCGGCAACGGTGCCTGCGGCGGTGCCACCGGCCGTGCCGGCGCCTGCTGGCTGTTCGAGCCGGAGGACCCGGCGCTGCGTGCGGCCGACGGCCTGCTGCCGGTACGCGACGACGTCTACGGCGCGTCGACCCCGATCGCGGGCGTGCTCGATCCGGCAAGCAAGGCGCCGGACGCGGACGGCGAGTATTTCTACTTCGCGCGCCAGGCCGTGTGGCGCACGCGCGCCGGTGCAGTGTCGCGCTACGTGACCAACGGCGGCGGTGGCTGGGGCGATCCGCTGGCGCGCCCGGTCGAGCGCGTGCTGGCCGACGTGCGCGACGGTTATGTCAGCATCGCCGGCGCACGCGCCCACTACGGCGTCGCCATCGAGGGCGACCCCGAACTCGACCCCGAAGGGCTGCGCATCGACGCCGCGGCGACCCGCGCGCTGCGCGGCGGCTAGGCCGGCCCCGCGGCAGGGAGAGGCAAGGGGGCCGCTCGGCCCCCTTCTTCCCGCCTGGCCCCTTATCCGCGCGTCCCCGCCGCCGCGGCGCGGCCCGCGTTTCCCTCCACCTGCCACCTGGCTGCTACCCGCAGCCCGCACACCACAGGAGCCTCCATGTACAAGAAAAGCGATCCCGTCACGCGATTGTGCACCAGCGACGTCGACAACATCTGGGTCCGCGGCCGAAACCTCTGCGACGAGCTGATCGGTCACGTCACGTTCACCGATTTCATCCTGTTCCATTTCTTCGGTCGCGAGCCGACCCCGCTCCAGCGCACGGTCGTCGATGCCGTGCTCGTCTGCATCATGGAGCATGGCATGACTCCGTCCGCGACCGCATCGCGCCTCACGTGGCTGGGCGCGCCGGAATCCTTGCAGGGCGCGGTCGCCGCCGGCCTGCTCGGCGCGGGTTCGCGTTTCGTCGGCACCGCCGACCAGGCGGCGGCGTTGTTCGAGCGCATCGTCGCCCTGCCCGCGCCGGAGCGGGCCGCCGAGGCGCGCGCGATCGCCGAGGACTACACCGCGCGCAAGGAGTTCCTGCCCGGCTACGGTCATCCCATTCACACCAACGGTGATCCGCGCGTCAAGCGCCTCGACGAGGTTGCGCGCGCGGCCGGTGCCAAGGGTGAGTACATCGACGCGATGTACCTGCTCGGTGACGCGATCAAGGCCGCCAGCGGCAAGAACATCGTGATCAATGCCAACGCCGCGATCGGCGCGGTGCTGCTCGAGGCCGGCATCCCGCCGACCATCGCGCGCGGCTTCAATCTCATCGCGCGCTGCGCCGGGCTGGTTGGCCACCTGCTCGAGGAGCAGAGCGAGCCAGCCGGCTACAGCATCTGGCATGCCGCCGAGCAGGCGGTACGCTACGAGGCGCCCTGACACGCCCTTGCGGGTGCGCGGCACGGCCGCCCGCTATACTGGCGGCGACGCACACGCGCACCCGTACGGTAGCCGCGTCCGTCCGCACGGCACCGAAGACCTCGAGGGGAGGATTAGCACATGGCACGGCCACGTATTCGTTTCGGCGCATTCATCCCGCCGCACACCCCACCGGACGAGCACCCCGGGCTCGCGCTGCAGGAAGACATGGACCGGGTCGTCCTGCTCGACAAGCTCGGCTACGACGAAGCCTGGATCGGCGAGCATCACTCGGGTGGTTGGGAGATCACGGCGAGTCCCGAGCTGTTCATTGCCGCGGTGGCGCAGCACACCCGCCGCATCCGTCTCGGCACCGGCGTCTCCTCGCTGCCCTACCACAACATCTACACGCTCGCCGACCGCATCCGCCAGCTCGAATACCACACCCAGGGGCGGGCGATGTTCGGCGTCGGGCCCGGCTCGCTGCCCTCTGATTCGTTCATGCAGGGACTCGACACGAGCCGCGCGCGCGACCAGATGGACGAGGCCATCGAGCCGCTGGTGCGGCTGCTCGCCGGCGAGCAGGTGACGATGAAGAGCGACTGGTTCGATCTGCAGCGCGCGCAGTTGCAGATGCCGCCGTACGATGAGCACGGCGTCGAGATCGCGGTCGCGAGCCAGGTCTCGCCGACCGGCGCCACGGCGGCCGGCAAGCACGGTCTCAGCCTGCTGTCGATCGGGGCGACCTCGACGGGCGGTTTCAACGCGCTGGCTTCCAACTGGGCCATCGCCGAAGACACCGCGCGCGAACACGGCAAGATGATGAACCGCGCCGGCTGGCGCCTGGTCGGGCCGGTACACGTCGCGGAAACGCGCGAGAAGGCGCGCGAGAACGTACGCTTCGGACTCGCGCGCTGGATCGACTACATGTCCGAGGTTGCCGCCCTGCCGCTGGCGCCGCCGCCCGGCGCCGACCCGGTCGAGCACATGATCGCGACCGGTTTCGCCGTGATCGGCACGCCGGACGACTTCGTCGCCCAGGTCGAGCGTCTTTACGAGCAGTCCGGCGGTTTCGGCTGTTTCCTGAATCTCGATCACCACTGGGCGGACCGTGCCGAGACACACCGCTCCTACGAACTCATCGCGCGGTTCGCGATCCCGAAGATCAACCAGCTCAACCGCAACCGTGTCGATTCCGAGACCTGGCTGCGCGCCAACAACACGCAGTTCAAGGGTGAACTCACCGCGGCGGTGCGCGCGAAGATGCTCGAGCACGCGCGCGCCAAGGGCGATGGTCAGCTGTCGCCCGATCTCGTCGCTTACTTCGACGCCGCCGAGCGCGACAAGTCGGCCGGTTGAGCGGCCCGGGCACGCCGGCGCCGGGCTGCGATGCCGGGCCCGCCGTGCGACCACCGAGCAAGGGAGAGTACGCATGACCATCCAGTTCCATGATCCGCGCGGAGCCACGCGGGTCCCGGCCGAACCCTACGCGTGTCGCCATGCGCTCGATGACGGTGCCGTCGTCGGCCTGCTCGCGAACGGCTTTCCGGACTCCGTCGCGTTTCTCGATGCCGTGGAGGACGCGCTGCGTGTAGCGCTGCCGGGGGTGCGCTTCGCGCGCTACGCCAAGCCCGGCGCCTCGGCCCCGGCAAACGATGCGCTCGTCGCGCGCATCGCCGCCGAATGCGATGCGCTGGTGACGGCCTACGGCCACTGAGGCAGTTGCACTTCCGGCACCGTGCGTGACGGCATTGCACTCGCCCGCCAGGGCCGACCGACGGTGGCTTTCGTCACCGCCAAGTTCCGCCCCCAGGGCGAATTCGTCGCACGCGCCGAGGGCATGCCCGAAGTGCCGCAGGTAATCCTGCCGCACCCGGTGGCGGGTATCGGAGCCGCGGCGATGGCGGATCTCGCGCGCACGATCGCCGCCGAGGTCGTGCTGCGGCTGCGCGAGGGCTGAGGATGAGCGGCGCGATGCTCGAAGCTGCCGACGAGATGGCGGCCCAGGAAGCCTTGCATGCGCTGGGCTGCACCGATGGCTTGCCGGTCATCGTGCCGACGGCCGGGCGCGTCGCGCGCATGGTGCTCGCGAGCGGACTCGATGGCGACATCGAGCTCGGCACGATGGGGCCGGGACACGGCGTCGCGACGATCGAGAAAGTCGCCTGCGCTGCCGTCATGGCCGGCTGCCTGCCCGATCACATGCCGGTCGTCGTCGCCGCGGTGCGGGCGGTGTGCGATCCGGTCTTCGACCTGACCGAGATGCAGGCCACCACGCACTGCATCGCCCCGCTGGTCGTCGTCAACGGCAGCGCGCGCCTGGCCGGCGGTTACGCCGGCGGCTTCGGGCTGATGGGGCCGGGGCACCGCGCCAACCTGTGCACCGGGCGTGCGTTGCGCCTGGCCATGATGAACATCGGTTCGGCCCGCCCCGGCGAGTCGGACATGGCAATCCACGGTTCGCCGGCCAAGCTGTCGCTGTGCTTTGCGGAAGACGAGGAGAACTCGCCGTTTCCGCCCCTGTCGACGACGTTCGGTCACGCACCCGGGGCCGCCGCGGTCACGGTGCTCGGTGTCGAGGGACCGCACTCGGTGCTGTTCTCGGGTGACGCCGGGGATCCCGCCGCTGCCGAGGCCCTGCTCGATCTCATCGCCGCGGTCATCGCCAATCGCGGCAGCAACAACAGCTATCTCGGCGGCCACGCGGCGGTGGCGGTGGTGCTGAACCCCGAGCATGCCGCGGTGCTGGCGCGCCACGACTACGATCGCGCGCGCATCCAGCAGGCGCTGGCCGCGCGTGCGGTGACGCCGCGCGGGGAGCTCGCACGGCTGAACGGCAAGATGCTGCAGGGCGAGGGCGACCCGGTACCGGCGGTGCGCGACCCGGCGAACATCCTGCTGCTGGTCGCTGGCGCGCCGGGTCTGTACAGCGTCGTCATGCCTTCGTGGTGCGCAGGGCCGCATGGTAACGTCGCCGTGCACGCGGCGGTCGAACTCGACCAGGCCTGCGAGCTGCCTGGCGCCGGGTGACGCGGCAGCGCGGCCCGTGGCCGGTCCCGATACACCCACCTGGCAACGATCCGACCCGGTCGTGATTCCGCCCGCTAACCGTCGACAGCCCACGTGAAGCGCAGCACCGACGATTTCGCCTGTCACGCCGTCCCGGCCGACGACGTGCTCGCGCGCCTCGACGTCACGCGCGCCGGGCTGAGCGCGGCGGAAGCGTCGGCACGCCTCGCCCGGCACGGCGAGAATCGTCTGCCCGAGGCTTCGCCGCGCAGCGCATTGTTGCGCTTTGCGGCGCATTTCAACCACGTGCTGATCTATGTCCTGCTCGGCGCCGCCGTGATCACCGCGGGGCTCGGCCACGTCATCGACACGGGGGTGATCCTCGCCGTGGTCGTCGCCAACGCGGTCATCGGATTCGTGCAGGAAGGGCGAGCAGAGCAGGCGATGAACGCGATTCGGCGCATGCTCGCGCCGCGCAGCCCCGTCGTGCGCGAAGGCCGCCGGCAAACCGTCGACGGCGCGGCGATTGTCCCGGGCGACATCGTGCTGCTCGAGGCCGGCGCGAAGGTGCCGGCCGACCTGCGGCTGCTCGACGCCAGCGCGTTGCGCATCAACGAAGCGGTTCTTACCGGCGAATCCGTGCCGGTGGAGAAATCGCCGGCCGTGGTCGCGGCCGAAGCCGCGCTCGGCGATCGTAGCTGCATGGCTTTCAGCGGCACGCTGGTCGCGGCCGGCAGCGGCCGCGGGGTCGTCGTCGCGACCGGCGCGGCGACCGAGATCGGCCGCATCAGCGGCCTGCTTTCGTCGGTCGAGACGCTGGCCACGCCGCTGGTCAGCCAGATGGACGCGTTCGCGCGCTGGCTCACCGTGCTGATTCTGCTCGGTGCCGGGATCCTGCTGGTGTACGGCTACTTCGTCGGTCACCTGCCGTTCGCCGAGCTGTTCATGGCCGTCGTCGGGCTGTCGGTGGCGGCGATCCCGGAAGGGCTGCCGGCGGTACTCACGATCACGCTCGCGGTGGGCGTACAGGCGATGGCGCGCCGCCATGCCATCGTGCGCCGGCTTCCGGCCATCGAAACCCTCGGTTCGGTCTCGGTCATCTGCAGCGACAAGACCGGCACGCTGACGCGCAACGAGATGATGGCGGCGTCGTTCGTCACCGCGGAAGGCGAGTACGCGGTGTCCGGGGACGCGTACGCGCCCGAGGGCGAGATTCGTCACGGCGCCGAGGCCGTCGACGCGCGCGAGGACGCGCTGCTGGTGGGCTTCGCCCGCGCCGCGGCCCTGTGCAACGATGCCGCGTTGCATGCCGGGCCGGGCGGCTGGTCTACCGAGGGCGATCCGATGGAAGGCGCGCTCAAGGCGCTGGCCGCGAAGATGCTGCGCGCCGGCCCCGAACCGTTCGCGGACTACACGCGCACCGACGCCATCCCCTTCGATGCCAGTCACCGCTACATGGCGGTGCTGCACCACGACCACGAGGGGCGCGCGTGGATCCACGTCAAGGGCGCGCCCGAACGCATCCTCGCGATGTGTGCCAGCGTGCGTACGGCCAGCGGCGACAGCCGGCCGCTGGACGTCGACGCCTGGGAGCGCCGCGTCGAGGCGATCGCGGCAGCGGGCCAGCGCGTGCTCGCCGTCGCGATGCGCCCGGTGGCGCAGGAGCACGTGCTACTGAATACCGCCGATCTCGACGGCCAGCTCGAGCTGCTCGGCCTCGTCGGCCTGATTGATCCACCGCGTCCCGAGGCGGTGGCTGCCGTCGCCGAGTGTCACGCGGCCGGCATCCGGGTGAAGATGATCACTGGCGATCACGCCGGGACGGCGGCGGCGATCGGACGCGAGATCGGTCTGCGTAATCCCGACCGCGTTCTCACCGGTGCCGACCTGGAGCGGCTCAGCGATGCCGAGCTCGCCACCGAGATCGTCGAGACCGACGTGTTCGCGCGCACCAGCCCGGAGGACAAGCTGCGCCTCGTCGTGGCCCTGCAACGCCGCGGCCTGACCGTGGCGATGACCGGGGACGGTGTCAACGACGCGCCGGCGTTGAAACGTGCCGACGCCGGCATCGCGATGGGCCGCAAGGGCAGCGAGGCGGCCAAGGAGGCCGCCGAGTTCGTGCTCGCCGACGACAACTTCGCCTCGATCGTGGCCGCCG
>JAUIFX010000251.1 GCA_030429865.1 Gammaproteobacteria bacterium | reverse complement strand
CGGCGTGCAGTGGCATCCCGAGTACATGCCGCAGCGGCGCGAGCAGCTTGGCCTGTTCGCGAGCCTGGTCGCGAACTCGGAGCGTTGCCGCGCAGAATGATTCGAAGCGCTCGCGCTCGCTGACTCGTTCACTACCGTGAACGGCTTCAACACCACCCGCGGCGCCGGGTGCGCTGCCCCACCCGGGGTAAGATGCGCAGGCACTTATCTGTTCTCGAGGATGACCAACCCATGGCAGTCACCGGCTTCTACACCGACGAGCGGACGTTCTGGCACTCGACAGGCGTCCAGGCCCTGTTTCTGCCAATCGGTGACTGGGTACAGCCACCGACCGGGAGTTACGGTGCCGACACCCCCGACTCCAAGCGGCGCTTTCTCAACCTCGTGCAAGCTTCGGGCCTGAGTCGGCACCTGTACATGGGCGGCGCCGCCTCGATCACGCGCGACGACCTGTTGCGCGTACATACCGAGCAATACATCACGCGCTTCAAGGAGACGAGTGACGCCGGTGGCGGTGACCTCGGAACGCTGGCGCCGTTCAGCAAGGGCGGTTTCGAGATTGCCTGCATCGGCGCAGGCCTCGCGATGGCCCTGGTCGACGACGTCCTGACCGGCAAGGTGAGCAACGGTTACGCCCTGTGCCGCCCCGGCGGGCACCACTGCACCGCGGACGAGCCGATGGGGTTCTGCCTGCTGGCAAACGTCGCCATCGCGATCGAAGCGGCCCGCGCGCGCCACGGCTTGTCGCGTATCGCCGTGATCGACTGGGACGTACATCACGGCAACGGTACGCAGTCGATCTTCTACGAACGCGCCGACACGCTGACGATTTCAATTCACCAGGATCGATGTTTTCCGCCGGGATACGGTGGCGCGGAAGACCGCGGTGCGGGCGCAGGCGCCGGGTACAACCTCAACATTCCGCTGCTCGCTGGTGGCGGGCATGACGCCTACGTCTACGCGTTCGACAAGATGGTGTTGCCGGCGCTCGAGGCGTTCCGGCCCGAGCTGATCGTCGTCTCCAGCGGGCTCGACGCCAGTGCGGTCGATCCGCTTGCACGCATGTTGTTGCACAGCGACAGTTTCGGCGAGTTGACGGCGATGATGCTGCGGGCGGCAGACAAGCTCTGCGATGGCCGCCTGGCCATCGTCCACGAGGGGGGGTACGCGGAGGCCTACCTGCCGTTTTGCGGTCATCGCATCATGGAGACATTGAGCGGCGTCTCGACCGAGGTCGTCGACCCGGTGCTGGATTTCTTCAAAGCCCAGCAGCCGGGCGAGCGCGTGGCCGCATTTCAACGGCAGCTCATCGACGAGATGGCGGCGCAGCTCGCGACGGCGTCCGACTTCTGAACGCAACGCCGCGGAGCCGCGCCCGGCTCCTGCGTGGCCGTGTCACGCGCGCCGCGGTGTCTCGCGGCTGCCGCCAGGCGCTGCCGGCTACCGCCCGCATCGCGCGCGGAACAGGCCGTCGGCGCCGGTTCAGCCGCGCGTTCGGCGCCGGCGGAGCAGCAACATGCCGGCCGGCGCCAGCAGCCATGCGGCCGCGGGCAAGGGCACCGGCGCGGCGACGAGCCTGAAGATCTCGCCCTGCGGGCTGTTCGCGCCCAGGCCGAGGTCGGCCAGCAGGTAGATCTCGCCCTGCGCGTCCTCGCCGAAGCCCTTGACGAACATGTCGAGCTCGCGGTCGTCGAGGCCGAGGGTGAACTCGTGGATCAGCCCCGTATCGAGGTCGCCGTAGAACAGGCGGCCGCCGGGGGTCAGGAAGCCCTTGTTGCTGAAGTCGCCGAACACGTACTTGCCCTGCAGTTCGGGGATGGCATCGCCGCGGTAGACGAAGCCGCCGATGACGGAGATGCCTTCGTCGTGGTCGTACTCGAGGACCGGGTCGATCAGGGGATCGGTGAGCTGGCCGCCCGGGTCGAGTGCGACCTCGCCGGTGTTGGGATCGAAGCGGAACGAGCCTTCCTTGAGGTTCCAGCCGAAGTTGCCGCCGGCGACGATGACGTTCACTTCTTCGATGTTGCCCTGGCCGACGTCGGCTGCGATCAGCGTGCCGGTCTCGCTGTCGAAGCTGAAGCGGAACGCGTTGCGCAAGCCGGTGGCAAAGATCTCGTCAGGGATTTCGTCACCCGGGTCGGCCTCGACGGCGACGAACGGGTTGTCCTGCGGAATCCCGTACTGGCCGTTGCTGCTGTCGCTGCCGGCTACATCGACGCGCAGGATGGTGCCGAGCACGTTCGACGGGTCCTGGCCGTTACCCTGCGGGAAGCTGTGCCCGGGGCCGAAGTCGTCGGCGTTGCCGCCGTCGCCGACAGAGGCGTAGAGGTAACCGTCGGGACCGAATGCGAGCATGCCCGAATTGTGATTGAACTGCGGGTTGTCGATGCGCATCAGCTCGCGGCGCGAAGCCGGATCGATGGCGTTGGCGTCGGTCGCGCTGACCTGCCACTCGGTGATCACGCTCTGGTGGTTGAACTGTTCGCCGAATGGCAGGGTGACGCTGAAGTCGGCCGCGCCGTCGATGACTTCGCTGGTGAAGGTGTAGAACTTGCCGTTGCTCGCGTAGTCCGGGTGGAAGGCCGCACCGAGCAGGCCGCGTTCGTCGAAGTCGAGACCGAACAGGCCGAGCGCGGGCAGGCGTGCGGAGACATCGAGGAACGGTGCCGCACGGACCGTGCCGTTCTCGATCACGCGCACGCGGCCCGGCTGTTCGAGGAAGAACAGCCGGCCGGAACCGTCGCCGGCGTGGGTGAGAAAGTTCGGCGAGGTGACGCCGCTCGCGATGGATTCGAGCTCGATGCGGATCGGGCCCTTCGCGATCGGGGCCGGGATCGGATCGTCGAGGGCGTGGGCCGTGCCGATGCCGAGCGCGCCGAGCAGGCAGGCACCGCACACCCGTGCAGCATGGGCGATGCGAAACGCCCGTGGCGGACGCGTGAACGTTCGTGGGTGAGTCATGGGGGTTCTCCTTGCGGTAGACGTGCGGACTCAGGCCGCGCGGCGGTACAGGGGCGCGCGCCGGTCGCGGCGTTTGCGCCGTGCGAGGGGCACGAAGCCCGCGAGCAGCAGCGGCAGGGCCGCCGGCAGCGGCACGGGCGAGCTGCGCACGTACTCGACGGCCGCGCTCGGCGTCGCGAACGGGCTCGTCCATTGCAGGAAGCGGATGTCGAGATAGACGTCGGCGGCGACGAGGTGCAGCACGCCCGGATTGGCCAGCACGACGTTGGGCACGCCGGCGCCGCCGCTGCTGTTGGTGCCGCCGACGGCGTCCAGAAACGGCAGGAAAGTCAGCGCCGCGTGGTTGGCCGCGCCGAACACGGCGCCATCCGGGTTGCCGATGGCGGTATCGAATGCCCAGCGCGTGCCGCTCGGGGTGCCAGGACCGGCGGCGCCGTCACCGCCGAGCGGATTGAACAGGAAACCGCTCGTGCCGCGGGTCAGGCTGACCTCGGCACTGAGGACGTCCTGGACCGATAGGGGGTCACTGCCCAGCTTGAGGAAACCGACCTCGGGGCCGGTCCAGACCGTCGCGGCTTCGCTGCGCGGTACGAAACCGGCGCAGGCCACGATGGCTGCAATGAGAACCAGGGTCGTGGTGCGGATCAGCATGTCTCTCGAGCCTCCCTTGTATTGCTGACGAGCGCGTAGGCCGCGCGTTATGAATCAGTGCGGGAGGGACAAAGGTTCAACGCGTGGGCGCGGCGCGCGCGATGCGCGCGGGGAAGGACGTCAGCGCGGGCTCCGCAGGGCGAGCAGGCGATCGGGCAGGGCGTGGACGATCCCGCCCAGGGCGGCGGCGAAGCGCGCGCCGGACAGGCGCGGCACGAGTGCGCGCGCGAGTGCGGCGAGACCCGTGACCTGCGCGGCGGAAAACGAACTGCCGGAGAGGAAATCGTAGGTGCCGCGCGGCAGCGTGCTGAGAATCTCCTCGCCCGGTACGACCAGGTGCGCGGCGTCGCCGGTGGCTGGCGCGGCGGCGGGCCGCGTGCGCACGCCGACGACACCCGGCAGGGACGACGGGAACGACGCCTGCGCCGCGTCGCCGTCATCCGCGGCGACGACCACGATACCGCGTTCGATAGCCACGCCGAGCAGCGCCGCGAGCAGCGCGTCGTAGGGCCCGGTGAGGCTCAGGTTGATCACGTCGGCGCCGGCGCGGAGCGCCGTATCGACGGCCAGGGCGAGCGAGAAGCTGTTGCAGGTGGCGGCCATCTCCCGCGCATCCGCCGACCAGCAGGCCTTGTAGGCGAGCAGGCGCGCGTCCGGTGCGACGCCGACGATGCC
>JAUIFX010000058.1 GCA_030429865.1 Gammaproteobacteria bacterium | reverse complement strand
CCGATGGCAGCGTGATCGTCGACCTCGCTTCGGAGCAGGGCGGCAACTGCGAGCTGACCGTGCCCGGCGAGGTAGCGCACGCGCACGGCGTCACCATCATCGGTTTCACCGACCTGCCGAGCCGCCTGGCGACGCAGTCGAGCCAGCTCTACGGCACCAACCTGCGCCACCTGCTGACCGAGCTGACCCCGGAGAAGGACGGCAATATCGTCATCAACATGGACGACGAGGCGATCCGCGGCGCGACGGTGATCAACGCCGGCGAAATCACCTGGCCGCCCCCCGCGCCGACCCTCTCCGCCGCGCCCGCGAAAACCGCCGCGCCCGCCGCGCCGCCGCCGGCACCGGTCGAGCGCAAGCAGAATCCGTGGATGCCGGCCATCCTGCTCGGCGTCGGCGCCGTTGCCCTGTGGGCGCTGGGGCGTGTCGCGCCGGCCGAGTTCATGTCGCACTTCACCGTCTTCGTGCTGTCGTGCTTCGTCGGCTACCAGGTCATCTGGAACGTTACACCGGCGCTGCACACGCCGCTGATGAGCGTCACGAACGCGATCAGCGGCATCATCGTGATCGGTGCGCTGCTGCAGATCTCGACACCTTCGTTCCTGATCACCCTGCTGGCGGCGATCGCGGTTCTGATCGCGACGATCAACATCGCCGGCGGCTTCCTCGTCACCCAGCGCATGCTGCGCATGTTCCGCAAGTAAGGGGAAGATCATGGTTTCCGGTATCGTCACCGCCAGCTACATCATCGCCGCCGTGCTCTTCATCCTGAGCCTCGGCGGCCTCAGCCACCCCGAGACCGCGCGGCGCGGCAATGCCTACGGCATCGCCGGCATGACCATCGCGATCCTCGCGACCATCTTCAGCAGCCAGGTCACCGATTACGTCGTCCTCGTCATCGTCATGCTGATCGGCGGCACCATCGGCGTGACCGCGGCGCGCCGCGTGCAGATGACCGAAATGCCCGAACTGGTCGCCATCCTGCACAGCTTCGTCGGCCTCGCCGCAGTGCTGATCGGTTTCGCGACCTACATCGGCGGCGTCGATCACTACCACGGCGCAGAGCGCACCATCCACGAGGTCGAGATCTACCTGGGTATCCTCATCGGCGCGGTCACCTTCACCGGGTCTGTGATCGCGTTCGGCAAGCTGCGTGGCAAGATCGACGGCAAGCCCGTGCTGCTGCCGGCGCGCCACTGGCTGAACCTGGGGATCGGCGTCGCCTGCGTCCTGCTGGGCGTGAAGTTCGTCGGCATGTCATCGGTCGGCGGCGCGGTCTTCGTGCTCGTGCTGATGACGCTGCTCGCGTTCGCCTTTGGCGTCCACATGGTGATGGCGATCGGCGGTGCCGACATGCCCGTCGTGGTCTCGATGCTGAACAGCTACTCGGGCTGGGCGGCTGCGGCGACCGGCTTCATGCTGTCGAACGACCTGCTCATCGTCACCGGGGCGCTGGTCGGCTCCTCCGGCGCGATTCTCTCCTACATCATGTGCCGGGCCATGAACCGTCATTTCCTCGCCGTCATTGCCGGCGGCTTCGGTACGTCCGGTGGTGGCGGGACGGCCGCCGCGTACGAGGGCGAAGTGGTCGCGGTCAGTGCCGAGGAAACGGCCGACCTGCTGCGCGAAGCGAAGCACGTGGTCATCGTCCCGGGCTACGGCATGGCGGTGGCGCAGGCACAGAACACCGTCTACGAGATCACCAAGAGCCTGCGCGACAAGGGCAAGGAAGTGCGTTTCGCGATCCACCCGGTCGCCGGACGTATGCCGGGGCACATGAACGTGCTGCTGGCCGAGGCGCACGTGCCCTACGACATCGTGCTGGAAATGGACGAAATCAACGAGGACTTCCCGGAAACCGACGTGGTGCTCGTGATTGGTGCCAACGACATCGTCAATCCCTCCGCGCAGGACGAACCGGGCAGCCCGATCGCCGGTATGCCGGTGCTCGAAGTGTGGAAGGCGAGCACGACGGTCGTGCTGAAACGCTCCATGGCGAGCGGTTACGCCGGCGTCGACAATCCGCTGTTCTTCCGCGAGAACACGCGCATGCTGTTTGGTGATGCCAAGCAGAGTCTCGACGCGGTTCTCGGCGCCCTGCACCAGTAGCGCGGCCCGCGTGACGACGTTCTTCGACGGCGGGCGCGCCGGCGCCGCGCGTGCGGGCGCGCTCAGGCGCTGGGCGCGCGGGCTCGAGAGCCAGCTGGTGGCGGTCGCGTTCGCGGCGCGTGACCCGCGCGTGCCGCGCGCGACGCGCCTGCTGGTATGGCTGGTCGTGGCCTACGCCCTGAGTCCCATCGACCTCGTGCCGGACTTCATCCCGGTGATCGGGCTGCTCGACGATCTCGTGCTCGTGCCGCTCGGACTGGCACTGGCCATCAAGATGATCCCGCCCGGTGTGTGGGCCGATTGCCGGGCGCGCGCCGCGCAGGAGAACATCCGCCTGACCCTGAGCCGCACGGCCCGCCTGTGCATGGTCGCTGCCTGGCTCGCCCTGCTGGGCGGCGTCGCCGCCTGGCTGTGGCTGGTGCTGGCGCGCTAGGCACCGTTCACGCGGTCGCCTGGCGCGTCGCCAGCGGCTCGACGGTCGGCGTGCACGCCGCCCAGGCGGTCGGTGCACGGTAGTCCGCGACCCAGTGCAGAAACTCGCCCGGAGGCATCGGTTTGGCGATACCGTAGCCCTGCGCGCGGCGGCAGCCGAAACCGATCAGGGCGCTGCCGTGAGCGATGCTTTCGACCCCCTCGGCGACGACCTCCTTGCCGAGGGCCTGGCCGAGGCCGATGATGCCGCGCACCAGGTTGCGGTCGTGTTCGTCGTCGAGCATGCCGATGACGAAGTCGGTATCGATCTTCAGGACGTTCACCGGCAGTCGCTGCAGGTGGACCAGGGACGAGAAGCCGGTGCCGAAATCGTCCAGCGCGAACCGCACACCGCTCGCGGCGCAGCCGCGCATGATGTCGGACACGCGCCCGATATCGTCGAGGGCGCGGGTCTCGGTGACTTCGATCTCGACCAGGCCGCGTGCGCGCGGATGGGCCGCGAACAGTCCCTCGAGGAAGGGCATGAAGTCGTCGTCGTGCAGCAACCACGATGAGACGTTGACGCTCAGCACGAGCTCGAGACCGGCCGTGCGCCAGCTTTCGACGAGGGTGCAGGCACGTTCGACCACGAAGCGGTCGATTTCGACCATCATCGCATCCTGTTCCCAGTCCGGCAGGAACGCGCCGGGTGGCAGCAGTCCCTGCGCGGGATGGCGCCAGCGGATCAGGCCTTCCGCCCCGTAGACCGCACCACGGACCATGTCGACCTTGGGCTGCAGGTAGAGTTCGAGCTGGCCGGCGGCGAGGGCATCGCGCATCGCCGCGCGTGTCTCGCCCTGGCGGCGGCAGGCGCCGTCGTGCTCGGCGTCGAAGATGTGATAGCCGTTGCGTCCGGCGCGCTTGGCCAGGTACATGGCCTGGTCCGCCTGGCGCAGCAGCGCGTCGGCATCGTCTTCGTCGCTCGGCGCGAGCGTCACGCCGATACTCGCATTGAGCTGATAGGTGACGCCATCGAGCTCCTGGGGCGCCGCAATCACCGCCACGAGGCGTTCGAGCATGCCGTTGCAGGCGGCCGGATCCCCGATCCCCGTCAACAGGACCGCGAACTCGTCGCCGCCCCAGCGGGCCACGACGTCTCCGGCACGTACCGAGTCACACAACAGGCGCGCGAGCTGCATCAACACGCGGTCGCCCATGGCGTGGCCGTGGCGTTCGTTGATGCGGCGGAAATCGTCGAGATCGAAGTAACACACGGCGAGCTGGTTGCCGTGCCGTCGCGCCGTCGCCACCGCGCGGGTCAGGTGATCGATGAACAGGCGTCGATTGGGCAGCTGCGTGAGCGGGTCGTAGTAGGCGAGGTGGGCGAGTTCCTGCTCCGCGGCTTCGCGCCGCAGGCTCTCGGCCAGCGCATCGTGGTAGTTCCGCGCGTAACGGGCGGCGGCGACGATCAGCATCAACATGAACAGCACGACGAGAAACGCGAACGGCATGCCGAAATCGTGCTCGACGCGCGCGAAGCGGAATGCGAGGGGCAGCGTGGCGGTGGTGATGAACAGGACCGAAGCCGGCAGCTGCACGGCCAGCGTACTGACCGCGCCCGCGCACATGCCGCACACGACGAGCGCAAGAAAGGCCTGGTGCGCGATGTTGCCGGCATCGAACAGGAGCAGTCCTGCCGCGCCCCACAACATGCCTGCGAGCGCGGCGCCGAGGAGGTTGAAGCGGGACCAGAACGCCAGGTCGCCGGCACCGCCGTAGCGCGTGCGGAAACGCCAGTAGCCGACCAGGCGCACGACGGCGAGCACCACGAGCGCGCCGTACCAGCCAGCCAGGTAGAGGCTCGTGGCATGACCGGCGAGCAACCAGCACAGCAGGGTGCCGTTGATCAGTGTCACGGCTACGGACTGCGGGATCGAGGCCTGGCACAGACGAATCTGTGCGCTTCGGATCCGAGGTTCGAGCATGCTGGTGTCCCGTGTGCGTGGTACATACCGCCGCGTGCGGCGGCCGCGTCCCTGCTCGATGGGCACGGCCGGCTGCCCGCCGGTGCGTACGTCCGGTCGGAGGCCTGCCCTGCCCTGGCAACGTTCCGTTACTGCCTGGAAGTTCCGAGCGCCGTGCGTTCTCGTGCATCGCCGACCGCGGCGTGGCGGTAATTCGCGGCCAGCGATCGGGTCCGGGCCCGCGACCGCACCCTGGCCGGAACGGGCACGCGGGCCCGGCGCTCCTGCAGGCACGACAGGCGCTTGTTGAGGCTGTGGCGGCAACGCCCTGAAAACATTGAGACCAGCTGCGCGTGGAAGCCGCCGGCCTCACTCATTCCGGGGAGGAACGCGCCGCGCCGTGGCGATTTCAGTCGGACAGGTAATATTCGATGGTCGAGACGACGCGCACTTTCTTGATGTGCTGGTTGTTCTTGTCGCGCCCGCTGATCGAGAACTGTCCCTGGCTCGCCTGCTTGATCTTGCCCAGCGTGCTGGCCGAGTCGTCGGCGAACTTCGCGGCGACGGCGCGCGCCTCGCGGGTCGCTTCTTCGATCATCGCCGGCTTGACCTCGTTCAGGCGCGTGAACAGGTATTCGGGTTGCGTCTCGTAGTTCTCGCCGACCAGGGCGATGCCCTGCTTGCCGAGCTGAACCAGTTCGACCATTGCCGCCCGAACCGTGTCCACCTGGTCGGAGTACACGGTGACGGCCTGCACGCCGGCGTAGCGGAACTCGAAGCGCTCGTTACCCCCGTATTGCTGCGCCAGCTTGTCGGTCACCGCGGGGGGCGCGGCACTGATCGCCGCGGCCGCGACGCCGCGGCTGACGAGAAACTCGCGCACTGCCGCGGCGTCCGCTTCGAGCGAGCCGTACAGCGCCGCCAGGTCGTTGTCCGCGGCGGTGAAGCGGATCGGCCAGATGACGATATCGGCCGCGTATTCGCGTTCCGACAGGCCCTTGACCGTTACCGAGCGTTCGTACTCGCGGTAGTCCAGGGCGCTCTGGCCGAGCACGTAACCACCGGCGACGAGACCGCCGGCGAGCAGGAGTCCGAGGATGAAGGCGGCGCGTGACGGCATCGCGATGGCTCCGGTTGACTGGGTTCCTTATAGCCGATCACGGCATCGTCGGCATCTCCCGGGGACGGCGCGCCGGCAGGCGGATGCACGCCGCGTGTCAGCGGCGTCCCGGCCGCGTCCCGGCCTGCCGCGCGTGCGGCGCCTTGCGGTCGATGGCGCGTGGACGCGCGAGCATCGCATCGACGCGCGCCGCGTCGAGCGGATCGCGGCCGTCGAGAGCGAGGGCAACGTGGTCGAGCTGGTCGTTACCCCAGAACAGCAGTTCGCCGATGCGCATCGTCGGCACGCCGAACACGCCGTGCGCGATGGCCGCGTCGGTCTGCGCGCGCAAGGCAGCCTTGGCCGCGGGCAGCGACGCGGCGTGCAGCAGGGCGGCACCGTCGAAGCCGGCGCGATCGAGAATCGCGCCGAGCGCCTCCGGCGTGCCGAGCTCGGCGCCGTGCGACCAGCCGGCCTCGAAGATGGCGCCGACGACCGCGCGCTGCGCGCCGCCGCTGACCTCGGGCAGTGCCGTGCGCAGCGCCGGCAGGGGATTGAAGGGATGGCTGCGCGGCGGATCGAACGCGAAGCCGTGCAGCACGGCGTAGCGGTACGCGGACTGGTAGACGAACGTCTTCTTCGGTGGCACTTCGGCCGGCCCCAACTGGCCCCAGTGGTCGAGCAGCTTGCCGAACACGACGGGGTGGACGACGAGTTCGACCCCGCGTTCCTCGCACATCGGCAGCAGGCGGCGCCAGGCGAAGTAGGCATAAAGGGAGATGAAGTCGAAGTAGAAGTCGAGGCGTCGGGGGGGCATGGGCGTAGCGTCGGTAGGGCGGGCCGGCGGCACGGCGTCGACGGCAAACGGTCAGCGCTGGGCGCGGGCTTCGAGCTCGGCGAAGCAGCGCGGAAAGTCGTCGAAGCGCAGCGCGAGCGCGCGTTCCACGCGTGCGGTGACACAGTCGCCGAGCGCGATGCTGGCGTCGGTGACGGCGGCCTGCTGGTGGCCGGCCGTGGCGTAGGGCCGCGCGACCGCCTCGTAGAGCAGGCCCAGCGGACAGGCGCGCGGACTGGCGACCACGGCAGCGCGGCAGGTCTCGCGGTCCGCGCCGAGGCATTGCATGTATTCCGCCTCGCAAAGGTGCGTGGCGAAGCGGTTCACGAACGTCGCCTCGAAAGCGCCCGGCGTGGGCAGGGCATCGCGCGCGGCAACAGCGCTGGCGGCGCTCGCCAGCGCGGCGGCGAGGAGGATCGCGACGGCCCGCCCGGCGCGCGGACCGCGCCGGGCGGCCTGCGAACGGAAACGTGCGGCGGCAGACCTCATGTAGCGGATATTAGCCGTCTTCGCCCGGTCCGCGCCCGGTCCGGGTCGCCAGCCCGGGCCACGGTTACGATCTTTGACGCTCGCCGCCGGCAGGTGGCGCGGGGGGCGGCGGCTCGCCGCGCAGGGGCTGGCCGAACAGGCGCAAGAAGCGCTGATCTGCCGCGTCGCGGAAGCCCGGCAGCCCCAGCGTCATGCCGTCGTGGCCGCGCGCCGGCTGCGCCCGGTAGGTGCCGAGCAGGCGGTCCCACCAGGGAAAATTGAAGCCGAAGTTGCAGTTGCGCTCGGCGGCGTCGAGCGAATGATGGACGCGGTGCATGTCGGGCGTCACCACCCCCAGCCGCAGGACCCGGTCCAGCCGCACCGGCAGGGCGAGGTTGGCATGGTTGAACAGCGAGGTCGCGTTCAACAGCACCTCGAACAGCAGTACCGCGACGGGGGCTGGGCCGAGCAACAGCACGACACCGAGCTTGATCGCGGCCGAGACGAGAATCGAGGCCGGGTGGAAACGGACGCCGGTCGTGACATCGAGGTCGACGTCGGCGTGGTGCATGCGGTGCAGGCGCCACAAGGCGGGTACGACGTGAAACAGGCGATGCTGCCAGTAGATGGCGAAGTCGAGCACCAGCACGGCGAGCGCGATCTCGGTCCAGCCGGGCAGGTCGACGCGGTTGAGCAGGCCCCAGCCGCGCGACGCGGCCTCGATCGCGAGCGCGGCCGCGGTGAGCGGCACCAGCAGCCGCACGACCAGCTGGCTGGCCAGGGACATGCCGAGGTTGGCCGGCCAGCGCGCCGCGCGGGCCAGGCTGCGCGAGCGCCTGGGCCACGCCGTCTCGAGCGCGGCGAGCAGCACGAACAGGCCGGCGAAGCAGCCCAGTCTCAGGGCGGTTTCGCTGGCGGCGTCGATCGGGATCATGTGAGGCTGCCGCGCCGCGGCGCTCAGTCCAGGCCGATCTCGCGCAGACTCGCGAGCAACGTTTCGCACTCGGCCTGGGTGCCCACGGTGATGCGCAGGAAGTCGGCGATGCGCGGCCGGTCGAAGCGGCGTACCAGCACGTTGCGTGCACGCAGCGCCTGCTGCAGGGACGCGCCCGAGCGGGTCGCATGCCGTGCGAACACGAAGTTGGCGCGCGACGGCAGGACCTCGAAGCCGAGCTTGCCGAGTTCGGCCGTGAGCCAGTCACGGCTCGCGGCGATCTTGCCGCAGGTGTCGGCGAACCAGGCGTTGTCCGCCAGCGCCGCGGTAGCGCCGGCGAGCGCGAGGCGATCGAGCGGGTAGGAATTGAAACAGCCCTTGACCGTCTCGAGCGCGCCGATCAGGTCCGGTGCGCCGAGCGCGTAGCCGACCCGCAGGCCGGCCAGGGCGCGCGATTTCGACAGCGTCTGCGTCACCAGCAGGTTGGCAAACTCGCCGATCAGGGGCACCGCGCTCTCCGCACCGAAGTCGACGTAGGCCTCGTCGACCAGTACCACCGAATCGGGATTGCCGGCGAGCAGCGAGCGCAGCTCGGCGCGCGACAACGCAATGCCGGTCGGGGCATTCGGGTTGGGCAGCACGATGCCCCCGTTGGGACGGGCGTAATCGCCGAGGCGCACGCGGAACTCGCCGTCGAGGGGTATCTCCTCGTAGGCGATGTCGTAGAGCGCGCAGTAGACCGGGTAGAAACTGTAGGTGATGTCCGGGAACAGCAGCGGCCGCGGATGCTTGAGCAGACCGAGGAACGCGTGCGCGAGGACCTCGTCGGAACCGTTGCCGAGGAACACGTTGGCCGTGTCGAGACCGTGGGCCGCTGCCACCGCCCGCTTGAGGGCGCTGCCATCCGGGTCGGGATACAGGCGCAGGTCGCCGTCTGCCGCCGCGCGGATTGCCGCGAGCGCCGCGGGCGAGGGCGCGTAGGGGTTCTCGTTGGTGTTGAGCTTGAGCAGCGAGGCCTGCTGGGGTTGCTCGCCGGGGACATAGGGCGAGAGGCCGCGCAGGGTCTCGCTCCAGTAGGGCTTCATCGACATTCGGCTCCGGGTTTCGTCAGCGGGATACGCGCGCGGCGTGGCGGTGGCGCAGTCTGTGGTGGCCACGGCGCCTGGCCCCGTCCAGGGTACCGCCGCATTGTGCGCGAAACGCCGGACCTTGCGCCAATGGTCTCGCCGGGTGCGGTGCGAATCGCGCGGCGCGCAGGTGTGGCGTCGTGCGGCGTCTGCCAGCCGCGCCTTGCCGCTCGCGCCATAGCCGCGGCGAGCGCGGGTCCGCGTCAGGCCACCGCCTGCGGCCACACGCGGCGCGCGAACGCCGGGTAGGGGCTCGCGATGGCCGGCGCGACCCGCTCGCGGACCAGGCTGAGCGTGGCGTCGTCGGGTGTGCGTGTCGTCGGCACGTGGTCCGGGCAATCGAAATCGAAACCGGTTTCGTCGCGCACTTCCTCGACGCTGTGCCCGGGGTGCACGCTGGCCAGGCGGAAGCGGCCGCGCGCGCGCTCGAACAGGAACACGCACAGACCGGTGACCAGCGCATGGGGGCCGCCCGGGCGGTAGACGTTGGGCGCGCTGGTGCCGGGCGCGCTGATGAAATCGACTTGTGGCACGAACACGCGGCGCGAGTGCTCCTCGCGGAACAGGATCACGCGCGGCACGAGGAAGTACAGGTAAGCCGAGCCGAACGCGCCCGACCAGCGCACGTCCTGGCGCGGGTAGTCGCCGATGCCGGTGAGGTTGATGTTGGCCTGGCCGTCGATCTGGCCGCCGGAGAGGAAGAAGGCATCGATCCGGCCCTGCGCGGCGCAGTCGAACAGGTCGACACCACCGTCGGTACGGTAGGGCTCTTCCATGCTGCCGATGATCGAGACTTTCTTGGTGTTGCCCGAGCGGGCACGGGCGAGCAGGGCGGCCGAGCCCGGGATCGGCGAGAGCACGCCGACGGCGATGTGGCGCGCCGGCTCGAGCATGTCGGCGATGGTCGCGATGAGCAGCTCTTCGGACGTGTAGCTGCCCATGCTCACGCCGCCGCGCCGGTCTGTACGAGGACGTGAGCGGCGAGCCAGACGCGGAAGCCTTCCGGGGTCGCCGCCGCTTTCGCGTAGGCGCGGATGGCATCGGTGTCGTAATCGTAGTGCCCTGGGAGGTTGAGCGGCGCGGCCCCGCCCGGTGCTTCGGCGATGGCGCTCACGTACAGTGCGTTCAGAGTCGCCGGCGCGAGCCTGTCGTCCTCGAGCAGGTTGAAATCGACGATGCGCTCGACGGTGACGAAGCTCTCGCGAGCCGCGTGCGCGAGGATTTTCATCTCCGCCTGGCGCGCGATGTAGACGTTGCCGTCACGATCGGCGCAGGGCGCGTGGAAGATCGCGCAATCGGGCCGGATCGCGGGCAGGCAGACGATCGGATCGTCCTCGCCGAAGGGGTTGTCGATGACCTTGAAATCCGCGCGGCTGGCGAGCACGTCGGAGCCGAGCAGCCCGCGTAGCGGCATGAAGGGAATGCCCTTCTCGGCCGCCTGCAAGCCGGCGTAGATGGCGGGACAGGTGGCGTCGCGGATCTGCACCTCGCCGGTCTTGACGGCGGCGATGAAGCGCGGCGCCAGGCCGAACTCGCCGAGCGTGACACCGGCGGTCTCGACCGTCGCCACGCAACCGGCGCCGATCAGGAGATCGGGCAGCATGCCCCCGGTCGGCACCGTCACCAGGTGCAGGTCGCGTGCCCGGCGCCGGACCAGCGCGCGGCCGAGCGCCATCGGGACGCCGCAATCCTTGAACAGCGCGACCTTGGCGCCGTCGGCGATACGCGCGGCGAGGGCCTCGACGGGATCGAGCAGCAGGCTGGCGGGAGCATCGTTCATGGGGAGTCCTGGTTCCTTCGCGGGTAGTGGGGAGCGCGCCGGTTGACGGCTGCCGGCACGCTACCAGAGGGTATGGCCGATACGGAAATCGTTCGCGCCGTGGCGATCGACGCCGCGCACCAGCCAGATGGGCCGGCGTGCGAACTCGAGCGGCACGCTGTTCGAAGCCTGGCCCGGGTCGATCGCACGGTCGTAGAGCGAGGTCGAGGGCATGTAGCGTACCGCGAAGCCGGCGCGCCGGCGCCCGGAGGTGTTCGGCTGCGAGCCGTGTACGAGATCGACATCGTGCAGCGACACCTGGCCCGCCGCGAGCACGATGTCGCGTGCGCGGGCGAGGTCGAGGCGTGGGTCGTCGACGACGTTGTTCAGCACCAGGTCGTCGCGGTCGCTCTTCGCGTGGCTGAATTCGCCCATGCGGTGCGAGCCCGGGATGACGCGCATGCAGCCGTTGGCGGCATCGACGTCGTCGAGCGCAATCCACGCCGTCACCGTGGCCCGCGGCCGGATCGGCCAGTACTGGCCGTCCTGGTGCCAGGGCACTTCGAGTCCGGTCGCGGCCGGCTTGCAGAACACCGCCGAGGTCCACAGGATGATGTCCGGGCCGATCAGCGGCTCGACCAGGTCGAGCAGCAGCGGGTGCGTGACGAGTTCGAAGAACTCGCGTGCCAGCGCCGTCGCGGCGGGCGCGCCGTCGGCCGGCGCGACGTGCGGCAGCGGAATGAAATCGGGCCTGGCCGGCGCGTGCGCCGCAACGAGGCGCTCGAGTGCGGCCTGGAAGCGGGTGAAGAGATCGTCGGGCAGGCGCCACTCCGGCGTGACCTGGCCGTCACGCTCGTAGGCCGCGACCTCGGCCGGCGAGAGCGCGGCCGCGTGCATTGCCGCCGCGGCCATGCCGTTCAGGCCGGGTCGACTTCGCGCAAGTTGCCGTCCTCGTCGATGACGAGCCCGGCGGCGCGTGCCATGTCCTTGAGCGAATCGGGCCAGCCGACGCGGCCCGGATCGTGGCCGCCGACCACTGCCAGCATCATCGCCGTCTCCTCGCCGACGTTGCGGAAACCGCGCATCACGTGCAGCGGCACGGAGATGACGTCGTAGGGACCGAGTTCGACTTCCTTTTCGCCCTCGGGGCCCCAGAAGATCGCCCAGCGCCCGGTCAGGGGCATGAACACTTCCTGGGTCAGGTGCGAGTGCAGCGCGGCACCCTTGCCGGGTTCGGAGCGGATCATCGCGAGATGGAAATCCTGCGGCGGGATCGGCGGGCGCATGTCCGGGTCTTCCTGCACGCCGTTACCGATGATGCTGAAGATTTCGCGTTCGTGCCCGGGTATGCGGGTATCGATGAACGCCTTGTGCGAGCTCTTCTGGTCCTTGAAGCGGGCGACGAAGCTTTCCATTTCCTCGACGGTGTAGTCGATGTCCGAGACGGACGCGGTCTGAATCATGAGTCTTCTCCCCTCAGAAAACCGGCGTGCGCGGGTTGCCGGCAGCTTAGCAGCCCGGCCGTCGTGCGAACAATCTGCGCGGGCGCCGTCCCGCCGTGCTTCAGCCGCCGTCCGCGGCGGCGACGGTGACGGCCGGTGTCGCGGCGGCCACGCGGCGCACGAAACCGAGTGCGCGCAGGGCGGCGCAGGCGGCGCCGTAGCCGTTGTCGATATTGACCGTGACGAGGCCCGAGGCGCAGGAGGCGAGGATCGCGTTCAGCGCGGTGTGGCCGCCGCTGGCGACGCCGTAGCCGGTCGAGGTCGGCACGGCGACGATGAGCCCGCCGTAGAGCCCGCCGAGCACGCTCGGCAGGGCCGCGTCCATGCCGGCGGCGGCGATCAGCACGGGCATCTGGCGCAACTCGTCGATGCGCTCCAGCAGCCGCCACAGGCCGGCCACGCCGACGTCGAACACCGGCATTGCCGCAACGTGGTAATACTCGAGCGTGCGCTGCGCCTCGCGCGCGACCGGCACGTCGGAACTGCCAGCCGTGACGATGCCGACCTCGGGCGTGGCCGCGGCCTGTGCGCGCCAGTTGAAATAGGCCGTGCGCGAGACCTCGTCGTAATCGAGCAGGCTGCGCTGACCCGTGCCGAGGCCGCGGTAATGGGCCGGGTCGAGATGCGTCAACAGGCAGCTGCGCCCGGCCGTCAGCACCTGGTCGAGAATGACCTCGATCTGCACCGGGCGTTTCTGCGCGCAGAAGATCGCTTCGTCCAGGCCGAGACGCCCGGCGCGGTCGTGGTCGAGACGGATTTCCTGCTCGGTCATGCGTGCTCGCGCAGGAAGGCGCTGCCCATGACGTAGGGGGCGAAGCCGATCGGCCGGTTCAGGCCGTGCGCTTTCGCCAGGTTGGCGAGTTGTAGCCGCAGGCGCTCGCGGCCGGCGTCGTCGAGGCGAGCATGCGAGCGCGCGTCGAGTTCGATGACGATACCGGCGCGACGGATGCGGCAGCGTACCGTGAGCGGCGCGAGCTGCTCGCGCAGCAGCGTTTCCGCGGCGTCGACGAAGCCCAGCGTCGCCGGTTCGATGGCGATGCCGGTCTCGACACGGCTCGACAGGCAGGGGCTCGCCGGCAGCTCGGCGAGGTCCGCGAGCCCGCGCAGGCGCGCGATGGCGCGCACGCCGTTCTTGTCGATCCCGGCCTCGACGTAGGGGTGGCGCACGCCGGCGGCCGCGGCCGCGGCCAGCCCGGGGCGATAGTCGCCGAGGTCGTCGGTGTTGGTGCCGGCGAGGAGCTGCACGTCGCCCGCGGTGGCGAGCGTCGCGTACAGGTTGCGCTTGCAGTGGAAGCAGCGGTCGACCGGGTTGGCACGGTAGTCCGGGTCGTCGAACTCGCCGGCGGTGACGACCTCGAGCTGCCAGCCGTGGGCGGCCGCGTGACGCCGTACCCGTGCCGTTGCGCTCGCGGGTACGGCGGGGGAAACGGCGTGGAACATGCGCACGGCGTCGCCGAGCTCGGCGTGCGCCACGTGCGCGAGTGTCATGCTGTCGACGCCGCCGGAGACGGCCACAGTGGCGGGCGCGCAATCGGCGAGGGCGGCATGCAGCCGTTCGAGCAGCGTGTCCGGCTCAGCGTTCATCGTCGGCCTCCGCGGCGTCGGCGAGGGCCGCCCGCTCGACGGCCGCGCGGCGCGCCTGGCGTGCGGCATGGCCGGGTTCGCCGGCGAGATCGGCGAGCTCCGCCTTGGCCGTGAGCGCGTCCGGGCGGTGTGCGAGCTTGGCGCGGCTGCCGTCGCTGCCGGTGTAGGCGCGGCGCGGCAGCACCAGGCGCCGGGTCGGGCTCAGGCGCAGGCCGAGCGTCGTGGTCTCGCGGAAACAGGCGTCGGTGACCGCGTCGAGCGCGTCCGGCCGCGTCAGTACCTGGATGCCGGCGACGAGCCGGCCCTGCTTGCCGGTGAGGGCCAGCTGGCTGACGTCGAGCACGCCGGCCACGCCGCGCAGGCGTTCGAGGCCGAGCGCGAGATCTTCGCCGGTCTGGTCGTCGATCTCGAAGCGGATCACGACGACGTCGTCGCCGCGCGGTCCGGCCGGTTCGTGGTGCGGCGCGAACTCGAGCACGCGCAGCACGTTCGACAGGCCCTCGAAGCGCCGCGTGCCGAAGCCGTGGCCGCTGCGGCGCAGCCGGCGCGGCAGCGTACCGAGGCCCTGCCCCGGTGCCAGGTGCCGCACGATGGCGGCGCCGGTCGGGGTCACGCGTTCGCCGGCGAAGCCGTCGTCGAAGCAGGCCAGCCCTTCGAGCAGCAGCACGGTGGCCGGTGCCGGCACCGGCAGCAGTCCGTGGGCGGTACGGACGCGGCCGCTGCCGAGCGGGATCGGGCCGATCGACCAGCTTGCCGGAGCGAGCGCCGCGAGCAGGGCGGACGCGGCGACGATGTCGGCGATCGAATCCCAGGCGCCGACTTCGTGGAACGCGACGTCCTCGACCGGCTTGCCGTGCACCCGGGCCTCGGCGGCGGCGAGGTGGCCGAAGATGTCTACGGCGCGTGCGCGCACCGCGCCATCGAGCGTGCTCGTCTCGAGTCGCCGGCGCAGCGCCGCCCAGTGCACGTGCCCGTGGACCGCGTCATGGGCCGCGTCATGGGCCTGGCCATGCTGGTGGCCGTGATGGTGACCGTGCCCGTGATCCCGACCGTCGTCGGCCGGTGGACCGTCGACGACGAAGCGGCTGCCGGTGAGCACGCCGTCGGCATGCGCCTCATGAGCGAGGCCGACCTGTTCGTCGAGACCCGCCGCGCGCACCGCGGCGATGGCGGTC
Source organism: Gammaproteobacteria bacterium (assembly GCA_030429865.1). Classification (GTDB taxonomy): domain Bacteria; phylum Pseudomonadota; class Gammaproteobacteria; genus JACKNG01. The sequence goes on along the minus strand of JAUIFX010000058.1, from coordinate 9,392 downwards.
GGGGCGAGCTCGGGGTGCAGGTCGAGCAGCGCGGCGACGAACATGTCACCGGCGATGCCGCCGACGGCGTCGAGGTGATAGTGCATGCGCGTGCCGTGGAGGTGGCGGGCTCAGCGCGTCGCGCGGCGCGGCGCGCGGCGCGCGGCGCGGCGTACCAGCGCCGCCGCCACCGCGGCGACGGCGAGGCCGCCCACGGCGAGCGCTGTGTCCGTGCCGACGGCGTGCAGCGCGCGGTGCAGCAGCCCGCCGAGTGCCATGCCGTCGTGCGCGGCGAGCGGTGCGGCAAAAACGAGACAGCTGATGAACGTCGGAATCCTGGTCATGGTCGCTCTCCGGTCGGGATGGGGTGAAAGATAACGCATCAAGGATGGTCTACAGTCGCACGTGCAGTTCGCTGCCGTCCATCCCGGCACGCAGGCGGGTCTCGACCGCGGCCTTGAGCACGGCCAGCGGCAGCGCGTGATGCCGCTCGCGCAGATGCGCGCAGATGGCGGCGAGGTCGTCGTGTTCGGCCTTGATACGCAGCACGCGGCCGCCGCCCGCAATGGTCTTGGCGCGCAGCGGCCAGCGCAGCTCGAGCGTGTCGTAGGTGAGCACCAGCGTCATCTGCAGGCGCTCGATGTCGAAATGCCGATGCTCGGCGGCAAGCACGCGGTAGCCCCAGCAGCCGAGTTCGGCACCGAGCAACAGCCCGAGTTCCGTTTCGAGGGCCGCCGGTACGTCGACGTAGAGCAGGTAGCCCGGCCGGCCCTTCTTGGTGACGCTCGCGACCGCCTGCACGTTGCGCGCGCCGAGTTCTTCGGCGCGCCGGATGAACTCGCCGAGGAGTTCGCCCGGCACGTCGTCGACCTGCGCCATGACGAGGCTGAGCGGCTCGTTCATCGGCTGTGCCCGTGACGCCTGGCCCCGCTCACGGCACCGCCATGACGGACAGCGCGACGCGCGCCGCCGCTTCGGCATTGACGTTCGAACCGGGGATGCCGGAGGACACGAAGCCGGCGCGCTGCGCGATGAGCCCCGCTTCCTCCGGACTGTGCAGACCCATGGCCGCGGCCACCGCTGCGGGCACGGTGACGTTGATGACGACGTTGGAGGCGAGCAGGATCTCACTCGCCAGCGGCACCACCATGGGCACGGCCCAGGCGATGTCGTCGCGCTTGCCGAGCGCGACGTCGGGGATGATCTGGTCGGAGTAGCGCTCGAGCACGGTGGTGACGCCGTCGACCGTGACCTCGGCGTCGAGGTGGGCGTCGAACGCGAACCATTCGTTGGCCAGCTTGCTCGTGCGCCGCGCGCCGGGGCCGATGTGGGTGAGGCGGATCTGGACGTCTTTGCCGGTCATCTTGCTCAGGAACGCGCTGACCCGCGCCTCCACGCGCGACTTGCGTCCCTCGTCGAGGGAGCGCACGACGTCGTCGAGTGATTTTCCCGCTTTGAACGCGTCGTAGGCCAGCGCCGCGCGGCGGTACAGCGCCTGCGCGCGCACCGGTTCCGAGGCCAGGACCATGGCGTTGGTCACCGCGCCGGCTTTCAGCTGCTGCGCCTTCTTCGCGACGATGTTCATCGCGATCATCGAGGTCTCGGGATCGAAGGCGAAGTCGTAGCGGCGCTCGCGCAGCGCGACGGCCACCGATTCGGGCGTGGCATCGGGCTCGAGCAGGCACTTCATGGCGATCACGGCATCGGTGCATACGTGGCCGAGCGGCGGATTGACGGGGCCGGCCGACGAGCCGGCGATGCCTTCGGCGAACACGCCCATGATCTCGTCCATCGCCATGATGCCGATCACCGACGGGCCGCCGATGTCCTTGAGGATCAGGCCGAGGTCGCCGATGACCTGGCCGGTCTGGTACTCCTGGCCGGTGACGCGCACGGTGAGTTTCTCCGGCAGCCCGGCGGTCTCTGCCGCGGTCTTGCCGGCGAGAAACGCCGTCGTGACCTTGCCATGCGGGCCGTACTCCTCGGCGATGTCGGCATCGGGATGGATGATCTCGAGGATCGCCGCGGCGCCGAAAACCGCCGCGTTCAGGGCCTGCGGCTTGATACCGGCACCGGCCATGCAGTCCATCATCGCCTGGGTGCCGATGCGCGCGCCGTTGACCGCCATGGCCGGGAAGATGATGTCCTCGCCGAGCCGGCTGTGGCCGATCAACGGTCCGCCCGAGACCGCCATGTCGTAGCCCGAGACCGGTGACAGCTTGCCTTCCATCATCGCCTGGTGGACGGCCATCACGGCGGCGAAGCCCGACACCTTGTTGTTCTTCTTCGACGTCGGGATGGCGGCGACGCCCGAGCGGTCGACGCCGGCGAGCATGCGCGCACTGGCGCCGAGCTTGCGATTGCCGGCGGGGATGCCGACCTGGGCCTTGGTACCGGTGAGATACATCATCACGGCTGCGAGCAATGCCGCGTTGGCCGGCGCCGCGCCGGCCTGCACGGCCGCCTTGATCGCCTTGGCGAGCACTTCGTCGACCGGCTGCGCGGCAGCGTTGGCGAAGCGCAGCTTGGTGTCGATACCGCGCTTGAGTTCGTTGACCAGCACGTCGGCGATGTTGATCACGGCGATGTTGAGCATGCCGTGGCCGCCGAGCAGGGCGTCGACCATGTCGCTGGTCAGCCAGTTGGGGCTGGCGTTGGCGCCGGTGATGGCGGCGAGCAATACCTGCTCGCGTTCGTTCGGCTCGTAGGCGGGACCGGTCTCGCTCATGTCGGGCTCCTGTGCCGGCGGCGCGCGCCGGGTGATCGTCTGGGTTTCATGTCAATCACGCACGGTCGGGACGCTCGCGGCATAGCCGCCGTGGCTTGCCTGCAGGCGGTCGAACCAGCGCCCGCTGGGCGTCGCGTGATCGATGGGATCGTAGCTGCTGACGACATCGGTCCACTTGAGCACGCCGAACAGCATGTAATCGGCATGCGTGGGCGCCGCGCCGCCGAGATAATCGTGCACCGCGAGGACTTCGTCGAACGGTTTCAGCGCGCGCGCGAGGCCGGCGCGGCCTTCGCCTTCCTCGGCGTGCAGCGTTTCCAGCGCGCAGCCGAACATCTTCTCGCGCGAGGCGCGGAAGTAAGGCTGGCTGCCGGCGTCGAGAATGCGCCATGCCTGGAAGACGGCGATCGCGACGGCGGCCGGAAATACCAGGCTGCCGCACAGCGCACCGACGAGGCGGGCATGGGCCGCGCCGGCGGGCGGCGGCAGCAGCGCCGGCCGCGCCGGGTAGGTCTCGTCGAGATAGGCCACGATGTCCCAGCTGTCGCCGACCCAGCGCTCGCCGTCGCGCAGGACGGGCACCGCGTCGTGGCCGGAGGCCGCGGTCGCTTCGCGCGCCGAGAAGCGCCATGGCACGACCTCGAACGGCAGGCCCTTGTGCAGCAGCGCCATGCGCACGCGCCAGCAGAACGGGCTGAACAGGATGCGCTCGTCGGCCGCCGCCAGGTCGTAGAGCTGAATCGTCACACGCTGTCCCCCCTACGTCGCCGCGTGTCGCGGTAGGGATGATGCTCGCCGAGGGTGGGCGTGGACACAAGCTGGCGAAAAAGACATATTGCATGGGTGTTTTCGCCAGGCATGCGCCGTGCGTGCCGGTACCGTCGTGCTCACCAGAGGCCGTGCCATGTCCCGCCCCCGCCGCATCGCGCTCGTTTCCTTCGCTGGCGGCAACGCCAGCGCCATCGCCGGGCCGCTCGACGTGCTCGGCTTCGCGCGCGAGCAGGCCGCCGAGACCGCGCCGATCGAGGTCTCGGTGCTCACTCCCGACGGGCGGGCCGTGACCTGCGGCGGGTGTCTCACCCTCGAACCCGGCGCCGCGCTCGCCGAAGCACCGCCACCCGATGTCGTGTTCCTCACCGGGATGCCGTGCGACGTCGATGCCGTGGTCGACACCCATGCGGGCATCCTCACGTGGCTCGAAACCCAGCGCGCTCGCGGCGCGGCCCTCGCGACGGTCTGTCCGAGCCAGGCACTGCTCGCCCACGGTGGCCTGCTCGACGGCCACCACGTGGCGATGCACTGGAGCCTGATCGACGAGGTGCGCCAGCGCTGGCCTGCAGTGCACTGGACCGCCGAGCGCATGGTGGTCGAAGACCATGGCATCTACTCTTGCTGCGGGGCCAGCGCGACGGTCGATCTCGCGCTCTACCTCATCGACCGGCTGTGCGGGCGCGACGTCATGACGGCCTGCGCGCAATGGTTTCTCACCGACCCGCCGCGGGTGCGCCGCCAGCTCCCGCCGGCGCCGTTGCCGCTGCCGCGCGCGGGCGGGGACAACCCGGCGATGGCCGCGGTCGAAAGCTGGCTGCTCGGACATTTCCACGAGGGCATCCGCTTCGAAGCGCTGGCAGCGGATTTCGGCATGTCGTGGCGGACCTTCTACCGGCGCTTCCAGGAAAGCTTCGGCGACCCGCCCAAGGTCTACCTGCAGAAGCTGCGCCTCAACGCCGCGCGGCGTCTGCTCGAAAACGACCAGGGCTCGATCGACCAGGTCGCGGCGCGCGTCGGCTATGCCGACCCGGCTTTCTTCCGCTCGCTGTTCAAGCGCCATGTCGGCATGACGCCGTCGCGCTACCGCGAGAGCTTCCGCCTGCGCTCCGTCGCCGGCGGCTGAGACGGCCGTAACGACCGCGCGCCGGCCCGACCCGCGGCGCTCAAAGCCGCCGCAACAGCTCGCGCGTCGTCGTCGTCAACATCTCCGCGCCATCCTCGGTGATGACGATGGTGTCGGAGAGGAAGGAGTCGCCGTAGTCGGAACGCAGCAGCCAGGACATCAGGTGGAAGACCATGCCTGCGCGCAGGCGCATCTCGGAGCCCGCACGCAGGCCGACGGGTACGCCGCCGCCGGACCAGCTCGGCGGATAGCCGATACCGATCGCGTAGCCGCAGTGGTGACGCCGGTAGGTGCCGATGCCCTCGCGCTCGAGCACGTCCTGCCACGCTGCATAGACGTCGCCGGCCATGACGCCGGGGCGGATGGCGTCCTGCGCGGCGAGCTGCGCGGCGGCGCAGACTTCCAGCGCGCGGGCCGCGTTGGCCGGCACCTCGCCGATGTGCACGATGCGCCCCATCGGCGCGTGGTAGCGGCGGTAGCAGCCCGACATCTCGAGGAACAGCGTGTCGCCGTCGGCGAGCTGGATGTCGCCCCAGGTGCCGTGCTCCTCGAGCAGGTTGGCCGAGGAGCGCACCAGCGGCACGAAGCCCGGGTAGGTGCCGCCACGGCGGAACATCGAGTCGTAGATCGCGGCCATGATTTCGCTGTGATGGACGTCGACGCCGGCGGCGGCGATACCGGCCTGCAGCATGGCGTCCGAGATGATCGCGGCGCGGCGCGTGTAGGCGAGTTCGCGCGGCGACTGCACCTGGCGCAGCTGGTCGACGAGCCCGGTCGCATCGAACCAGCGGGCGTCGGGCGTACCGCGCTGAATGCCGTTGGCGACGCGGTAGGAGAGAAAGCTGCCGCCCATCTCGAGGCCCAGCTGCGCGCGGCCGAGGCCGAGTTCGGCCAGGGTGCGGCAGGTCACCTCGACCGGCGGCGAGTAATCGGCGTCGAGCTTGCGTGGACCGCTCTGGCCATGGCGGTCGAGCAACGGTTCGACGAACAGGTTGCCCGGGATGTCGTGTTCGAGCTCGACCATGTCGGGATGCTCGACGTCCTCGGGCAGCGGCGCCGGCGGCGCGGCGCCATCGGTATAGCCGACGTGGCGCAGGTGCGGCACCTGGTGTTCGAGTGTCGCGCGCTCCATCGCGCGCGTGATCAGTACCGGCGTGCCTTGCAACGGCAGCAACAGCATCTGGTAGGCGAAGTAGCCCATGTGATCGAGCCCGGAGAGGTAGTAGATGTTCTCCGGGGTCGAAATGAGCACGGCATCGAGCCCGTCGCGCTGCATGGCGTCGCGGGCGCGCGCGACGCGCTCGGCATACTCCTCGGCGGGAAAGGCACTCAGGTTCGGTTCTGCGGCGTGGGAGCTGTTCATGGCCGTATCCTAGCGTCCTGCCGCGTGATGTGCACTGCACACGCGAGGCGCTTGCTGCCGAGGTTGCGGCCGCGCTTCCCGCCGCGCCGGGCGCGCGGCAGGGGCGCTCTGCTATCGTGGCAGCGGGACGGGTTTCGGGGGCGCGCCGCGCCGCGGTTCGAGGGATGGGGATGGACGAGGCGGAACGTCGTGACTTGTTCGCCGCGTGTGGCGCGGACGAGGTGGAAACGGCCGAGTTGCTGGCGTATGGCAACGGCGCTCTCGACCTCTCCGGCCTGGCGGCGCCGCTCACGCTGCCGCTGGCCGACGAGCCCTGCGTGGCGACGTGGCAGGCTTATGCCGACGAGGCGCGTCGCGACGGCGCCTGGCCGACGCTCGTGCGGCACCTGCCGCGCCTGCGTTTTCCGGTGCGTGCCGGCATCAGCGAGAGCGGCGACTACCGCGCGGCGACGCTGCGCGGCGCCGACACGGCTTCGCTGGCGTTGGCCAGCGGCCTGGTTCTGCGCCAGCCGGAGGCCGTCAGCCTGGAAATCCGCCACACGGCGGCCGGGCGCATCGCGGTCATCGTTGCGGCATGCCGCGACGACTTCGTCCGCCTCGTGCAGGCGCTGATCTACCGCAACGAGCCGCGCGAGGTGCCCGCTTCCATGGGCGCGGCGATGGTCAGCGGCAGCAACAACTGGGAGCGGATCGCGGCCCACCGCGCGGCCTGGAGCCAGCGCACCGGCAGCACCGGGGGCGCCGCGTGGCGCGCCGAGTTCGCGCGTCTGCGCGCGCGGCCGGAACATTACCAGGACCGTTTCATCGTGTTGCAGCAGGGCAATTACAGCGCGGTCAGCGCGGCCGATATGGGGCTGTCCGCACAGCGCTGGCGGGCGCAGTCCCTGTGCATTCGCCGCGAGCACGAATGCGCGCATTATTTCACCCTGCGCGTACTCGGCACGATGCACGGCCACCTGCTCGACGAGCTGCTCGCCGACTATGCCGGCATCGTCGCCGCCGCGGGTCGCTATCGCGCCGACTGGTTCCTCCGCTTTCTCGGCCTGGAAGACGCCCCGCGCTATCGTCGCGGCGGCCGCCTCGAGAACTACCGCGGCGACCCGCCGTTGTCCGACGGCGCGTTCCGCGTCCTGCAGACCATCGCATGCCGCGCCGCCGGCGCGCTCGAAGCGTTCGACGAGCGGCAAGCGGACGCGCGCGCGGCGCCGGCCGGGCGCGCGCGCATGCTGCTCGCCTTGGCCGGGCTCGGGCTCGATGCGCTGGCCGCGCCGGACGCGGTCAGCCGGCTCGAGGCGGCCTGGCACGCACGCGCCGTGCGCTGGCGCGACGCGCCGCGCGCCTGAGTAGGGCGCCCACGGCGCGCGTCAGGCAGCGGCGGTCGTCATGCCGCGCGGCCTGCACCACGGGGCGGCCAGCAGCAGGCCGAGCAGCGCGATGAGCAGCACCGGCGGCTCGGGGACTCCGACGAAGCCCCAGCGGATGCCGTCGAGAAAGCTGACGTTCCTGGCCCCGTCCCATTCGACCAGGTAGAGCTGGAAGGACAAACCGTTCTTGCGGTAGGTGTTGCTGACGGGTACGCGCGGAAAATCGCTGAAGTGGAGGTCGAACGCGCCGAACGCGTTGGTACCGGACGTCTCGTTGCCGATCTCGGCGCTGTTCCAGTAGAACGGTCCGCCGTCCGTGCCGTCGTTGCCGCAGGGGTCGATGAACGCGCCCACGCAGGCGGGCAGGGCGCCGTTGCCGACCGACGCGCCGGTCAGCGAGTCGAAGGTCTCGTCGGGATCGAACGCGAACGGCGGTATCGTCTGCACGAACTGGATCCAGCGCAGCCGGGCAGGATCGCCACTCGCGCGCTGGTAGCGCGCATCGAGGGCGGCGCCGGCGAAGGCCGGGTAGGGTTTCTCGGCCGTGTAGCGATCGATGTTCAAAGTGCCCGTGACACCTTTCCACTTGCTCGCGTAGTCGAACGTCCAGCCCGGGAATGCGACGTCGCCGCCGGCGAGTTCGGCCTTCACCGCGGCCGACACGTTGTCGAGGAGGAAGAATTCGGCGGCGTTGAACACGGGGTCGGGCGTCAAGGTCGATTGAATCTTGCCGGTGGTCAGGCTGTGGCGGTGGTTCGCGGCACTCGGATAAACCACGACCATGCCGGCCTGGACGGCGCCGCTCAGCACGAGGCCGAGCACGGCGACAGGTAAGAACGTGTTCATGCGCATGGCAGGAGCCCTCCCGGTGTGATTGTCAGGGTATTGGTTCGTCATCGCGCGCAGCGGGGACACCCGGTGCGATGCTGAAGGTGAGTGGTGCGCTCCAGTAGCGCTGCGCGGCGTCCAGCGGCTGGAAACCGAGCGCGAAGCGCGTGGTCGTTGCGCCGCCGGCCGAATCTGCGACGAGCGCCAGCGTCCGCGCGTAGGTCGCACCGGCGGCGAGCCGGATCGTGCGCGGCACGTTCCTCGTGCATGCCGCGGCCGCGATGGCGACGGCGCCGACATCCTGGCGGATGCGCCACTGCGTGTCCCAGCCGCACGACCAGGTACCGAAGCCGATGGGTTCATCACCCACGTTGCGCAGCACGATCTCGACGTCCACGGCCCGGCCTGCGACGAGCGCGCGGGGCGTGGCTGCCACCGTCACGGTGAGCGGCAGCGTCGCATCCTGCCCGGCGATGCAGCCCATCGTGGTGGCGCCCAGCAGGAGGATCGCGACGCTTCTCATGACGTGTAGTCGAGCACCGCGCGCGCGGCGCGGTACTGACGGCGATCAGGAGCGGAGCAAGCGGCTGGGCCCGGGCCGCGCCCGCGACCTCGGGCGGCGCACCCGGCGCGGCGCAGCGAAGGCGCCGGGCCGGGGTGGGAAAGGCCGTTCAGCGGGGCGCTTTCGGACCGTAGGCGAGGAACACGTTGCCGGGCATGCCGAACAGGCCGTAGCCCGAGCTGAAGTAGACCCAGCCGTCGACGACGGTGACACCGGCGCCCTTGATCGAGCCGCCGGCCGCCGGCACGCCGTTGACGGTGTCGTGGCTGCCCTTGGTATCGACGTCCCAGATGACCTTGCCGGTCGCGGTGTCGTAGGCGCGCATGTGACCGTCCATGGCACCGGAGAAGACGACGCCCGGGATCAACGTCGCCGCGGCCGGCTGGCCCGCGTTGCAGCCCGCGATGTCGGTGCAGTCGGGCGCTGCGGCCGGGGTGTTCCACACCTCCGCGCCGTCGGCGAAGCGCAGCTTATAGATGCCGCCGGCGTGGCCGGGCGTCGCGCGGTTCTCCCACACGTCGGAGATCGGCACGTAGAGGTGTTCGTCGTCGGCGGCGAACCCCCATTCGATACCGCCCAGCACACCGCCGGGCGAGAGGCGCTTCTGCCACAGGATGGCGCCTTCGGCATCCGGGTCGATGGCGTGCATGACGCCCGACTTCTGGCCGGCGAGC
>JAUIFX010000057.1 GCA_030429865.1 Gammaproteobacteria bacterium | reverse complement strand
CCGGTGCCGAGATGCGCCGCTCGCTGGGAACGGCGGTGTTCTCCGGCATGCTCGGCGTGACGCTGTTCGGCCTGTTGTTCACCCCGGTGTTCTACATCGTGTGCCGCGCACTCGCCGGGATGTACGAACGCCGGCGCGGCGGTGCGCCGGTGGAGGAGAAGTGATGCGACCGCTTGCGATCCTGGCGCGCGCGATGCGCCCGACGCCGAACGCCGCGGCGCGCCCTCGCGGCGCATCGATTCCCGCGCCGGAGACCGTTCGCGGCGTGACGGCTGCAAGCCGGCCGCAACGCCGTGGTCGGCGTCCCGCGCGCCGCCTCGGACACGGCGCCGCCGGGCTCGCGTTCGCGCTGCTCGGCGGTTGCGCCGCGGTCGGGCCGGATTACGACGGTCCGCCGTCGACCACGGCAGCCGACGTCGCGGCCTGGCCCTCGGGAGGAGTGGAAGCGGTCACGTCCACCGAGCCGGCCGAGCGCTGGTGGCACGCCCTCGGCGATGCCGATCTCGATGCGTTGATCGAGGCCGCCATGGCCGCCAACTACGACCTGCGCATCGCGGTCGCGAACGTCGAGGCCGCGCGCGCCGTGCTCGACGCGGTGGATACGCGGAAGCGTCCGCGGGTCGATTTCAACGCCTCGGTACAGGAGCGGCGCGACTCCTCTGCGCTGATCGTCATCGCCGATTCCGACAACCGCTTCCCGACCGTCTCGCGTGGCAGCTTCGGTCTCGACCTGAGCTGGGAGATCGACCTGTTCGGACGCGTGCGCCGCTCGATCGAAGCGGCCGCGGCCGAACTCGGTTCGCTCGAAGCGGTGCGCAACGGTGTCATGGTCGCAGTCCTCGCGCAGGTCGCCCGCGCGTACGTCGACCTGCGCGGCGCCCAGTCGCGCCTCGACGTCGCCGAGCGCAACGTCGACGTCCAGCGGCAGACCCTGGACCTGGTTTCCCTGCTGACCCGCGAAGGGGCGGCGACCGAACTCGATATCGCGCGCGCGCGGACGCTGCTGTTGACCAGCGAGTCGACCATCCCGAGCCTGCGCGCCGCGGCGCGCGCTGCGCTCAACCGCCTCACGACGCTGACCGGGCGGGCGCCCGGCGCGCTTGGTGACAGCCTCGGTACGGGCGGCGCGCTGCCCGGGATGCCCGATTTCGTCGCCGCCGGGGCGCCGGCCGACCTGTTGCGGCGCCGTCCCGACGTGCGCGCCGCCGAGCGTGCGCTCGCCGCGGCGTCGGCGCGCATCGGGGTGGCGACAGCGGACCTGTTCCCGACGGTCACCTTCGGCGCCAACGTCGGGGTCGGCAGCGCGCCGCTGTCCGGCCTGACGGCGGCCGGGGCGCCGTTTTTCGGCGCCGGCCCGCAGCTCAACTGGAACCTGTTCGATCGCAGTGCCATCTGGGCGCGCATCCGCCAGGTCGACAGCGGGGCCGCGGTGGCCATGGCGCGATACGAGGCCACCGTGACGACCGCGCTGGAGGAGGTCGACACGGCCCTCAATGCCTGGACCAATGAGCGCGAACGGCGTGCCCGCCTCGCGGCAGCGCGCGACGCCAGCCGCGATGCCTGGCGGCTCGCGCAGCTGCGTTACCGCGAAGGCGTGGAGGACTTTCTCACCGTGCTCGACGCCGAACGCAGTCTGCTCGCGATCGAGGACCAGCTCGCGGTCTCGGAGATCGCCCTAGCGCAGCGCCTGGTCGATATCCATCTCGCGCTCGGCGGCGGCTGGGAGACGGCCTCGGCGCCGCCGCACGTGCCCTACGATCAGGCCGAGTGACGCGGGCGCGCGGCCGGGCCCGTCGGCCCGGCGACGCCGACGTCAGCGTCATGGCGCTGCGGCGCGTGCAGGCCCGGAGCGGTGTGCCGCCGTGCCTGCCGGTGCGGCTGCGATCGCGACGCGCCGTTCAGGGCGCGACGAGGGTGAGGAAGCCATCGTCGTCCAGGTGGCCGTGGTCGCCGCTGTTGAACCAGCGCCGGCCTTCGATCTCGAGCAGCGCCGCGGACGTCGCTGCGGTGTCGCCGGCGTAGCCCTGCATCAGCTGCACGCCGCCGATCAGCACGAGGCCGTCCCGGCCAGCCGGCAGGGCGGCGTAGGTCAGCGGATCGACGATGCGAAACGAGCTGCCGGGTAGCGGCATGCCGACCGTGCCTTCCTTGTGCCCCGCGTGAAGCTTCCAGTTCTGCCCATCCAGGTAGTCCGCAACGTTGACGCTCGCGACCGGCGTGGTCTCGGTCGTGCCGTAACCTTCGTAGACGGTCTTGCGGAATTTGCGCACGAAGCCTTCGCGCACCGCGGCGTCGAGCGGCGCGCCACCCGCGATGACGAGGCGCAGCGACTCGAGCATCAACGGCTGCACCCGCGTATCGTCGAGGTAGCGCGGCAAGAGCCCCGGGGTGAGGAACAACAAGGTGCCGCCGTAACGGTAGATGGCCCGCGCGACGCCGAGCGCGTCGTCGGGCGCGGGATGGGTGAGCAGCGGCAGACCCTCGACCAGCGGCAGCAGGGTGGTGACCGTGAGGCCGAATGCGTGGCTGGCGGGCAGGCAGCCGACGACCACGTCGTGTTCGGTCGGATTGAGCATGTCGGTGATCTGGCGCAGGTTCGCGTAGACACTGCGATGGCTCAGCCGTACCGCCTTGGGTGCGCCGCGGCGGCCGCTGGAAAAGACGATCGCGGCGGTCCGACCCGCGTCGCGGTCGGCACCGTTGAGCCGCGCCAGCCAGGCCGGCGGCAGCAGCCGCAGCATCAACCAGGCGCCGGCGGACCGGGCGCGCCCGCGGCCGGCTTCGAGCGCTTCGAGCAGCAGGATCTCGCAGGCCGCGCCGGCGGCGGATCCGGTGTCCCGGGGCGCGATGCTTGCAAGGTGGCGGCGCGAGGTGATGAGCGTGTCGACGCCTGCGCGCCGGAGGAGATCGTCATCGAGCGCCGCGGCATCGAGATTGACCACCGTGCGTCCGGCCAGCAGCGCGGCGAGGTTGGCGCTCGCGCTGTCGGCGCCTGGCGGCAGCGCGATGCCGACCGTACGCGAGCGTACCCGCCGGCGGATCCGCGGTGCGAGCGCGAGCACGCGGCACGCCAGCGCCGTGCGCGTGAGCCTGCTACCCGTGGATTCGATGAGGGCGATGGCGCTCCCGTTGCGGCGCGCGCCGTCAAGCCAGCCGAGCGCCAGGCTCGGCAGGGTCGCGGCGTGCGCTTCCCAGGCCACGATCGACAGTTCGGCGACCGCCTGCTTGACCGCCGTCGCGTCGCTCGTCGGCGCCATGGGCGGGCCGAACGCGACGCCGATGGTGCGTCGCGGGCCGCGCGCCGGACGCGTCTTCAGGGTCTCGGCGGCATACGAGAACTGGCTGCCCCACAGCCCCCGCAGGTAGAAGGGCACGATGACCAGTGCGGCCTCGCCGGCGTGCGCGGCGGCGCGTTCGAAACCGCGCTTGAACGCGTTCAGCTGACCATGACGGCTGATCGCGCCTTCGGGAAACAGGCACACGGCTTCGCCCGCGGCGAGATGCGCACCGATGTCGCGCAAGGACTGCTGCGCACGCCCCGGGGCGATCGGGATCACGCCGACGAAGTCGAGAAACCAGCGCAGGTACCAGCGTTCGTAGATGCTGCGCGCCATGACGAAGCGTACCGGGCGTGGGCTCGCCATCGCGACGACGGCCCAGTCGATCCACGAGACATGGTTGCCGAGGAGCAGCACGCCGCCGCTGCGCGGTACGTGTTCCATGCCGCTCACCTCGAGACGGTAGCGCACGGCGAACAGCCGGCCCATGAGCACCCGCACCAGCGATTGCGGCAGCTTGAGCACGGTGTACAGCGCGCCACCCGCCGCGACCAGCGTGATGATGCCGAGCAGGGCACGCTCGTCGAAGCCGCCGAGCGCGAACACCACGGTGAGCGCAAGGAAGCCGATCATCAGCACGTTGTTGACCAGTGCGGACGCGGCGAGAACGCGGCCGAGTTCGTGTTCGCCGGCGTTGAACTGCACGAGCGCGTTCAAGGGCACGATGAACAACGCGCCGAAAGCGCCGAGTGCGAGGAACAGGGCGCCCTGCATGGGCGCTTGCGCGGCGCCCGGCAGCAGTACCAGGCAGGCTGCGACGCCGAGCGCGCCGAGCGGGATGAAGCCGGTTTCGATATGTGCGCGGGAGAGCGCCGCGGCAGCGAGCGAACCGAGCACCACGCCGACGCTCGCCGCCGCCATGACGAGCTGGATCATGGCGACGTTGCTCAGGCCGAGGAAGCTCTCGGCGAACGTCGGGTAGACCGCGACGAGGACCTGCGCGATCGACCAGAAGATGCCGAGTCCGATCACCGACAGGCGCAGCACCGGACGCGACCACAGCGCGCCCAGGGTCTCGCGCAGGTAGCCGCCGCTGCGGTATCGGCCGATGTCGAAGCGGAGCGAGGGATCGTCGCCGCGTACGAGCGGCAGGCGCAGCGTTAGCAGGTACTCCAGTGCGGCGCCGGCGACCAGGCACCAGCCGAGCGGCGCGATGGTCGCGAGGACCGCGCCGCTGGCGCTTGCCGTGCGGGCGCCGCCGATCAGGTGTTCGAAGCCGAACGAGAAGGCGAGCATGCCGGTGAGGATGGCGCCGGTCGATGCCGCCTGCAGGACGCCGTTGGCGGCGGCGAGTTCGCCGACGCCGGCGAGTTCTTTCAAATAGCCGAGCTTGGCCGGGCCGTAGATGGCGCTCTGCACCGCGAGCACAAAGGTCAGCGCGAAGGCGGCCCAGAACCAGCCGAGGTGGTAGCAGGCGGTGATCAGCAGCGTCACGATGACCGCCGCGGCGGCGGCATGGCGCATCACGCGCGGTTTCGCGTAGCGGTCGGCGATGAAGCCGGCCGGTGACATCAGCGCAACGAAGGGCAGCAGGATCAGGGCATTGACGAGGCCGGTCAGCGCGACCTGCAGGGCGCCATCGTAGACTTTGAACACCGTGTTCTGGATCACGACCTTGTGGCCGAGGTCGACGAAGGCGTTCATGAACGCGACCAGCACCAGGGGCAGGAAACCGTTCAGGCGAAGCAGGCGTTGCATGGGATCTCCCGGCTGCGGGCCGGTCGGCGGGGCACCGGCGGCTGCCGCGAGGGTAACGCATCGCTCTGCAGGGGTGCGCAACCGGCTGCGCCGGCGCTCGCTCGGGGGGCGGTGCCGGGGTGCTCGCCTGGCAGGGCTCCGGCAACCTCCGAAAGATGATGCGGCGTGCCTGCAGGCAAGGCAGGCGCCCTGTCCACGGCGCGGTTCACGTGCCACGAGTGAGCCCCGCGGGGCAGTGCATCGACTTGTTCAGGGCTTCCATTACACTGCGGCCTGCGCGGGGCCCGTCCCGCCGCCGTTCACCCACGCCAAGAGACACTGCTAATGAGCGCACCCCGCATCGGTTTCGTCAGCCTCGGCTGCCCCAAGGCGCTGGTCGACTCCGAGCGCATCCTCACCCAGCTGCGCCTGGAGGGCTACGAGATTTCGCCCACCTACGACGACGCCGCGCTGGTCGTCGTCAACACCTGTGGCTTCATCGACAGTGCCAAGGCCGAATCGCTCGAAGCCATCGGCGAGGCCCTGGCCGACAACGGACGCGTCGTCGTCACCGGCTGCCTCGGCGCCAACGCCGCGGACATCCGTGCCGTGCACCCGTCGGTGCTCGCGGTCAGCGGACCGCAGCAGTACGAGGCGGTGCTCGAAGCGGTCCACGCGCACGCGCCGCACACCCCCGTCCACGATCCGCGCCTCGACCTCGTGCCGCCGCAGGGCGTCAAGCTGACGCCGCGGCACTACGCCTATCTCAAGATTTCGGAAGGCTGCAACCACCATTGCAGTTTCTGCATCATTCCGAGCATGCGCGGCCGCCTGGCCAGCCGCCCGGTCGGCGATGTGCTGGAAGAGGCCGAGCGCCTGGTCGCGGCCGGCGTGCAGGAACTGCTCGTCATCTCGCAGGACACCAGCGCCTACGGCAGTGACATCGCGTACCGGACCGGGTTCTGGGGCGGACGCCCGGTCAAGGCGAGTTTCGCCGGCCTCGCCGAAGCGCTAGCACGTCTCGGTGTGTGGGTGCGGCTGCACTATGTCTATCCTTATCCACACGTCGACGCCGTGCTGCCCCTGATGAGCGAACAGGGGCTGCTGCCCTACCTCGACATCCCCTTCCAGCACGCGAGCCCGGCCGTGCTCAAGCGCATGCGCCGGCCGGCGGCGGCCGAGCGCACGCTCGAGCGCATCGCGCACTGGCGCGCGCTGCAACCCGATCTCGCCATCCGCAGCACCTTCATCGTCGGCTTTCCCGGCGAGACTGAGGACGACTTCGAGACCCTGCTCGCGTTTCTCGCCGCCGCGGAACTCGACCGCGTGGGCTGCTTCGAGTACTCGCCCGTCGAAGGTGCAGCCGCCAACGCCTTGTCGGATGCCGTCCCCGAGCCGCTCAAGCACGAACGCTGGGAGCGCCTCATGGCGCTGCAGGCTGACATCAGCCGCGCGCGCCTCGCGCGCAAAGTCGGCCGGCATCTCGACGTGCTGGTCGACGAGATCGATGCGGCGGCCGACGTCGCGGTCGCGCGCAGCAGCGCCGATGCGCCCGAGATCGACGGCGTCGTGCACATCGTCGGCGGCGGCGCGCTCACGCCGGGCATGCGCCTGAGCGTCGAGATCACCGGCAGCGACGACTACGACCTCGAAGCCCGCCTGCCCGCGCCCGCCGGCGAATCCGCGTCCTAGCCACGGCCGCGCCCGCCATCCCCCGATCGCTGGTCAAAAATCGAGCAAAAGTGTCAGACACTTTTGCTTAGAATCGGCGGGCGTGCAGGAGGCAAAAGTGTCAGACACTTTTGCTTGGGTTTTGACCAGGCGGGACGGCCGGGCAGGCGTCGGCGAACGAGGAGGCGGCAGGCGTATGGGGCATTCGAGCTTTCACCAACCGCGGGCGGGAGGCGCGCGCGCATGAGCCGCGTCGCCTTCATCGGACTTGGCGTCATGGGTTACCCGATGGCGGGTCACCTGGCGGCCGCCGGCCACGAGGTCACCGTGTACAACCGCACCGCGGCGCGTGCCGAGCGTTGGTGTGCCGAACACGACGGGCGCCGCGCCGAGACGCCCGCGGCGGCGGCGCGCGAGGCCGAACTGGTGTTTTCCTGCGTCGGCAACGATGACGATCTGCGGGCCGTCGTCAGCGGGCCGGACGGCGCGCTGGCGGGGCTCGCGCCGGGCAGCGTCTATGTCGATCACACCACGAGTTCGGCCGCCGTCGCGCGGGAGATCGCCGCGCAACTCGAAGCGGCAGGCGTCGCCTTCATCGATGCGCCGGTGTCGGGCGGCGAGGTCGGAGCGCAGAACGGCGTGCTGACTGTCATGTGCGGCGGTACGGAACATGCCTTCGCCCGTGCCCGCCCGGTCATCGACGCCTACGCGCGCGCTTGCGCGCTGATGGGCGCTGTCGGCGCCGGCCAGCTGACCAAGATGGTCAACCAGATCTGTGTTGCGGGGGTCATCGAGGGGCTCGCCGAGGGGCTGCATTTCGGCCAGCGGGCCGGGCTCGACATGGAGGCCGTGCTCGAGGTGATCGCCAAGGGCGCGGCGCAGTCCTGGCAGATGGAGAACCGCGGCGAGACGATGCTCGAGGGCCGCTATGATTTCGGTTTCGCCGTCGACTGGATGCGCAAGGATCTCGGCATTGTGCTCGACGAAGCGGCGCGCAACGGTGCCAGCGTTCCGGTGACCCGTCTGATCGATGGCTATTACGAGGAAATTCAGGCGCTTGGTGGAAATCGATGGGACACCTCGAGCCTCATCGAGCGCTTGCGCCGCGGTTGAGCGGCGCGCCCGGGTGACGCGGCCGGCGCGCGGCGCTTGCACTGGCCGCCGCCGCGATGCAAAGTGGTCGGGCACTTGGAGCATCAGCAGGTCCGCGCTGACGCGGGCCTCTTGACAGGGAACGAGAGGACGCAATCATGACTCGCTGTTTCAAGAGCCTCGTCGCCGGCGCCGTCGCGCTCGCCGCCCAGGCGGCCATGGCGGTGCCCATGCCGAATCCCGCCCCGGGGTTCTTCGCCGAGGATACCGAGGGCGCCTACGTGCAGCCGGGTCCCGCGCTGTTCGCCTTCGAATTGTTCGACCTTGCCGACGGCATAAGCGCCTTCGGCTTCCATTTCGCGAGCGACCCCGGCACGCTGATCGAAGTGTTCGGCGCCGACGACGTCGGCCCCGGGCAGAGCGCGGCGGTCGATTTCGCGAGTGGTATCGTCGGCGATCTCGATGCTCTGGCGCTGCAGGCCAGCTTCGCGCCGACCCTGGCGCCCGGCCCGATCGGCTTCTGGATCGACCTCGGCGGCTTCACGCTGTTCAGCGACGCCGCGCTCAACGGCGGTCTGGACGTGGCGGGTATTTTCCCGGCACTCGGCGATCCGAGCGTGATCGGCGTGACGTTCAGCGACCCGACGCCGGGTGGCCTGGGCGTGCTCTCGCTGGACGTCATCGCCGGAGCGAGCGCGATCACCGTACCCGAACCGGCCAGTCTGGGGCTGCTTTTCGCCGGCTCGCTTGCCTGCGGTGCGCGCTGGCGCCAACGCAGCCGCCCGCTTGAGGGCTGACGTCCGCTTCAGGTCCCGGCGTGCGCGCGGAGCAGGGCTTCGCTCGCCGCGTCGGCGGGGAAGAAGGTCTCGACGCGCAGTTCGTCGGTGGTGACGTCGTAGGGCGTACCGAAGGTCGCGATCATCGCGAACAAGCGCAGCGTCGTCCCGCCCCGCGCGAGTTCCAACGGCATGACCGGGGGTGGCGGCGCGCTCGGATCCGGCGTGTGCCAGTGCGGCGGAATGTCCGGATCTTGGCGTAGCGTTTCGAGGTAGCCGCCGATGGGGCCGCCGCGTGCAGCCGCCTCGCGCCAGCTCCGCGCCAGCATCATCGGACCGACCGCATCGAAATTGCGGATGAACGGCCTGACGCCGTCGCGATGGAAGGTCAGGCGCAACAGGTTGCGCGGCCCGTCGCCACAGCACGCCCGCCACAAGGCGGCCGGGTCTCCGGCAATGGCCACCAGGCTGTCGAACGCGGGGTTGGCCAGCACCAGGTCGTAATCGCGGTCGACCACCACTGCGGGATAGGGTTGGTGGTGCGCGAGCATCTGTTCGAGCGCGTCGCGCACCGGCTTCATGGCGGCGTCGTCCAGCGAGCGTTCGCGGTAGAAAGGTGCGACGCCGGCTGCGGTCAGCAGGGCGTTGCGTTCGCGCAGGGGAATCTCCAGCGTTTCGGCGAGCTGCAGCACCATCTGCCGGCTCGGGCGCGCGCGGCCGGATTCGAGAAAGCTCACGTGCCGCTGCGAGACGGTGGCGGCGAGCGAGAGTTCCAGCTGGCTTACTTTGCGCGCGGCTCGCCAGGCACGCAGCAGGGTGCCGAACGCGGCCGGGGTATTCGATGCAGCGGTGACGGCCATGACGATTCCCGTAGCGGGCGGATGCCCCGCCGCCAACCATAGCGCAGTGGCGCGCCGATGCGATGACCTGCCAGGTAATTGCGCGGCCGCGGCCCGGCGCGCAGGGTGTGGGCGGTGTTCAAACGACGGGAGACGGTCGATGAAGCTTCACATCCTGCTGATCGCCGCGGTGACCGGCGGCTTCGCGCTGCTGACCCTGCGCGCTATCGACGCGGTAGGCTACCTCGGGATCTTCGCAGCCGGTCTGGACAACTGGGGCGCGGCCCAGATCTTCGCCGATCTCGTGATCCTCGCCGTGCTCGCGATAACCTGGATGATTGCCGATGCCCGCGCACGCGGCCTCAATCCGTGGCCGTTCGTCCTTGTCACAGCGGTGGCCGGGTCGTTCGGGCCGCTCGCCTATCTGTTGTGGCGCGAGCGCAGCTCGCGTGACGGTATGCGGGCGCGCGCCGGGCGCGCCTGAGCGGCGCCCCCGATCCCGCAACCGTTGCCGGGCACCCGCGGTGCGCCCGCACAGCGCGGATCAGTTGACGTTGCGCGAACGCCCTTCCCAGTAGGGTGCGCGCAGCTCGCGGCGCAGGATCTTGCCGGACGGGTTGCGCGGCAGCGCCGCGACGAAGTCGACCGACTTGGGCACCTTGTAGCCCGCGATGCGGGTGCGCGCGTAGGCGATGATGTCCGCCGCGCTCGCCGCACCCTCGCTGCCGAGGACGACCACCGCCTTGACCGCCTCGCCCCAGCGTTCGTCGGGGACGCCGATGACGGCGACGTCGGCCACCGCCTCGTGACCGAAGATCGCGTTTTCGACTTCGGCCGGGTAGACGTTCTCGCCGCCCGACACGATCATGTCCTTGACGCGATCGTGGATGTAGAGGTAGCCCTCGTCATCGAAGTAACCGGCATCGCCGGTGTGGAACCAGCCGTCACGGATCGCCTCGGCCGTGGCCTCGGCGCGGTTCCAGTAGCCCTTCATGATGATCGGATGGCGGATGACGATCTCGCCGACCTGGTCCGGACCGAGCGCCTCGCCCGCCGCGTCGCGCACCTCGATGTCGATCCCCGGATACGGCTTGCCGCACGAACGCAGCTTGCCGGCGGCATGGCCGGCCGGATCGAGGCAGGTGCCCGCGCCCGAAGTCTCGGTGAGGCCGTAGAGCCCGAAGAACTCGCAGCCGAACACGCGCTGGGCGGTCGCGAGCAGGTCTTCGGCGATAGGCGAGGCGCCGTAGAACAGCTTCTCGAGCGAGGTGAAGTCGCACGAGCCGACGTCGGGGTGCTGCGTCAGCACGAGGATGACGGCGGGCACGAACAGGGCGTAGTTGATGCCGTAGCGCGGAATGAAATCGAGGATCGCCGCCGGGTCGACTTCCTTCATGACCACGTTGGTGGCGCCCTGGGCCAGCGAGAACACGCCCATGTTCGCGCCGGCGATGTGGAACACCGGCATGCAGGTCAGCGTGGTGCCGCCGGCGGCGAACAGGCCCCACTGCGCGCGCTCCGCGGTCTCGAACAGCGCGCGGAAATTGGCATTGCTGAGCTGGACGCCCTTGGGGTGGCCGGTGGTACCGCTGGTGTAGAGCTGGATGACGTCGTCGTCGGCGGCGATCGGCACGTGCGGATCGGTCGTCGATGCCGCATCGCGCCAGTCGGCGAAGCCGGGCCAGTCGCCGTGCGGTCCGTCCATGGCGACGATGCCCTTGAGCGCAGGGCAGTTGTCGCGGATCTGCGCGGCCGTCTCGTAGTACTCGGCGCCGACGAACAGCAGCTCGCAGCGCGCGTCGTTGAGGATGAACTCGATCTCGGGCGGCGCGAGGCGCCAGTTGACGCCGACCACCACGGCATTGGCCTTACAGGCACCGAACAGGAGTTCGAAGTAGTAATCGGAATTCTTGCCCAGGTAACCGATGCGCGCCTGGGCGCCGACACCGGCGTCAATCAGCGCGTTGGCGACCTGGCTGGTGTGACGGTCGAAGTCCGCGTAGGTGGTCTCGCGGCCTTCGAAGATCTGCGCCGTGGCCGTGGGCCGGACGCGGCCCTGCAGTCGCGGAACGTCGGCAACGGTTTGGATGTTTTCCAGGTCGAACACTGATTTACCCCTCGTGATGCGCAGGTGGTCGCGCACGCGCAGTTTACCGTGCAGGCGGACAAACGGAAGGCGTGCAGGGGGGCGTCCCGCGCGCGGCGAATGTGCGACGATGCACGCCGGCGCAGCGGGCGCCGTTCAGCGGGGAGTCGAGATGAGCGAGCAGGAGCGGACAGCGGGCTCGGGGGCGGTACGGGCGGTGATGGCGGCGCTGGCGCTGCTCACGTTCGTCGGCTGCGGCGGGCAGGACGAGGCGGGGTCCGCCCCGGCGCACCCCTGGGTGACGGCAGCACCGCCGGCCGACGAGGACGCGGTCGTATTACCCGGCTGGCTGGTGCATCCGCTGGCGCCCGAACGGCGTGCCGAGGCGGTTGCCGAACTCGCCGACGAGCCCTACGTGCAGATCAGCCCGGGCACGGCGTCTCATTACGTCGGCCGCGACGTCGGCGTTCCGGCGGAGATGCGGCCATTCCTGATCCGCGCCGTGGCGCCGGCCGGCGCGCTGGCCGAACTCGCCGTGGTGCAGTCGCGCAACGGCCTGTGGGCGCGCGTGCGTGCACCGGCGGCGGGTGCGCTCGAAGCCGCGCCGGTGGTGGTGCTGGTCGACCCGACGCCGCGCGATATTTTCGTCACCCTCGAATAGCCGTGCCCGCGCGCGCGGACTAGAATGGGCGCGAGGCGCCGCGGACGGCGGCCCGGTCCCCCGAACCCGCGTTGCGGCGTGTGAGGGCGTTCCGCCAGCGCCGCCGCAAGCCATGATTTCGTACCGACAGGAGACAGGCCGTGACGTTCGAACCCGGCACCATCGCTGCACGCGACCTCGATGCCGTGCTGCACCCCCAGACCCATCTCGGCCAGCATCAGCAGACGGGCCCCATGATGCTCAAGCGCGCCGAAGGCGTGTACATGTACGACGACCAGGGCAAGCAATACCTCGAGGGCCTGGCCGGGCTGTGGTGCACCGCGCTCGGCTATGGCAACGAGGAACTCGCGCAGGCTGCCTACGACCAGATGAAGGAGCTGTCCTACGCGCAGCTCTTCGCCAGCAAGAGCCACGAGGTCGGTATCCGCCTCGCCGAGAAGCTCAAGGCCATGGTGCCGCTGCACAAGTCCAAGGTCTTCTTCGGCAATTCGGGCTCGGACGCCAACGACACCCAGGTCAAGCTGGTGTGGTACTACAACAACGTCATCGGCCGGCCGGAGAAGAAGAAGATCATCGGCCGCGTCAAGGGTTACCACGGCATCACGCTGGCCGCCGGCAGCCTGACCGGCCTGCCGCCCTCGCACAAGGGCTTCGACCTGCCGCTCGCCGGTGGCCGTTTCCTGCACACCGATCTGCCGCACCACTGGCGCTGCGCCGAGCCCGGTGAGTCCGAGGAGGCGTTCGCGACCCGCCTCGCCGACAACCTCGATGCGCTGATCCGGCGCGAGGGGCCGGAGACCGTGGCCGCCTTCATCGCCGAGCCGGTGATGGGCGCGGGCGGCGTGATCGTGCCGCCGGCGACCTACTTCGAGAAGGTGCAGGCAGTGCTCGCGCGCCACGACGTGCTGTTCATCGACGACGAGGTGATCTGCGGTTTCGGCCGCACCGGGCAGCCGTTCGGTGCGGACACCTACGGCATCCGCGCCGATTCGATCTCGCTGGCCAAGGCGCTGACTTCGGCCTACCAGCCGTTGTCGGCCGTGGTGATCAAGGACGAGATCTACCAGGCGTTCGTCGATGCCGCGCCGGAGATGGGCATGTTCGGCCACGGCTTCACCTACAGCGGTCACCCGGTGGCCTGCGCGGTCGGGCTCAAGGTGCTCGAGATCTACGAGCGCGACCGGCTCTTCGAGCACGCCGCGGCGCTGGCGCCGCAGTTCCAGGAGCGTCTGCAGCGCTTCCGCGACCACCCGCTGGTCGGCGAGGTGCGCGGCGTCGGTCTCATCGGTGCGGTCGAACTGGTGGCCGACAAGCAGTCCAAGGCGGCGTTCGATCCGCCCGGCCGGGTCGGTGCGGAAGTACTCAAGCACTGCCACGCGAATGGCCTCATCTGCCGCGCGATCGGCGACGTCATGGCGTTCTGCCCGCCGCTCATCATCACCTCGGCCCAGGTCGACGAGCTGTTCGACAAGTTCGAGCGCGCCATGGCGGCAGCGCTCGAATGGGCCAATGGCGAGGGCCTGCTGGCGGCCTGAAGCGATGGCGGTTGCGCGCGTCCCGAACCGGCGCCGGCAGCGGCGCCGGGCGCCGGAAGGGGCGTAGCGCGACAATCGCCGTGCCGGGTCGGACGCCGGCACCCTGCGGAACCGGGAAGCCTCGTGCGCATGGGCAGCGACGAATTCATCACCCTGCCCGACGGCAGCACCCTCGAATGCGCCCGCGAACCCGCGCGGCGTGACGGGCCGACACTGGTGCTGTTGCACGAGGGGCTCGGCTGTGTCGCGATGTGGAAGGACTTCCCGGCGCGTCTCGGCGCGGCAACCGGGCTCGGCGTGTTCTGCTATTCGCGGGCCGGTTACGGCGGCTCTTCGGCGATCGCGCTGCCGCGTCCGCTGGATTTCCACACGCGCGAGGCCTGCGAGGTACTGGGCCCGCTCCTCGATGCCGCCGGCATCGGCGAATGCGTGTTGATCGGACACAGCGACGGCGCCTCGATCGCGCTGGTCTACGCCGGGCGTGTCGCCGACCCGCGGGTGCGCGGGGTGGCGGTGATGGCGCCGCACGTGCTGACCGAGGAGAAGACCCTGCGCACCATCGCCGCGGCGGACCTGGCGTTTCGCGAGCAGGGCCTGCGCGAACGCCTGGCGCGCTATCACGGCGAGAACGTCGAGTGCGCTTTCCGGGGCTGGTGCGATACCTGGCTCGATCCCGGGTTCCGCGACTGGGACATCAGCGACGCCGTCGCCGCGATCCGCGTGCCGGTCCTGTGCATCCGCGGTAACGGCGACCCGTACAACACGCCCGTGCACGCCGAGCGCATCGCGGCGCTCGGCGGCGCGCGCCGCGTCGACCTGGACGACTGCGGCCACGCGCCGCACGCCGAGCAGACCGAGGTGGTCCTGGCGCTGCTCGACGACTTCGTGGCCGGGCTGTGAGCGTGGCGCCGCGGGGCGGCGCCCGCGCGGCTCAGGGTTCGACCGTGATCGTGATGGTGCCGGACATGACCGGCGGGTCGAACGGCACGTGCTGGGCGTTGCCGAGCACGAGCTGCAGCGTGTAGGTCCCGGGCTCGAGTGCCACCTCGGTCTCGGTCTGGCCCTTGCCGAAGTGACGCACCGCGTCGCTCGCGGGCAGCGGCTGGGTCATGTCGGGCATCGGGTCGGCGTTGATCAGCAAGTGATGGTGGCCGGTATTCGGAACCTCGACGCCGGCCGGGGCAACCCCCATGCCGCGCAGGCCGAACTGCACGCGCACCGGGCTCTTCACGTGCGCACCGTTGCTCGGCGCGATGAAATAGAGTTCGGCACCTTCGGGTGCGGGCGACGGCCCCGCGGCGTGCACGGTGACGGCGGCGCCGGCGAGGACGAGAGCGGCCAGGTCACGCAGGCGTGGTTTGAGCATCGATGGACTCCATGGGCAGGGTTCGGACGAAGGGCGCACAGTGTCCCCGACCGCGCGGCCGACCTCAAGTTCCGGGCGGTGCGCGCAGGCGCGCGACGACTTCGCGCACCGAGGCCATGCCGAACGCGGCGGGCTCGAGGCTCGCGAGGGGGCGCCACTCGGCGTGGGCGACGTCATCGGCAGGCGCGAGCGGGGGACGTTTCGCGGGCTCGAGGCGGAAGAACAGGTCGCAGGTCGCGTAGCGCACGCCGGCGTACTCGTAGTCGTTCGGTGCAGCATGGTGGAACACCAGCGGCGCCGGCAGGACGCTCCAGCCGAGCTCCTCGGCGAGCTCGCGGGCGAGGGCGTGCTCCGGCGCTTCGCCCGGATCGAGGAAACCGCCGGGCAGATCGAGCGTGCCGGCGGCTGGAGCGTGTGCGCGGTGCGTAATGAGCAGTGCGTCATCGTGCACGACCACCGCGGCGACCGCGGCGGCAACGTTGTGGTAGTAGCGGAAGTCGCAGTGCGGGCAGACGAGGCGCCGCCCGTCATCGCCGTTGCCGGTCTCGCGCGCGCAGCGCGGGCAGTAGCGGAACAGCGGTCGCGGATAGAGCGGTCGGGCGGGATTCACGCGCCGCGGCCGTTACAGGGAACCCATCGCCTGGCGGCGACCGAACTCGAATTCGGGCTCGGCGCGCCGGTAGTCGCGCGTGCGGCAGGTGAAGCCGGTCGGCAGGGTCGGTGCGCGCAGGTACTGGTCGAGGGTGCCGCGGATCTCGATCGTCTCGCCGTCAGCGCTGCGCACGTAGGAGGTCAGGGCCAGCCTGGCCTGCTGCGGGTTGGTGAGCTGCTCGGTGACGCGCCGTGCGCAGGCGAGCGCCGCGCACTTTAGCAGGGCCTCGTCGTCACGCGGCGCCTCGCAGTTGCGCACGTACACGATCACACCGTTGCGCCAGCGCGCGTAGGGCTGGTCCGCTGCCGGCGCTGGCCGGTGCGCGGCCCAGGCCAGCGTCAGCGCGAGACCGGCGGCCAGCACGGCGATAGCGGCACGGACGCGTACGGCGCCGCCCGTTCGCGTACGCGGCGGGGGCATCCCGGGGTTCCGTTGCGGTGGCGCTGGCATGACCGCGATTCTCGCACGCAGGCAGTGATGCGCCAATTTGATCGCGGCCATTCACCTCGCCCGGCGGCCGCGCGACAATCGGCGTTCATCCCGCGGCCCTGCACCGTCCATGAGCACCGACATCCCCAGCCTGTTGTCCAATCTCGCGCTCGGCACCGCGATGAGCATCGTCACCGTGCTCATCCATTTCTGGGGGCTGCTCTACCTCAATCACCTGATGCACCGGCATCGCGCACGGCTGCGCCCGCTCGCCAGTCACGGGCGCCAGGCGTTCGTACTGCTCATCGTGGTGCTCGGCATCTTCGCGCTGCACACGCTCGAGATCTGGTGTTACGCGGTCGTGTTCCTGTGGCTCGACGAGTTCGCGAGCTTCGAAGCGGCGCTGTACTTCTCGATCTCGTCCTACACCACGGTCGGTTTCGGCGACCTGGTGATGTCGCCGCGCTGGCGGCTGCTGTCGGCGATCGAGTCGACCAACGGCTGGATCCTGTTCGCCTGGTCGACCGCGTTCCTGCTCACCGTGACGACGCGCATGAAGCTGCTCAACCACGAGTGGGTCGACGGTAACGAATAAGCCGGCACACGGGGCGCGTGCGCCGCGCGGTGCGCCGGTTCAGCGGCGGCCGGCGGCGAGTTCGCGCCGGTAGCGCCCGGGCGTCGTGCCGTACCAGCGGCGGAACGAGCGCACGAAGCTGGTCGGATCGAGGAAGCCGAGCGCCGCGGCGATGTCGCCGATGCGCTGGCGGGGGTTGGCCAGCAGCTCGCGGGCACGCTGGCGGCGCACGTCGTCGACCAGCGCCTGGTAGCTGGTCGCGGCGTCGCGCAGGCGGCGGTTCAGCGTGCTCAGCGAAACATGCAGGTGAGCGGCCATCTCGGCCAGGGTCGGCGGCGTGCGCCCGCCCCAGGGATGTTCGAGGCTGTCGTGCAGCGCTTCCATCACGCGGCTGACCAGCGCGGCGCCGGCGTGCTCCTGCGCCGAGGCTTCGCAGCGGCGCAGCGCGGTGGTCCACAGCACCTCGTCGTACCCCGGGTTGGGCAGCGCGCGGTAACCGGTCGGCATGATCATCGCCGCGCGCCGCGCGCCGAACGCGAAAGTGGCCGGAAAGACCCGCTGGTAGTCGCCGATGTCGGTCAGCGCGGCGTGCGGAAATTCGAAGCGCACGGCATCGAGGCGGTCGCCCTGCAGCGTGCGCATGTAGGCGCCGAGCGTGAGCAAGGGGACTTCCATCAGCAGCGGCCCGATGTCGACGAGGTCCATCAGCATGCGCAGTTCGACCTCCCAGTCCTCGCCACTGCTGCGCGTGCTCCAGCGCAGGTAGGGGATGCGCGTCGGCACGTAGCGGATGAACACGTCGAGGCCGTCGCCGAGGGTCGGCGCGGACAGCCAGGCGGCGGTGATCGGCCCGTGGAAGCGTTCGGCGACGCGCAACACCCAGGCCAGGTGCCAGTCCGGCCGCTTCATCATCGCCGCCGAGTTGCGGGCACAGACGAGCTGCTGCCACACCGCGATCGCGCCGTCGCCCTCGAGCACTTCGGTCAGGTCGAGGCCGCTGCCGGCGAGCAGGCGGGCCGGATCGGACGATGCCTGCGCCATCAGCTTGACGTAGGTGTTGGGCATCGGAAGCTGCGCGATCGCTGACATGTCAGGCCGTTTGTGACACGAAATGCCTAAAAAATGACAGCACCGTCGCTCACCTGTCAACCAGTGCCTGCCTATAGTTGATACAGATCAAGCGCAGTCCGTACAGACGTGCTGCGTCGACTCACGTCCGAATCGAGGAGGTTCCATCACATGCACGTCGGCATGGCATCCATATTTCAGAACCCGCAGAACGCCGAAGGCGTCAGCGACTACGCCATCTACCAGCAGGACATGGCCCTGGCCTTCGCCGCCGAAGGTCTCGGCTACGAATCCGTGTGGGGGGTCGAGCACCACTTCACCGACTACACCATGACACCCGACCCGGTGCAGTTCCTGGCCGCGGTCGGTGGCCACAGCAAGAAGATCAAGCTCGGCACCATGGTCGTGGTGCTGCCCTGGAACGACCCGATGCGCGTCGCCGAGAAGATTTCCATGCTCGACTGCATGAGTGACGGGCGCGTCATCTTCGGCATCGGCCGCGGCCTCGGCCGCGTCGAGTTCGAAGCCTTCAAGGTCGACATGAACGAATCGCGCGAGCGCTTCGTCGAGTCCGCCGAGATGGTCCTGACGGGGCTCGAGAACGGCTACTGCGAATATGACGGCAAGTTCATCAAGCAGCCGCGCGCGCGTATCCGCCCGGAGCCGTTCCGCAGCTTCAAGAACCGCACCTACGCCGCCTCGGTGTCGCCCGAGTCGTGCGCGCTGATGGCCAAGCTCGGCGTCGGCATCCTCATCATCCCGCAGAAGCCGTGGGAAGAACACGCGCAGGATCTTGCCGACTACAGCGGCATCTTCCGCCAGGTCCACGGTGTCGACGCGCCGCCGCCGTACGTTGCCGGCTGGGTCTGCTGCGACAAGGATGCCGGCCGCGCCGAAGAGATGGCACGCAAGTACATCGTCGGTTACTGGCAGTCGGTGGTGAAGCACTACGAGATGCAGAGCTCGCACTTCGAGAACACCAAGGGCTACGAGTACTACAAGAAGCTCAACGAGACCATCGAAGAGCACGGCATCGACGGCATGGCGCAGTTCTTCATGGACCTGCAGGTCTGGGGCACGCCCGAACAGTGCTACGAGAAGATCAAGGAAATCCACAGCCGCACCAATTGCTGCGGTTTCACCGGCGTGTTCAGCTATGCCGGCATGCCGGGGGACGTCGCCATGAAGAACCTGGAGACGTTCGCCAAGCACGTCATGCCGGAGCTCAAGAAGCTCGGTGATCGTCCGGCCTTCGACCAGGACGCCGACCAGGCGCCGGCGTTCCTGCGCGCGGTAGGCTGAGCAACCACGGTGGCGGCGGCGCTGCCGCCGCCTTCCGTCATCACGAGGGGAATCTGACCATGAACATCGGTATCGAACAGGTCATGCAGAGCTGGGGCTGGACCGGCATCAGCGACGAGCAGGTCTACGACGAGGAAATCAGCATCGCGCTGATGGCCGACGAACTCGGCTACGACGACATCTGGGTCGTCGAACACCACTTCGAGGACTACTCCTTCTGCCCGGACAACTTTGTCTACCTGGCACATCTTGCCGGGCGCACCAAGCGTATCAAGCTGGCCACCGGCGCGGTCATCCTGCCGTGGAACATCCAGCCGCTGCGCGTCGCCGAGAAGGCCGCGCTGCTCGATCACCTGTCCGGCGGGCGCGCCATCCTCGGCCTCGGCCGCGGCCTCTCGCGCCGCGAGTACGACCAGTTCGGCATCCCGATGGAGGAAGCGCGCGGCCGCTTCGACGAAGCCGCGGCGATGATCGTGGAGGCGCTCGAGACCGGCGTGATGGAAGAGCATCACGGCAAGTATTTCGACCAGCCGCGCGCCGTGATCCGGCCCAAGCCGCGGGCCTCGTTCAAGGGGCGCCTGAAGCAGGTCGCGATGTCTCCCGACTCGGTCGAGGAAGCGGCGCTGCTCGGCGCACAGATGATGCAGTTCACCTACAAGTCGATGGACACGCACAAGGCCGAGATCGACGCCTACACGGCGGCTTACCAGAAGCATCACAAGCGCCCTGCGCCGATTCCGATCATGACCGACATCACGGTCTGTGACACCAGCGCCGAGCGTGCCGCGGACAACGCGAACAAGTACGTCCGCGACTACCTGCTCAGCGTCATGCACCACTACGAGATGATGGGCGACCATTTCAAGGACGCGAAAGGCTATGAGGCCTACGGTGACACCGCCGTGGCGATGAACGAAATGGGGCTGGACGCGGTCGCGGATGCCTACGTCGAAGGCCAGGTCTGGGGCACGCCGCAGCAGATGCTGGACAAGTTCGAGAAGCGCCGCCAGGTCATCGGCGACTACGACATCCTCATCATTCCGCGCTTCGCCGGCATGCCGTTCGATGTCGCGCAACGCACCGTCGAAGTCTTCGCCAAGGAAGTCATGCCGGAACTGCGCAGCTGGGATACCGCGGCGACCCGCGCGGCCTGACCAGACGTCTTCCTCCTTCCTTCGCTGCCGGTCTGCTTCAGCCGGCCATTTTCGAGGCCCCTTCCCCCGGGGCCTTTTTTTTCGCCGCCGCGCCGGGCTGCGGCCATGTCGGCGCCGTCTGCCAGCGATAACGCGCCTGGGCGATACGGCCGTCGTCGCTGTAGTGCAGGGATTCGCACAGCGAGCGGACGAGGCCGACGCCGCGCCCGCTGTAACCCGCGTTGCCGGCAAGCGGGACCTGCGCGCGGCCGCTCGCGGCACAGCCGTTGTGCGACTGGCGCACGGTGATGTCGAGCGCACCACCGTCCGGCGTCGGGTGATGGTCGAGCTCGATGGCGATCGTTCCCGCACCGAGTGCGGCGAGGCGTTCCTCGCGGAGCGCGTAATAGGCACCAAAGCCGTCGGGGCTCTCCTTGAGCGCGGAATCGAGGCCAAGCAGCCCGTGTTCGAGCGCGTTGGAGTAAAGCTCCGTGAGGATGACGTAGATCTCGGCCGTGCGCGCGCCGAAGCCCTGCAGGTGATCCATGATCGAGCCGAGCAGGGGCACCGGGTCGCTGCCGCGCAGCGCATCGTGACCGAGTTCGACGAGCGTGCGCCAGTGACGCGCGGCCTGTCCGCGCGCGTTGCGCGCCGGCGAGGCATCGAGGGCAAGCATGACGTCGCGCTCGAAACGCACGTGAAGCACGGAGAGGTCGTCGTGCGCCGGGCGCCCCGCGGCATGGTGCTCGAGCGCCGTGACGAGGGTCTCGATAAGGCCGCCGCGCGCACCGCGTACGCACGCGCGCACCCGTTCGAGGCCGAACAAGCCATCGTCACCGAGCGTCTCGAGCACGCCGTCGGAGCAGGCGAGGAGGGCATCGCCTTCGCGCAACTCGCGGCGCACCGTCGTGGCATCGAACGCGTCGGGCTCGAGGATCCCGAGCGGCAGGCAGCGCGACGGGAAGCCCGCCGCGAGGCTGCCGTCGGCACGCCTGAGCAGCATCTCCGGCATGCCCCCGTTCCAGACCGAGGTCCAGCCGGTGTCGGGATAGATCTCGATGAGGATGGCGGCGAGGAAGCGATCGCGCGGCAAGACCTGGTACATCTTGCGGTTGAGCTCCGTCGCGACGGTTTCGATGGCGTGCCCACGCGAGACCATGGCGGTGAAAACGCCGTGCGCGACGAGTACGCCGATCGCGGCCGGCAGGCCGTGCCCGGTGAAGTCGGCGATCATGAAGCAATGCGCGCCCGCCGGCGTCCGCCCGGCGACCATGAGATCGCCGTTCAGCGTTTCCAGCGGACGCAGCAGGTAGTCGACGTTGGCCTGGTCGAGGGTCGCGTTGGCACCCACGTTGTCGATGATGAGGCGCGCGACTTCCTTGTCGCGCTCGCTCTCGGCCTGGTACTGCGCGAGGCGGTCGTGCTGCGCGGCGAGCGTGTCGCGCAGTTCGCGCTGGCGCAGCAACACCCTGACCTTGGCATGCAGCAGGGCGGCGCTGACGGGCTTGACGATGACGTCGTGGGCACCGCTTTCGAAGCAGCGCAGGATCGCGCGCTCATCCGTGCTCGTGCTGAGCACGAGCACGGGAATCTCGATTGCCGGGTGCATCGCCTGGATGGCGGCGGCCACGCCGCAGCCATCGGTGCCGTCGATGTCATCGGCGACAATCAGAACGTCGGGCCGGCGCTCGCTCGCCCGCACCAGCGCGCGATCCGCGCAGGCCGTCGCGGTGACGCACAAGCCCGAGCGGTTCAGGTGTTGTCTCGTCTCATCGAGCTGGTCCGGAACCGGGTCGACGATCAGGACGAAGATGTCGTTCGCGTTCAGGCGGCGTGGCGTGATACCGGCGTTCAATGCTGTCCGTGCTCATACGTTGTCTGGGAGCCGTGCCGCGCTGCAAGCCTGCCGTGCCTGGCTCGCGGCCATGATGCGCGACGCGACCGATGATCGCGCTGCGGGAGGCACCTGGCGGTGCAGCGTGGCTGCCATGGTTGTCGGCGCGCAGCGTGGTGGCTTGAGCAGAACACGGACATCTCTCACCGATTCGAGTGACGTTGCATCGGGGCACGCCTCGCGAAATTTCGATGGCCTCGACAGCACCGATGAAAACGCTTGGATGTCGCCCAACGAGACGGGGTCGAACGCGTCGGAATGCCTTGCGGCATTGCTGCTGGGCAGCGAAACGGCATGCATGGCTGATGCCGCGTGCTAACGTCGAGCTTTGGACACGGGGACGACGATGACGGATCAGCGTGATCGCGCGGCCGCAGCGCAGACGACCGTCTACGCGGATAACGCGCGCGCAGCCCGTGGGGCACGCCAATGCGAGCCTGGCTGGCACGCGGCGATCGCGGATCTCGTGCGCCGCGACTACGCGTTCCTGCCGCTTCGTTACGCCGGGCGGGGGGTGCTGTTCCGAGGCATGGCGAGCGGAATCGGCGCCGCGCTCGACGCCGGGCAGTGCGGGACGAGCGATGACGAGCACGCACTCAACGCGCTCGAGCGCGAAACCGGCGTGGTGTTCGTCTCGCAGGATGTCTCCGACGCCATTGCCGTGGCGCGCCTGTGGGAGGCGCCGCAAGACGGCGGTGTTCTCGTCATTCCTGCCGACAGTTTCGCCCGTGCCCATGCCGCCGGTGCCGCTGCCATCCTCGGCTTCGCCGATCCGGGGGTGGTCTTCCGCTACCCGTGCTTCGCGCCGCCGCTGGTGCTGGACGATGAAGTCAAGGTGATCGTCCATCCGGCGGCCGCCCCGGCGGTCGCCGGGATCGCGCCGCAGCGGGTCATGGTGCTGCCGCGGGAGACGCCGGCGGATCGCGGCGGGGTGGCGGCGGCGCTTGCACGGCTCCTCGATGCCGCCGGGTTGAAGGCGGCCAGTGCCGAGCGTGCCACGCGCTACCCGCGTCGCGTCTGAAAGCCGGGGCGCTGCGAGATACCTGCACGCGCCAACCACGGGACGCGTTCACGCCGAGCGTCGCGTGGTGGCGCGCGGTGCCGTGTTGAAACGCGAAACGCCAGCGCGCCGCCTTGTGGCATGGTCGTCCGCTTCGCCCGGGTTGATGCAGGTCAAGCGTGCGCGCCGTCGCTGGCATTAATAGAAGTATTTCATTTGCAACTTTTTGCGCGGCCAGGGAGAATCGACGCACGAATCACCGCGCTGCGCGATCCCCATGCGCTTGAACAGCTTCACCGACTACAGCTTGCGCGTACTGATGTACGTCGCCACCGAGCCCGACCGGCGCGCGACCATCGCCGAGATCGCGGCCGCGTTCGGCATCTCGCGGCACCACCTGACCAAAGTGGTGCAGTTCCTCGGCCAGCACGGCTGGTTGCGCAACGTGCGCGGGCGCGGTGGCGGCCTGGACCTCGCCTGCGCGCCGGAGCGCATCAATCTCGGTACCGTCGTGCGCGCGGCGGAAGGGGCGCCGCTGCCGGCCGAATGCTTCGACCGCGCGCGCAACACCTGCGCGATCGCCCGCGCGTGCCGCCTGCGCGACGTCCTCGGTGATGCCGTCGACGCGTTCCATGCCGTGCTCGACGGCCACACCCTTGCCGACATCACGCGCGAGTTGCGCCCGCTGGGGCAGGTGCTGAAAGTGGTGCAGCGCGGGCTGCGTGCGCCATGACGACGCCCTAGAATGATCGACCTCGTCATCGCCCGTGCCCTCCACGTGCTCGCCGTCGTGCACTGGATCGGCGGCGTCAGCCTGGTCACGCTGGCCATCCTGCCGGGCCTGCGCGGTCTCGAGCCGGCGAGTGCGCGGCTGGCGCTGTTCGAACGCATCGAGGGGCGCTTCAGCGGCCAGGCCAGGGTCTCGGTGAGCGTCGCCGGCCTGAGTGGTTTCTACCTCACCTGGCGGCTCGATCTCTGGGCGCGTTTCGCCGAGCCGGGCTACTGGTGGATGCACGCGATGGTGGTGCTGTGGCTGCTGTTCACGCTCGTGCTGTTCGTCGCCGAACCCCTGTTCCTGCATGCCTGGGTACGCCGCCGCCACGCGCGCGCACCGGTGTCGACCTTCGCCCTGGTGGCGCACGCTCACCGCGTAGCGCTCACCGCGAGTGCGGTCACCGTCGTGGCCGCCGTGCTCGGGGCGCACGGCCTGCTGTACTGAGGAGGATTGGCATGTCACCCGGTCGCTGCCGTCACATCGTGCGAGCGCGGCGCTACGCGTGGCGGCGCCCGTGAACTCGACCGTCTTCGCGCTCGGCTTTCGCAGCTTCTTTCTCGTCGCGGCGACGTTCGCGCTCGTCGCGATGGCGTTGTGGAGCGGTGCC
>JAUIFX010000056.1 GCA_030429865.1 Gammaproteobacteria bacterium | reverse complement strand
CATCACCTTGGTCCGCTGGCTGTCGCGCGAGAGGTCGGCGGCGAGCGCCAGCGTGGTGCCCGACACCGCGCCGACACCCTGCACGGCGCGGCCGGCGATGACCGGCCAGATCGATTTCGCGGCAGCGGCGATGAGGGCGCCGGCGCCGAACAGGAGGAGGCCGGCGAGGATCACCGGGCGGCGGCCGACGCGGTCGGAGAGGCTGCCCAGCGGGATCTGGAACACGGCCTGGGTGAGGCCGTAGATGCCGATCGCGATGCCGATCAGGAACGGCGTCGCGCCGGGCAGCGTCTCGACGTAGAGCGCGAGCACCGGGATGAGCATGAACAGGCCGAGCATGCGCAGGAAGAACACCGCCGCCAGGGCAATGGCGCTGCGGCGCTCGGCGGGGGTCATGGCGAGCTTCTCGGACACGGGTGAAAGCGTTTGAGACGGGGCGAAAAAACGCCGTATAGTAATCGTTTGCCCGAATTCCGCGCCACTTCCGACCGGCGCCTCCTCGCAGGACCCCGATACCGCGCTCGATGGACACCATACACCTACGCGGCGCCCGCACGCACAACCTGCGGAATGTCGACCTCGACCTGCCGCGCGACAAGCTGATCGTCATCACCGGCCTGTCCGGCTCCGGCAAGTCGTCGCTCGCCTTCGATACGATCTATGCCGAAGGCCAGCGGCGTTACGTCGAATCACTGTCCGCCTATGCGCGCCAGTTCCTCTCGATGATGGAGAAGCCGGACATCGACCACATCGAAGGCCTGTCGCCGGCGATCTCCATCGAGCAGAAATCGACTTCCCACAACCCGCGCTCCACGGTCGGCACGATTACCGAGATCTACGACTACCTGCGCCTGCTGTTCGCGCGCGTCGGCGTACCGCGATGTCCCGATCATGCCGAGGTGCTCGAGGCACAGACCGTCTCGCAGATGGTCGACCAGGTGCTGGCGCTGGAAGCCGACACGCGCTGGATGCTGCTCGCGCCGGTCGTGCGCGGGCGCAAGGGCGAGCACGCACAGGTCTTCGAGCACCTCGCGCGGCTCGGCTACGTCCGCGCGCTGGTCGACGGCGAGGTCGTGATGCTCGACGATCCGCCCGCGCTCGCGCTGCGCAAGAAGCACGACATCGACGTCGTCGTCGATCGCTTCCGCGTGCGCGAGGACATCGCTCTGCGCCTCGCCGAGTCGTTCGAAGCCGCGCTCGAACTCGGCGAAGGTGTCGCCCGGGTGGTGCCGATGGACGATCCGGGCGGCAGTGCCGAACTGCTGTTCTCCTCGCGCTTCGCCTGCCCGGCATGCGGCTACAGCATCAACGAACTCGAACCGCGCCTGTTTTCCTTCAACAACCCGGTCGGCGCCTGTGCCGCCTGCGACGGCCTCGGCGTGGTCCAGTTCTTCGACGAGGCCCGCGTGGTACAGCGCGGCGACATCTCGCTGCCGGCCGGCGCGATCCGCGGCTGGGATCGCCGCAACGCCTATTACTTCCAGCTCATCAACGCGCTCGCGCAGCATTACGATTTCGATATCGACACCCCCTTCAACGAATTGCCGGCCGACGTGCGGCAGGTGATCCTGCACGGCAGCGGCAAGACCGAGATCGAGTTCACCTACTTCAAGAGCGGTGGCCGTTCCTACAAGCGCAAGCACGCGTTCGAGGGCGTGTTGCCGAACATGGAACGGCGTTACCGCGAAACCGACTCGAACATGGTGCGCGAGGATCTCTCGCGCTACCTCGGCTCCAAGCCCTGCCCGGAATGTGCCGGTACCCGCCTCAACCGTGCCGCGCGCAACGTGTTCATCGATACCTACAACCTCGCCGACGTCACCGCCATGCCGATCGGTGCAACCCACGCGTTCTTCGGCGACCTTGCGCTGACCGGCCAGCGTGGCGAAATCGCCGAGAAGATCGTGCGCGAGGTGCGCCTGCGCCTAGAGTTCCTGGTCAACGTCGGCCTAGACTATCTGACCCTGGATCGCAGCGCCGATACGCTTTCGGGCGGCGAGGCCCAGCGCATCCGCCTGGCCAGCCAGATCGGTGCCGGCCTGGTCGGGGTGATGTACATCCTCGACGAACCCTCGATCGGCCTGCACCAGCGCGACAACCAGCGCCTGCTCAACACGCTCGTGCACCTGCGCGATCTCGGTAACACCGTGATCGTGGTCGAGCACGACGAGGAAGCCATCCTTGCCGCCGACCACGTGGTCGACATGGGGCCGGGCGCCGGCGTGCACGGCGGCACGGTGGTCGTGTCCGGGACGCCGGACCGGGTCGCCGGCTGCGCCGAGTCGCTGACCGGGCAGTACCTCTCCGGCCGGCGCGCCATCGCGGTACCGCCGCTGCGCGTCTCGCCGAATCCGAAGCGCATGCTCGGCATCCGCGGCGCGCGCGGCAACAACCTGGCCGGCGTCGATGTCGATATCCCGGTTGGCCTGATGACCTGCGTCACCGGCGTGTCGGGCTCGGGCAAGTCGACCCTGGTCAACGACACGCTCTATGCCGCCGTCGCGCGCGAGCTGAACGGCGCATCGACGACGCCGGCGGAGCACGACGAGATCCGCGGTCTCGATCACTTCGACAAGGTCGTCGATATCGACCAGAGCCCGATCGGGCGTACCCCGCGTTCCAACCCGGCCACCTACACGGGCCTGTTCACGCCCATCCGCGAACTCTTCGCGGCCACGCCGGAAGCGCGCTCGCGCGGCTACCAGCCGGGACGTTTCAGCTTCAACGTCAAGGGCGGGCGTTGCGAGGCCTGCCAGGGCGACGGCGTGATCAAGGTCGAGATGCATTTCCTGCCCGACGTGTACGTGCCGTGCGACCTGTGCAAGGGCAAACGCTACAACCGCGAGACGCTCGAGATCCTGTACAAGGGCCGTACCATCAGCGACGTGCTCGACATGACGGTGGAGGAGGCGCGCACGTTCTTCGACGCGGTGCCGTCGATTGCCGGCAAGCTGCACACGCTGGCCGAGGTCGGCTTGTCCTACATCAAGCTCGGGCAGAATGCGACCACGCTCTCGGGCGGCGAGGCGCAGCGCGTGAAGCTCTCGCGCGAGCTGTCCAAGCGTGATACCGGGAAGACGCTCTACATCCTCGACGAGCCCACCACGGGCCTGCACTTCTACGACATCGAGCAGCTGCTCAAGGTTCTGCACCGGCTGCGCGACCACGGCAACACGGTGGTCGTCATCGAACACAATCTCGACGTCATCAAGACCGCCGACTGGATCGTCGATCTCGGTCCGGAGGGCGGCAGCAAGGGTGGCGAGTTGCTCGCCGTCGGCACCCCCGAGGACGTTGCCGCGGATGCGCGCTCGCACACCGGGCGCTTCCTCGAGGGCGTGCTCGAGCGCGCGCGCAGCCCGAGCCGCGCCTCGGCGTGAGCGGCGCGCTCAGATCGCGATCTGCACGCCGAGCGCGTAACCGTACAGGAGTACCGCCGGGGCCAGCATGGCCTGGGCACAGGTATGGGCCAGGATCGGCGCGAGGCCATGGGTGCCGAGCCAGCCGTCGAGTGATTCACCGATGGTGTGCCCCAACACCTGCGCGGCGCGGTAGCCGAACAAGGCCATCATCACGACGAGCAGTGCGGGCGACAACCCTGGCCAGTAGCTGACGCTGCGCGCGCCGATGTAGGCGGCGTACCAGCCGAAGACGATGGCCGTGGCGAGGCCGCCCTGTGCTGCCAGCAGCACGCCGCCGTGGCGGCGCAGGGGCGGGACCAGCGGCAGCAGCAGGGTGGCGAGGAACAGGATGTTGACGAGCGCGGTGGCGCCGAGCGTGCCGTCCGCGGCGAGTGCCGCGAGGCCCGGAGCGCGGCGCACGCCGTAGCTCGCGGGGTAGGCCAGCAGCACGAAGCCGGCGATGGCGAGCGCGCGCCACAGCGGGCCCAGGAACCAGTCCCAGGCGAAATGCAGCACGGCCGCCGCGCTGCGCCGCGATTTCAGAAAATGTTCGAGCGGCAGTTCGGCGAGGCTCGCGAGGACCAGCAGCAGCAGGGCGCCGAGCACCTCCGCGCTGCCCAGCGCGTCGACGAAGCTCATCGAACCGCCGCGCTGTGCCGACGCATTCCGGTATCATGGCGCGCGCCAGTTTCCCTGCAGGTGTTCTTCATCAATGTCAGCTCTAATCTGCGGCTCGTTCGCCTTCGACAACATCATGGTGTTCCAGGACCG
Source organism: Gammaproteobacteria bacterium (assembly GCA_030429865.1). Lineage (GTDB taxonomy): Bacteria > Pseudomonadota > Gammaproteobacteria > JACKNG01. The sequence goes on along the minus strand of JAUIFX010000056.1, from coordinate 20,564 downwards.
GTTCAAGAATCATATCCTGCCGGACAAGATCCACATCCTGAACGTCTCCTTCCTGGTGCCGGAGATGCGCCGCGAATTCGGCGGCTGCGCGGGGAACATCGCCTACAACCTCAAGACGACCGTCGGCGAGGACTTTGCACCCTACGCGGCGTGGATGGACGAGCTCGGTATCCGCCGCGACTGCGTCACCGAAGTGGCCGGCTCGCTGACCGCGCAGGCGTTCATCACGACCGACCTGGACGACAACCAGATCACCGCCTTCCACCCGGGTGCGATGAGCCATTCGGCGCAGAACGCGGTGAGTCAGGCCGGACCGGTCAGGCTGGGCATCATCGCGCCCGACGGGCGCGACGGTATGCTCGCCCATGCCGAGCAGATGCAGGCTGCCGGCATCCCCTTCGTCTTCGACCCGGGCCAGGGGATGCCGATGTTCGATGGCGAGGACCTGGCTCGCTTCGTCGAGGCCGCGACCTGGGTCACGGTCAACGACTACGAGTCCGAGCTGATGACCGAGCGTACCGGGCTGTCGCCCGAGGCACTGGCGGAACGCGTCGAGGCGTGTATCGTCACGCGCGGCGCCGAGGGTTCGCACATCTACACCGGCGGCCAGCGTATCGAGGTACCGGCCGCGCGTCCTGCCGCGATCAAGGATCCCACCGGCTGCGGCGATGCCTATCGCGCCGGGCTGCTCTACGGCCTGATGCACGGGCTGCCGTGGGAGACAACCGGGCGCATCGCCTCGCTGCTCGGCGCGATCAAGATCGAGCACGCCGGTACGCAGAACCATCGCGTCACGCGCGATGCGTTCGCGGCGCGCTACGCGCGCGAGTTCGGTACGGCGCTCGACTGGTGAACGCGGCACGCCTGCCGCACGCGGGACACGTCAACAAACGTTGACGAAGCCCGAAGCTTGACGGATTACCGCATCCGGCGGGTGCCGCGAGGACCGCCGGATGCGACACTGTCGCGCGTCCCGCGGAGCCGCCGCGCGCAGCCGGCGCCGCGGCCGGCACGGAAGCACAGTCATGTCACGTTTCGATTCCCCAGCCACGCGGCGCCTCGCGCCTCTCGCCTTGCTCGCCGGGCTCGCACCGGGCGCCTGGGCGCTCACCGTCGAGTTCAACTACGACTTCGACAGCACCGGCTTTTTCGCGCCGGGTTCGGACGCGCGCAATGCGCTCGAAGCCGCGGGGGCCTTCTTCGAGGCCGCCATCGGCGACTCGCTCGGTGCGATCGAATCGGGCCAGGCCGCGGGCGGTTTCTATACCGCCTTCTTCAGCAATCCGAGCCTGTTCCAGAGCGGCTCGACGCTGAAGACCGAGTCGATCGCGAACTTCGCGCTCGCCGCGGACACGATGCGGGTGTACGTCGGCGCGGTCGATCTCGACCCGTTCAGCACCGGCACGCTGGCCGTGGCGGGGCCCGGCGCCTACATCGTCAACGGCGGCAGCGCCTATCGCGACGCCATGGTCTCGCGCGGCCAGGGCGCCAACCAGAGCCAGGACGATATCCGCAACGTCGACGACGTGACCAACCAGACGGCCAACGACTTCGCCACCTGGGGCGGTTTCATGTCGTTCGACATCGATCGCGCCTGGCACTTCGGTATCGACACCCTGCCCATAGGCAGTCAGCCCGATTTTCTCTCCGTCGCCCTGCACGAGCTCGGCCACGTGTTCGGGCTCGGCACAGCCGACAGCTGGAACAATCTCGTGTCGGGCACGACCTTTTTCGGTGTCGCCGCGGCAGCGGCCAACGGCGGGGTGAACCCCTCGTTGCAGAATGGCGGCGCGCACTGGGCCTCGGGCACCCTGAGCAGCGTCGCCGACTATGACTTGAGCTATATCCCGAACCCCGGTGCGACGCAGGAGACCGCGTTCGATCCGAATATCACGCTGGGTACGCGTAAGCTCATCACCGAACTCGACCTGGCGGGGCTCGAGGATCTCGGCTGGGAGATCGTTGAGCCGGTTGCCGAACCGCCGCCCGTGGTGGAGGCGGCCCAGGTACCGCTGCCCCCGGCGGCGCTATGGGTGCTGGCGGGCGGCATCGGCCTGCTCGCGCGGCGTGCGGGCGCGGGCGCGCGCGGCTCAGGACGCGGCCAGGGGGTCTGCGAGGGCGGCTGACAGGGACCCGGGCGCGGTCAGCGGCGCGCTGCAACTCGTGCCCCGGCACAGGTAGGCGGTCACCGCGGCGTCATCGAGGGCGCGGCGCTCGGCGAGCAGGCCGGGTAGCGGCACGTCCGTCGTTGCCGGCACGACGTAGCAGCGCAGGCGCGCATCGGCGGTCTTGCGGATCGCCGCGAACCACGGCCCGAGTGCGCTATCGGGCCGCGCGCGCAGCACGAGGCGCGGCGGGGGCGCGGCATCCTCGAGCACTGCGCACATCAATGCACTGCACGCCGACGGCAGCCGCGCCGCCTCGTTGATGCCGGCGGCGAGCGTGGCACGCGCGGCCGCGGCGTAGCGCGGTTCCCCGAGCAGGTGGCCGAGTTCCGCCAGCGCCCGCGCGGCGATGCCGTTGCCGGACGGCAGGGCGTCGTCGCTGAACGTGCGGCTGCGCTGGAGCAGGCGTTCGTGGTCGTCAGCGGTAAAGAAGAAGCCGCCGCGTTCGTCATCGGCGAAACGTGTGAGCAGGACCTCCGCCAGCGCGATGGCGAAATCGAGATCGGCTGGGCGCCAGCGCGCCGCGAGCAGGGTCAGCAGGGCATCGATGAGGAAGGCGTAGTCGTCGAGGTAGCCGTCGAGGTGTGCGCGGCCGTCGCGGCTGGTCGCGAGCAGGCGCCCGTCGCGCCAGTGATGCGTGCGCAGGAAGTCGACCGCGGCCGTGGCGGCATCGAGGCAGTCGCCGCGTTCGAGCTGGGTGCCGGCCGCCGCGAGTCCCTTGATCGCGAGTGCGTTCCAGGCGGTCAGGATCTTGTCGTCGCGGGCCGGCCAGGTGCGTTCGGCGCGGTGGCGCGCGAGCAGTTCGCGGTCCGCCGCGAAGGCCGCGCCGTCCTCGTCGCCGCTTCCCGGCGGCGCCAGGCGCAGGTGCCACCGGCCTTCGAAGTTGGCTGGACCGTCGAGACCGTAGCGCGCGGCGAACGGCGCGTAGCTGTCGCCGAGCAGGCGCGCGATCTCGTCACGGGTCCAGATGTAGAAGCGTCCTTCCTCGCCTTCGGAATCGGCATCGAGGCTCGAGCAGAAAGCCCCTTGCGGCGTGCGCATGACCTCGAGCAGCCAGTCGGCGGTGCCGTGGGCGACCTCGCGGAACAACGCCGAGCCGGTCGCCGCGGCGCGTGCGCTGTAGAGTTCGAGCAGCGGCCCGTTGTCGTAGAGCATCTTCTCGAAGTGTGGAATGTCCCAGCGGTCGTCTACCGAGTAACGGCAGAAGCCGCCCCCGAGGTGGTCGTAGAGCCCGCCGCGCGCCATCGCTTCGAGCGTGCGGTCGACCATCTCGAGCAGGCGCGTGCGCAGCGCTCCCGCCGGGTGCCGCGCGGCGGCATCGAGCAGCAGTTCGAGCGCGCTCGGGTGAGGAAACTTGGGCGCGGCGCCGAAGCCGCCGTGGCGCGCGTCGTAGCGCTCGTCGAACTCGCTGCACGCCTGCTCGACCAGGCTCACGTCGACCTCGCCGCTGTCGTCGCTGCCGCCCAGGACCTGGGCGAGCGCCGCGCGCATCTGCGGCTTGGCCTGTTCTATCTCTTCGCCGTGCTCACGGAACGCGGCCGCGACGCGTTCGAGCAGGTCGCCGAAACCCGGCAGGCCGTGACGTGCCTCGGGCGGGAAATAAGTTCCACCGAAGAACGGCACCTGGTCGCCGGGGGTGAGGAACATGGTCAGCGGCCAGCCACCGCGGTTGCGCGTGAGCAGCTGGTGGGCGACCTGGTAGATGCGATCGAGGTCGGGGCGCTCCTCGCGGTCCACCTTGATGTTGACGAACCCGGCGTTCATCAGCGCCGCGATGTCTTCGTTCTCGAACGACTCGTGTGCCATCACGTGGCACCAGTGACACGCGGAGTAGCCGATCGAGAGCAGGATGGGCTTGTGTTCGCGCGCCGCGCGCTCGAGCGCTTCGCGGCCCCAGGGATACCAGTCGACCGGGTTGTCCGCATGCTGCAGCAGGTAGGGGCTGGTGGCGTCGGCGAGTCGGTTCATGCGTGCTCCATCGGCGTCCTGCGAACCACCGTAGCACAGCAAGCGCTGCGCTATACTGCACCGTCTTTGCGGTATTTCTCCGGCAGCGCGGTCCCGCGCGCGCCGCCGCCGCCCCGCCAACCCAGCGCAGCAGCACGAGCCCGTGATTCGTTTTCCCGACATCGACCCCGTCGCCATCGAGATAGGCCCGCTTGCGATTCACTGGTACGGCCTGTCCTACATCGCCGGTATCGCGCTGGCCTGGTGGCTGCTCAAGCGGCGCGCCGCGGCGCCCGGCAGCGGCTGGACACCGCAACAGGTCGGTGACGTCGTGTTCTACGCCGCGCTCGGCGGCGTGCTCGGCGGGCGTATCGGCTACGCGCTGTTCTACAACGCGCGTTCCTACCTCGAAGACCCCTCGGCGATCTTCGCCGTGTGGCAGGGCGGCATGTCCTTTCACGGCGGGGTCATTGGCATGGTGCTCGCCGTGGCCTGGCTGGCGCGCGCGCAGGGCAGGCCGTTTCTCGACATCAGCGATTTCCTCGTGCCGGTCGTGCCGATCGGGCTCGGCCTCGGACGCATCGCGAATTTCGTCAACCAGGAGCTGTGGGGCGCGCCGACCACGCTGCCCTGGGGGGTCGTGTTCACGCATCCGGCGGCCGGCGCGGTCGCGCGCCACCCGACGCAGCTCTACGAGGCCCTCCTCGAAGGACTGCTGCTGTTCCTCGTGCTCGCCGGGGTGCGCCGCGGCGGCCCGCCGCGCGGCACGCTGACCGGTGTCTTCCTGCTCGGTTACGGCGTGTTCCGCGCCCTGGTCGAGCTGCTGCGCGAGCCCGATGCGCATATCGGATACCTGGCCTGGGGCTGGATCACCATGGGGCACGTGTTGTCGCTGCCGATGATCGTCGCCGGCCTGGCCTTGCTGCTCAGCGCGCAGCGCCGCGCGGGGCGCGGGTCGACCTGAACACGGGCGCGTCCGCGGCCGTGGGTGCCGTTACAATGCGCGGAGCCGCGCGTGGCATCCCGCCCGCGCGTCCTGTCAGCCGATAGCACGGATTCCCGCGATGAAGACCTACCTCGACCTGCTCCGCCACATACGCGAGCACGGCGTGCGCAAGAGCGACCGCACCGGTACCGGTACCCTGAGCGTGTTCGGCTACCAGATGCGTTTCGATCTCGGCGCGGGCTTTCCCCTGCTCACGACCAAGCGCCTGCACATGAAATCCATCGTGCACGAGCTGATCTGGTTCCTGCGTGGCGAGTCGAACATTGCCTACCTGCGCGAGAACGGCGTGTCGATCTGGGACGAGTGGGCCGACGCCGACGGCGAGCTCGGGCCGGTCTACGGCGTGCAATGGCGTTCCTGGCCGAGTCCCGACGGCGGCACGATCGACCAGCTCGCCGAGGTGGTCGAACAAATCCGGCGAACACCCGATTCGCGCCGGCTCGTGGTCAGCGCCTGGAACGTCGCCGACATTCCGCGCATGGCGCTTGCGCCCTGCCACACCCTGTTCCAGTTCTACGTCGCCGAAGGCCGGCTCTCCTGCCAGATGTACCAGCGCAGCGCGGACGTGTTTCTCGGCGTGCCGTTCAACATCGCCTCGTACGCCTTGTTGACGATGATGGTCGCCCAGGTTTGCGATCTCGAGCCCGGCGAGTTCGTGCATACGCTGGGCGACGCCCATCTCTACCTCAATCACCTCGAACAGGCCGACCTGCAGTTGACCCGCGAACCGCTGCCGCTGCCGCGTATGCGTCTCAACCCGCAGGTGCGTTCGCTGTTCGACTTCCGTTACGAGGACTGCGTGCTGGAAGGCTACGAATCCCACCCGCATATCGCCGCGCCGGTGGCGGTGTGAGCGTGGCACGCTCGCCCGGCGGCGGTACGCGGCCCCGTATCAGCCTGGTCGTCGCCATGGATCGCGAGCGCGTCATCGGGCGCGACGGCACCCTGCCCTGGCACCTGCCCGAAGATCTCAAGCACTTCCGTGCCATCACCATGGGTAAGCCGATCATCATGGGACGCCGCACGCATGCCTCGATCGGCCGCGCCCTGCCCGGACGTCGCAATCTCGTGCTCACCCGCGACGTCTCCTACGACGCGCCCGGCTGCGAGCGGTGCAGCTCGCTCGACGAGGCGCTCGTGCGTGTCGCCGACGCCGACGAAGCGATGATCATCGGCGGCGCGGCGCTGTATCGCGACGCGCTGCCGCGCGCGGGGCGCATCTACCTCACCGAGGTCGATGCCGCGGTCGGCGGTGACGTCCACTTCCCGCCGCTCGACGAGCAGGACTGGATCGAAGTCTCGTGCGAGCCGCACCGGCGCGACGAGCGCCATGCTTGGGACTATTGCTTCCGCGTGCTCGAGCGCGTCACTCGTGACTGAGCGCCTGCGATGAGCCGACGCTGAAGCGCGCGTAGTCTTCCAGCCTCAGCGCGGTCAGCCGATCGCCCCAGACCGCGCCGGTATCCAGCGGGTAGACGTTGTGCCGGCGGCAGTCGGCCGCGTCCAGGCGCAATGTCGACCAGTGTCCGAATACGATGGTCGTGTCGCGCGAGCGGCGCCCGGCCGCGGCGTACCATGGCCGGAGATCGGCTGCGACCGCCGTCGGCGGACCCTTGGCGTCGAGATCGAGCGTGCCATCGTCACGGCAATACCGCATGCGAGTCAGGCAGTTGGTGATGTAGCGCAGGCGTGCCGTGCCGTGCAGCGCCGGATCCCAGCGGGCCGGCGTGTCGCCGTACATCTGCTCGAGGAAATCGACGGCGCGCCTCGCGTCACGCAGGCAGTCCGCGACCTCGGCGGCATGCGCGGCCGCCTCGGCGAGGTTCCAGTCCGGCGGCAGCCCGGCGTGGACCATGGCGATGCCGCGGGCCGGATCGGCATGCAGCAGCGGTTGTTGTCGCAGCCAGTCGATGATGTCGAGCCGATCGGGCGCCGCGAGGATGTCGTCGACGCTGTCGCGGCGCCGCAATTTCGTGCGCGGGAGCAGCGCCAGGGCGAGAAGGTGCAGGTCGTGGTTGCCGAGCACCGTTACAACGGCCTCGCCGAGCCGCATGACCTCGCGCATCACGGCATGCGACCGCGGACCGCGATTGACGAGGTCGCCGGTCAGCCACAGGCGATCGTGGCGCGGGGAAAAGCCGATCGCGGCCAGCAGGTTGAGCAACTCGCGGTGGCAGCCCTGGATGTCTCCTATGGCATAGGTCGCCATCGGTCTTCTAGCAGGCAGGCGAAAAACGGCTGCGGGCACGGTCGGCGGCTTTGCGCACTCGCCCGCGGTCCTCGTTTATCCACATGGATTCCGCTCCTCGGCCCGCACGCGGCTTGCAGCCCGCACGCCGCTCGGCGTTCCTCGCCGGCCTGCTAATCGTCGCCACGCGATCATCGCCGCGTCAATGCAACAGGCGCGGTACCGAGAGCGTGAACACGGGAATGTCGGCGTCGAAGCGTACACCGTCGCTGGCGAGCATCTCGTAGCTGCCGCGCATGCTGCCGACGGGCGTTTCGAGCATCGCCGCGCTGGTGTACTGGTAGCTCGCGCCGGGCTCGATCACCGGCTGCTCGCCGACCACCCCCGCACCCTGCACTTCCTGCACCTTGCCGCCCGCGTCAGCGATCAGCCAACGCCTGCTGAGCAACTGCGCGGCGATGCCGCCGGTGTTCTCGATGGTGATCGTGTAGGCGAAGACGTAGCGCCCGGCGTCCGGATCGGACTGCTCTTCGATGTATTGCGTCGTGCTGCTTACGCGCACTTCGTAGTGGGGTTCGCTCATGGTCTCGATCGCTCGTGGCGGGTGCGCGGCATTGCACGCGCCCTCTTGCTCCGGAGCTTACGCGGGCTCGGCGATCGAACACAATAGAACCCGTCACGCTTGACGGGTGGGGGATGCGTGCGTGATACAATAGCGCTTCTCGCTGCCGGTCATCACGTGGCAGCGGCTTTCCTAGGGGGTGGCCTACGGGCCTGAGATGTCCTCGCGGACGAACCCCGTGAACCTGATCCGGATAATGCCGGCGTAGGGATAGGACTCCAGTTGAAAACCAGTCCCCTCTCGAACCAGTCCGGGTCTCTTTAGCAATAAGGAGACTTGCATGCGTATTCCACGCAACGCGTATTTCGTCATACCGTTCTGTTTTTCCCTGTACTCAGCCGCATCGTCGGCGCAGCAGGCGCCCCGGCCGATGGAGGAGATCGTCGTCACCGCGGGCTTCCGCGATGCCGCGCAGATGGATCTCGCCGGCAGCGCCAGCGTGCTCGGCACCACGCTCATCGAGCAGCGTGCGGCACGCCATCTCGAGGACGTGCTCGCTGCCGCACCCAACGTCGGTTTCACCGTGGGCGGCTCGCGCGCGCGCTTCGTCCAGATGCGCGGCATCGGTGACCTCGAGCAGTTCACCGATCCGAAGCACTTCCCGTCCGTCGGGATCGTGCTCGACGGTATCGAGTTGTCCAACGTCGCAACCGGCGCGCTGTTGTTCGACACCGAACAGGTCGAGGTGCTGCGCGGCCCGCAGGGCACGCGTTTCGGCGCCGCCGCGCTCGCCGGCCTGGTCAACATCCGCAGCCGCGATCCGGGCGACACCTTCGAAGCACAGGCGTCCGCCGGCTACGGCAACCTCGACACCTGGCACGTCAGCGCGGCCGCCGGCGGACCCGTGACCGAGTCGCTCGGCGCGCGCATCGCCGTGCGGCAAAGCATGAGCGACGGCTTCATGAAAAACGCGTTCCTCGGCCGTGACGACACGCAGGATCGCGACGAGCTGACCGTGCGCGGCAAGCTGGCCTGGGACGTGACGCCGGCGCTGGATGCCGACCTCACCGTACTCTACATCGATGCCGACAACGGTTACGACGCCTTCTCGCTCGACAATACGCGTACCACCCTGAGCGACGAGCCGGGCACCGACGCCGTCGAGGCGACCGCGCTGGCCGGCCGCGTCGGTTATGCGCTCGACGGCGCCGGCACGATAGAGCTCCGCTCGACGTACACCGACAGCGACGAAGTCTACGGTTTCGACGAGGACTGGGTGTTCCGCGGCTTTTGCGACGGCGTGCGCTGCGCGCCGGCGCTCGAGTTCAGTGCCACCGATCGCATCGAGCGCGGCCGCGACCAGGTCACCGTGGATCTGCGCTGGCTGTCCGCGCCGGGGCGCCTGTCGTGGGTGACCGGAGCCTACTTCCATCATCGCGATGAAGACATGGAGCGCAGCCGCTTCGGCCTGTTCTCGAGTGACTACCAGACCACGCGCTACGCGCTCTACGGCGAGCTCGAGTTCGCCGTGCACGAAGCCCTGTTGCTCAGGCTCGGGATCCGCGGCGAAGCCTTCGACGACCAGTACGACGATTCCAACGCCGTCGATACGCAGTCCAACGACACCTATTGGAGCGGCGAGGCGACCCTGGAGTACCGCGCACGGCCCGACACCCTGCTCTACGCGACCGCCTCGCGCGGTGCCAAGCCGGGCGGCGTGAACACCGGCGCGACCTCGGTGCGCGGCGTCGTCGCGGCACGCTTCCAAGCGTTCGTCGACGACCGCCTGCGCTTCGATACCGAGACGCTGTTCAACAAGGAAATCGGTATCAAGGGCAGCTATTTAGACGATCGCCTCGCGGTGCGGCTCGCGCTGTTCCACATGGAGCGCAACAACGCCCAGCTCGAGAACTGGATCTGGGACGCGAGCACGTTCGTCTTCGTCGGCATGCTCGACAACGTCGACGACGCCGAGAACTACGGCGCCGAACTCGAAGTGGACGCGCGCCTCACCCCCACGCTCGGTCTGCTCGCACGCGTCGGCTATCTCGAGACGGACGTCGAGTCGATGTCGGTGTTCGACCTGGACACGAACAGCTTCCGCCAGCTGCGCGGGCGCGACCAGGCGCGCGCACCGCGCTGGCAGTACTACTTCGGCCTGAACTGGGACATCCTCCCGGGGCTGCGCGGCAACCTCGCCGTCGAAGGTCGCGACGAGCAGTATTTCGGCTACTACCACGATGGCAAACTCGACGGCTACACGGCGCTGAATGCGAGCCTGGCGTGGCAGGTGGGCGAGATCGAGGCACGCCTGTGGGCGCGCAACCTGCTCGACACCGACTACGACGTGCACGGGTTGTACTTCGCCAACGATCCGCGCGACGCTTTCAGCGTCAACCGCACCTACACCCAGCCGGGCGAGCCGCGCGTGTACGGCATCGAGCTGGCGTGGTCGTTCTGAGCAACGGAGCATGGTCATGACCGCATCGAACGATTCCTTCGAGCTGACCGTCGAAATCAGCATGTACCCGGTTCGTGACGACTACCTCGCGCCCATCAAGGGCTTCATTGCCCGGCTCGGGCGGCACTCGGAACTCGAGATCGAGACCACGCCGACCTCGACGCGGATCGTCGGTGACTACGCGCGCGTCATGAAGGTCCTCGAGGAAGCGATGGCAGAAAGCTACCGCGAATTCGGCACGGCGGTGTTCGTCGCCAAGTTGATTCCCGGCTACGCCGCGCGGCGCTCGTCGGGCTGAGGGCGGGGCGTGGCGGAACTGGTCGCGATGTCGCCATGGGAAGGCGTGGCGGTGGTGCTCGCCATCGCCTACCTGTTGCTCGCCGCGCGCGAACACCCGGCGTGCTGGGCCTGCGCGCTGGTCAGCACCATCATCTACACCGCGTTGTTCTGGAACGTGAGCCTGTTGATGGAGTCGCTGCTGAACGTCTATTACATGCTCATGGCGGTATACGGCTGGTGGCTGTGGCAGCGTGGCGGCGTCGCGCGGCAGGCGCTGGTCATCACGCGCTGGCGCGCACGCCGCCACCTGCTGGTGATAGGCGGGGTTGTCGTCGCGGCCATCGTGACCGGGACGCTGCTGAGCCGTTACACCAGCGCGGCCTGGCCTTACGTCGACTCCTTCACGACCTGGGGGGCGATCGTCACGACCTGGATGGTCGCGCAGAAGGTGCTCGAGAACTGGCTCTACTGGCTGGTCATCGATGCGGTCTCGATCCCGCTGTACATCGATCGCGGCCTTTATCTCACCGCGACGCTGTTCGCGCTCTACCTGGTCATCGTGGTGTTCGGCTTCGTGCAGTGGAAACGTGAATACGCCGCCGCCCGCGCACAGCCCGCCGTCGGCTGAGACGCTGCTCGCCGACTGGCGCGCGCTGGGATTGCCCTTTCGCGGCGCGCCGCGCCTGCTCGCGCCGCTGCCCGGTGGACGTACCAACCGCAGCTACCTGATCGAGGCCGACGCGGCGCGCTTCGTGTTGCGTCTCGATGGCGCGACCGCGGCGCTCGGCCTGCAGCGCGACCGCGAGTTCAGCTTCCATGCCGCCGCCGCCGCACGCGGCTACGCGCCGCCACTCGTATTTGCCGACGCGTCGCTCGGTTGCATGGTCACGGCCTTCGTCGAGGGCGAGCACCTCGCGCCGGCCGCGCTCGACGACGAACGCCTCGGGGCGCTGCTCGACGTGCTGCGAGGCGTACAAGAACTCGGCGTCGCGGTACCGCCGACCGATTACCGCGCGCTCGATGCCCGCTACCGCGGCGCCGGCGCCGCGGCAAGCCCGGGGCACTGGCAGGCGCACCTCGCGCTGCTCGAGGCGGCGGCGCAGCGTGGCCCCTGCCACCACGACCCGGTACCGGCGAACGTCGTGTTCGGCGCCGATGGGCCGGTCCTGCTCGACTGGGAATATGCCGGCAACGGTTTTCCGCTGCTCGACCTCGCGGTGCTGGCCTGCGACTGGCAGGTGCCGCGGGCGCATCTCGTGGCCCTCACCGGCAGCGCGCCCCGGTTGCTCGATGCGGCGTGCGAAGTCTACATCCACCTGTGCCGTGGGTGGGCGGCGTGCAGCGCCCGATGTGACTGAGCCGGGGGCGCGGCGCGCGCCGCCGGATCAGGTCGGAAATGGCAGAAATCGTCGGATAGGTGTCATTGCGGCCATCGCGTGGCGCGGTCATGCTGTCATCCCATGAAGCAGCCGGCACCACCATTGCCAGCGGGCGCGATCGTGATGCTCGCTTTCCCGCGCGCCGAGATTCTCGACATCGCCGGCCCGCTCGACCTGTTGTGTGCGGCACAGCTGCGCGGGGAGGAAGATACCGCCATCCCCGCGCCGCTGGTCGTCTCGCGTCACGGCGGCACGCTGGCGACCTGGCCGAGTGGCCTCGAGATCGCGACCCGTCCGCTGCGGGCGTGTGCGAGGCGCCCCATCGATACGCTCATCGTGCCCGGCGGTACCGGCGTCCAGGCAGCGTGCGAAGACGCCCGTCTGCTGGCCTGGCTGCGACGCACCGCGGCGCGTGCGCGGCGCGTGGTCGGGGTGTGCACCGGCGCTTTCCTCCTGGCCGCCGCCGGGCTCCTCGATGGCCGTCGCGCCACCACCCACTGGCGTTTTCTCGACCAGCTGCGCGAGCGCCATCCCGCGGTGGCGGTCGAAGCGGACGCGCTTTTCGTCGCCGATGACAATGTCTACACCTCGGCCGGCATCACCGCCGGCATGGATCTCGCCCTGCATCTCGTCGAGCAGGATTACGGGGCGGAGCGCGCGCTCGCACTCGCCCGCTACTGGCTGATCTTCGCGCGCCGGCCGGGCGGGCAGTCGCAGTTCAGCCCCCTGCTGCCCGAGGTTGCCGGCGGGCGCCGCTCGGTTGCCGAACTGTGCGCACGCATCGTCAGTAATCCGGCGCAGCCGGCCACGGTCGATGCGCTGGCGCGCGAGGTGGCGATGAGTCCGCGTCATTTCGCACGGGTCTTCCGCGCCGAGACCGGCATGACGCCGGCGCGCTACGTCGAGAACGCGCGCATCGAGACGGCGCGGCGCTGGCTCGAGCAAGGCACGCGTTCGCTCGACCGCGTTGCGGCGCTGGCCGGCCTGCGCGATGCCGAGCACCTGCGACGCACGTTCATACGCCGGCTCGGGATTTCCCCGCGCGATTACCGCGAACACTTCGAGACGCGCCCCGGCGGCGCGCCGCCTGCCATCCCTGCATCGACGAGGCCACGATCATGACCACCAAGCTCAACACCGGCATCTACCTGTTCCCCGAGATGACCATGCTCGATGCCTACGGGCCGCTGCAGTTCCTCTCGCGGGTCGACGCCTTCGATACCTTCACCTTCGCCAAGGAAGCGGCCCCGCTCGCCAGCGACTGTGGTGCGACCCTGCTACCGCGTTACGGCTTCGCCGATTGTCCGCCGCTCGATATCGTCGTCGTGCCCGGCGGGCGTGACGTGTTGCCGCAGATGCGCGATGCTGCCGTGACCGGCTTCCTGCGCGATGCCGCGGCCGGGGCGCGCTGTATGAGCTCGGTGTGTACCGGCGCGCTGATTCTCGCCGCCGCCGGCCTGCTCGACGGCTACCGTGCGACCACGCACTGGGGCTGGATGGAACAGCTCGGGCGCTTTCCCGGCGTCGAGGCCGTGGATGCCCGTGTCGTCGTCGACCGCGACCGCATCAGTGGCGGCGGGGTGACGGCCGGTATCGATTTCGCCCTCACCCTGGTCGCGGAGGTGGTCGACCCGATGCAGGCGCAGCTGCTGCAGCTGCTGTTCCAGTACCAGCCCGAACCGCCCTTCGACAGCGGCTCGCCGCGTACCGCGCCGGCACCGCTGGTCGACGCCGTGCGCGGCGCGATTGCCGACACGTACGCGCCGATCGAGGCCTTCATCGCGGGCCGTGCGTGAAGTCGCGCGATCGCGCCAACTGCCCAGCAGTTCCTCAGGCACGCCCGGCAGCGCTCATTCCGCCGAAGGCAGTGCCACCAGCACGCCGTTGAAGAGCAGCGCCTGCGTGGTGCGCTCGACGATGGCGAAGGCGAAGGGCCGGTCGACGACGATGGTACGCGCGGGGTATTTCGGTCGGACGCTGGTGGCGCGGACGCCCCCGACGAGGGTGGCGGCGGCGGCGCGTACCCCTTTTTCGTCGAGTTCGATGCGCGTGTCCTGCTTGATCAGGTCGACCCGGCTCGGTGTCGCCGACAAGCGCGAGAGGTCCGCATCCTGAAGCAGATCGAGCGTTTCGCGGACCAAGCGGCACGCTTTGACCGACTTGGTGCGATGCAGCAGGGGTGGTCAGGCCTGGTCACGGTTGTTTCCCCGGCCGACCTGCGCCCGTGGAAGGGCTCCTGCGCAGGCAAGGGACAAGACCTGATGCCGGCACCGCTCGGTACCGTGCGCGGGTGATTCCGGCCAGGCGGGGCAGGGGAGCCCGGCATGCCATAACAGCGGCTCCGGAGGAGCGGACACTGCCCGAACGCCGCACCACGATGAAGCGGACGCACGGCCTCGAGCAGCTTCTCGGGATCGATAGCCAGGCCCGTTCTGCCTGCGGCGCGGCGACACGCCGTGCAGCCAGGTCCTGCCTGACAATCCGTCGGGGCGGCGAGAGCGGGACAGTTGCGCGCCGGCAAGATCCCGCCTAAAGCATCGTTTCCGCGAAATGAAGCGTATTGTAATCAGCAGGTGCCTCACACGAGACGTATCGTGACGCGTTTCGGGCGGCAGCACCGCCTCCGGCGGAATCGGTTTCAGCCGCCCCGCCAGGAGCCTCAATCAACCGACGCTTTCGGCGACTGGAAAATCACGCCACGGATCCGGCCATGCTCAAGATAACGATTGCAGTCGCCGTACTGATGCTCGTCGGCGCAACAGCGTTTGCGCAGTGCACGCCGCTCGATCGCTCGCACGCCAAGTGGAGCGCGCTCCTCGACCAGCATGTGAGCGCCGGGCAGCTCGATTACCAGGCCCTGCAAAATCGCCACCGCGACGCACTGGACGGCTACCTGAGCGACTTGTCATCGACTTGCGCCGCCGAGTATTCGGCGGCCACCAGGGAAGACAAGATCGCGTTCTGGATCAATGCGTACAACGCATTCACGGTTGCACTGATCCTCGAACACTATCCGATAGCTTCGATCCGCAAGATCGGCTGGTTACCGGGAGCGGCGTTTCGCGATTCGTTTATTCCGATGCCGACGCTGAAAGGCGGCGAGATTTCCTTGAACGACATCGAGCATGGCACGCTGCGCAGCGCTTTCAACGAGCCACGCATCCATTTCGCCCTGGTATGTGCCGCGCAGAGTTGCCCGCCCTTGCGCGCCGAGGCCTATCGAGGTGCAGACCTCGACCACCAACTCGACGACCAGGCGCGCGAGTTCCTCCACGATGCGCGCAAGAACCGCTATGTCGCGGCGACCAATGTTCTCGAGTTGTCGGCAATCTTCGACTGGTTCGGTGAAGACTTCACGGCTGACGGGACGACGTTGGCGAGCTTCGTCGGCCGTTACCTCGACCTCCCGCGCGATAGCGTGCCGGAAGTGCGCTACCTGCCTTACGACTGGCAACTCAACGATCGCGCAAAGTGATCCGCGATGCGCCCCGATCCCATGGAAAATCTGCAATGCTGAAACGTATGCTCATGCTGGCACTTCTCGGATCTGCCTTCTTGTTTGGCTCGGCCTGCTTCGTGTACGGGAGCAAGGACGCCTCGCAGACCAGTAGCGTCGAGGCCTGCAAAGGCCTCTCGGGCAAAGCACGAACCGACTGCGAAGCGCGCAACGGAGAATGAATATTCTCGCGCGCCGCCCCCGGCTTGAAGAACGCGCTCACCGAGGCCGCCTGGAGATCGACGAGTCGCGCAGGACGCTTGCTCGTGCCTGGTCGCGTTTGCCGCAGGCGCTGCGTGTGCCGACGCAGTTCTTCGGGCGGCACTACGCGGGCTGCGGCGCGACGATCGGCGCGATGCCGCGCTGTGACTTCCAATGCCAGGGCTGTTACCTGACGCGTGATGCGAATGGTGTGCGGCCCCTGCCGATGGCCGATATCGAGGCCCAACTCAACAGTATCAGGACATGGCTGGGGCCGGGCGGCAACGTGCAACTCACCGATGGCGAACTGACCCTGCGCGCCGAATCGGAGTTGATCTCGATGATCGCTTACGCGCGGCGCATCGGCCTCGTACCCATGCTGATGACGCACGGCGAAACCTTCCGCCGCGATCCCGACATGCTGGCGCGCCTGGTGCGCGCCGGCTTGTCCGAGGTCTGCTTCCACGTCGACACGACGATGCAAGGGCGGCGCGATGCGTACGCGAGGGCGGGCCGTGAAGTCGAACTGAACGGTCTGCGCGCCGAGTTCGCGGACCTGATCCGCAGCACACGGCGACGCACGGGGCGCCGCATCGCGGCCGCCTCGACCGTTACCGTCAGTCGCGCCAACATCTCTGAAGTGCCCGCCATCGTGCGTTGGTTCCTGGCCCACGCGGACGCCTTCAAGATGGTCAGCTTCCAGCCCGTCGCCGCCGTCGGTCGTACCACCGCGACACTGCAAGGGGTCACCGCCGAGGAGTTGTGGGCGCGGATTGCCGAAGGGAGCGGTGTGCCCGACATCGCGCGTGGCTTCGGCTACTTTGGTCACCCCGATTGCACCCGCTTTGTCCAGGGTCTCGCCGGGCGCGGCAAGCGCAAGTTCGTTCCGCTCTACGACAACCAGTCACGTGACGATATGCGTCTGCTCGAACAATTGCTTACGCGGCTGGGAGGCACGCGGTTACGGCACGCGAGTCGGCGCGGGGTGCTGCAGCTTGGCATGCAGACGATGACTTCGAGCGGCCTGTTCCTCCTGCGCCATGTCCCGGCCGCATTCTTGCGGCGTGCCTGGGTTCTGCGTAGCTTGCGGCCGCGCTACTTCTGCATCGTCAGTCATCACTTCATTAGCGCCGCGGAGCTCGACACCGAGCGCGGGCGGGAACGCCTGGCCAGTTGCGCGTTTCGCGTACCGGTGGATGGCAAGCTGGAATCGATGTGCGCGGTAAACGCGCTTGGCTTGCGCGAGCAACTCTACGCGCGGAACCGTCGTGCAGCGGTGACACCGCGAGCTTCCTCCGCCGCACCCGCGGCGGCCGGCCGCACCCATGCAACAACCGCACTGGCCGACGCGCCGCGCAAGGAGCGGGTCGGGTGACGCTAACCGCCTGGGGTGTATTCGCGGCGGCCGGCTGCGTCGTCGCGGTCGCCTGGCTGGAACGCCACCGTGACGCCATGCGCTTGTCCGAACGCGAATTCTGGGCCGCGATGTGGTCCCTCGTAGTTGGCAGCATCCTGGGCGCAAAAGCGCTCTTCGTCGTGCTTGGCTGGGAGCACTACGCCAGCGGCGAACTCGAATTCTGGGCGGATTTCGGCACCGGCTTCGTCTTTTTCGGCGGGCTCATTGGTGCGCTGCTCACCGGACTCGCCTTCGCCTGGGTACGCCAGGTGCCGTTTGCCGCCGGCGCCGACTACTTCGCTGTCGCCGCACCGTGCGGGCACGCGATTGGCCGCATCGGGTGTTTCCTCGAGGGGTGCTGCCACGGCATCCCCGGCCACCCGGTGCAGTTATACGAAGCGCTTGGTTTGCTCGGCATCGCCTGGTTCGGCAAGTTCACCCTGGATCGGGTCGCCGCCGGCCGGGCAGCAGCGGGCGATGCATTTCGACTCTATCTCGTATCTTACGCGGCGCTTCGTGTGCTACTCGATCCGCTGCGCGCCGATGGCCGCCCGGAGCGATACCTGGGCCTGTCCTATCCCCAATATATTGCCCTTGCGGTGATTGTCGGCGTCTTCGCCTGGCGCTACCTGGCGCAGCGTGCTGCGGACGTCACCGATGCCTGATGAACGTCGCCGGAACCACCGTGAGGCCGGGTCTTGTCCCTGCATCGCGTTGCGCGTCGGGCTTTCCCCCGTTTCCACGGACCGGTTGGTCAAGGGGTTGGACTTGCCCCAGGGAATGTGGTGAAGCGCCGCGGCAGCGGTTGAGCGCGTGGCATGTGCTACGCGGAATCCTTGCCGGCTGTCCAATTGCTTGGCAACCGCTCCGGCATCGGCATTCCCAGTGCAACGTCCGTCGAGCGGTGGGGCAAAAGGCAAGATCTGATGCCAGCGCTGCCGAAGCGCGGAGACACCTTATCGTGGCTAAGCCAACAATCGAGAAAAATAAAACCTATTTACGCCGAATCAGGGGCAACGCGTTATGGATGAGTGTGACCAGTTCGGCCTGACGCCTGACACCCGTCTTGGCAAACACTCGCTTGAGCGTGGTGCGCGCTGTCTCATAGGTAATGCCCAGCTCATCCGCGAGTGTACGGACAGCCTGCCCGTGGGCAAGCCGGACGGCGATAGCGGATTCCGCCCTGGTGAGACCGAACAGTTGGCCGAGTCCGCTATAGGCGTCCCCGCTTTGCGCGGGTTCAAGTACCGTCAGAAAGACCAGTGCCGCCGCGCCTGTCGTAGCGCGCAGATGGTCGGCAGCAGGGGTTACCGTGACGCTGAGACGTGACGCGGCATGGCTTCCCAGGATCGCGGATCCGCCACACCCGTCGACCTTGCCGACCGCACTGACAATCAGCTTACGCAACAACCCTGAATCGCCGCTGGCGACTGCGCCGAACCTTCCGCCGACGACCGTGACGACGGACGACTCCCCGAGCATGCGTTCGGCGGCACGATTCGCGAAAAGCGGTTTGAGGTGCTGATCCAGGATCACAACGCCTGCGGCGAGTTGGTCCAGTGCCTCGGTATACAGCGCGTTGCGCAGATCGGCGTCGAGCAGGAGCAACTGCGTCCTCGCTACGCGGCCGATGTGCGGCAGCACGTAACGGATCATCTTCAGCGCCTGTTGCTCTGGCGCCCCCATTGAACGGGGGAGGTGAACCCCGAGATAAACGCTGTTGCCTTCTCGGCACACCGGCAAACCGGCAATACAGTGGCCCATACCGGCGCGATTGAGAAAATCGGCGTAATAGTCGATTGCCCGCATTTCATCGAGCGTTACCAATTGCGCATCGGTCGTTAGTGCTCCCTCGTGCGCCGACGCCAAGAATTGTGAGCGCGGTTCCCGGTGGAGGAAGCGCTCATCGTACTCATCGAGCACTTCGGGTGGTGTTCCGCTGATGACGGAGAACAGCGGCGCGGCATCTCGAAGGAAATGCAAATCGCAACCGACAGCACCCACTACTTCAGACAGTAATGCCAGGGGCTGCTCCCACGCGCCAGGTTCCGCCCCGATTTCGTAAAACTCGGCGACTACTGCATCAAGCCGGCTTTGCGCATCCATAGCGCCCACTCCTCAGGCGCCACGCCTCCGCCCGGGATTCTTACAAACCAAGGGCGTTTGTGCGCCTTCTTCCAATTAAAAGTAACGCTAGCTCCGGAGGTTTCCCAGTTCGCCTCCCAATTGAGGGGGCTGAGACCTGCGTCATGTGCGCGTGCAGCAAAATAGACGCTTCGTCGGCGCGTTAGCGGGCCGGTTGGAAAATGTGAATCGGGATGCCTTGTTCTACGCGAGTCAGGCATCGTGCACGCTCTATGCTGGCCAGGGTACACGGTCATGTGTGGCGTCTGCGTTAATGCACCTGATCCTCTACGGCGCGTTGTCACGCTGACCCCGGCTTCCGTCAGCGCGCCCGTCAAGCCCGGGCATCGCTTTGCATGCCGCGATCGAGCATGCGGTAGGAGACGGCCTCGCCGAGATGGTCGGTCGTGATGGCGGCGCGGGCATCGAGATCGGCGATGGTGCGCGCCAGGCGCAGGATCTTGTGGTAGCTCCGAGCGCTGAGCGCGAGCCGTTCGGCGGCGCGTGCGAGCAGCGCGCGGCCGGCGTCGTCGAGCGCGCAGTGGCGCTTCAGCGCGGCGACGTCGAGTTCGGCGTTGCAGCAGCCCTGGCGTGTCTGCTGGCGCGCACGCGCGGTGATGACGCGGTCACGCACGGCGGCACTCGGTTCACCGCCGGCACCGCCGAATCGTGCCGGGTCGATGTCCTGGCGCGGCACGTCGAGATGGATGTCGATACGTTCGGCGAGCGGCCCGGAGACGCGTGCGCGGTAGCGCGCGATGCGCTCGGGCGTGCAGCGGCACGCGATGCGCGCATCGCCGTCGTAGCCGCAGGGGCAGGGGTTCATTGCCGCGACGAGCTGGAACGCGGCCGGGAAGGTCACGCTGCCGGCGGCACGCGCGATGCTGACCTGGCCGCTTTCGAGCGGTTCGCGCAGCGCTTCGAGACAGCGCCGATCGAACTCCGGCATTTCGTCGAGGAACAGGACGCCCTGGTGGGCGAGCGAGATTTCGCCCGGTCGCGGCACGCGCCCGCCGCCGACGAGCGCGACGGCCGAGGCGGAGTGGTGCGGCGCGCGGAACGGGCGCGCGCGCCAGGCCCCGGTCTCGACGGGCAGGCCGGCGATGGAATGCAGTGCGGCGCTCGCCAGCGCCTGCTCCTCGGACAGTGGCGGCAGGATCCCGGGCAGGCGCTGGGCGAGCATGCTCTTGCCCGTGCCGGGCGGACCCATCAGCAGCAGGTTGTGGCCGCCGGCCGCCGCGACCTCGAGCGCGCGGCGCGCGCGCAGCTGGCCGACGACGTCGCCGAGATCGGCGGCGGGCGGGCGCACCGCGGGCGGCGTCGCCACGGCACGCGGCAACGGCGTGGCGCCGGCCAGGTG
>JAUIFX010000250.1 GCA_030429865.1 Gammaproteobacteria bacterium | reverse complement strand
CTGAAGCTCGGCTCCGGCACCAACGCACAGTTGGTCGCCGATGGCGTACTGCCCGGGAGCAACATGGCGCCGGTATTGCCGAGGCTGGTGACCTGGCTAACCGCCTGCCCGGGTACCTGGGCGAAGGTACCGTCATTGAACCAGTCGACGGTGGCGTTCAACTCGACCGCCGCCACGGCCCAGGCCGGTCCGGTGATCAGCGTGGCCAGCAAGCCGACGAATCCCGCGAAGCGCGTGCGCATGACCCTGCCCCCCGTTTGGGAATCACGCCCGGGGGCGCCGGCTGGCGCGCCCGCCTGACCAAACGACGATAGCAACCCGGTCAGGTGCGCACAAGCAGCCCGGGTTACGGGAAGGCGGTGACGAGAAAGCGGTGCCGGCGGGCGCGGGTCGTGTCCGACACTTGTTGCTCCCGGGCGCCCTGCCGTATCCGGGCGCTTTGCGAGCAAAAGTGTCAGACACCTGGCTTCAGGGGGTGCTGCCGCGGTGGCGGGTTTGGGTCGTGTCCGACACTTGTTGCTCCCGGGCGCCCTGCCGTATCCGGGCTGTATGCGAGCAAAAGTGTCAGACACCCGGCTTCGGGGGGGCTGCCGCGGTGGCGGGTGTGGGTCGTGTCCGACACTTGTTGCTCCCGGGCGCCCTGCCGTATCCGGGCGCTTTGCGAGCAAAAGTGTCAGACACCCGGCTTCGGGGGAGCTGCCGCGGTGGCGGGCGCGGGTCGTGTCCGACACTTGTTGCTCCCGGGCGCCCTGCCGTATCCGGGCGCTTTGCGAGCAAAAGTGTCAGACACCCGGCCTTTCCGGCACGGGGGGTGCGGGCGTCCGTGTCAGACGGTGATGCCTAGGGCCTCGCGGATGCGTTTGAAGCGCTCGTCGGGGACGCCGGCGTCGGGCTGGGTCGGGTCGCGGCCGCAGAGTCGCGCGACGCGATCCTGCACACCGGCATCGAGGTTGTCGGCGGCTGCCGGCATCAGCAGGGTTTCTTCGACGTTCATGTGTTCTCGCTGGCGCACGATGTAGGTCTCGCAGGCGCCCAGGATCTTGTCGCGCGGGGTCATCTCGCCGGCCGTCGCCGCCTTGAGCAGGTCCCGCATGTGCACGCCGAGCACGCCCAGTTCTTCGTGTTCGCGCGCGAGGGTGTCGAGTGCACCGTCGAAATCGTGGCGGCGTTCGCGCAGCTCATCGTAAAGACGGTCTTCGCAGGGATGGTGTTGCGCGTCGGAGAAACTCGTGAAGTACTGGGCTATTTCCAGCATCAGGTGATAGTCGGCGTCGTCGCCGCGCTTGAGCGTCGCGACCTGCGCTTCCAGCATGTCGACCAGCGCGGCCATACCGACGTGGTCCTCGTGCAACATCTCGACCAGTGTCGTCATATCAGCTCACCTTGCGCAGCGCCGCGCGTACCGCCTGCACGATACGCGCGTCCGGCGCCCCGGGCAGAAAATCAGAAATCCCTTCACGGACGGCGCGCACCGCCGCGCTGATCTCGCCCCGTGCAGCCGTCATGACCACGGCCGGCGTGATATCGGCCGCATGACACGCGTGCACCAGCGCGAACCCGCTCATGTCGTCGAGCATGTAGTCGACGACGAGCGCCGCCGATGGACGGGCCTGCAGGTGTTGCAGCGCCTCCGCCGCCGTCGCGCAGGGCGTCACCTCGAAACCGGCGGTTTCGAGCAGGCGTCCGATCGCAGCGCGCGCGGCGCCGTTGGAATGCACCACCAGGACCGGCGCACCGCGCGCCGCCGGCGAGGACGCCGGCGCATGTTCTGCCACGGGGAAACCCATCGCTCAGCCCCCCTGCCCGCAGCGGCCGCCGGCGCCACGCGCCTGCCCGGCGTCGCGTGCGTCGAGCGGCGCGCGGATCGCGCGCCGCGCAAAGCCGGCACCGGCGTCCACGATGCATCGCACCTGGCAGGGGCCTCGTGCCATCCGTCTTCAGCCCGACCTGGCCCGCGACGAACCGCCGCTGGCGTCACCGGCGACGTCGCGCAGCGTATCGAAGCAGCTGATCTGGACGAAACGGCGCTCGACGTTGATGGCCCCGCTCGACTGCAGCTCGCCGAACAGGCGGCTGACCGTCTCGACCGCGAGCGAGAGGTAATTGGCGATGTCCTGGCGCGGCATGCTCAGGTTGAACTCCGAGCGTGAGCAACCGCGCGCGGCGAGCCGTGCCGAGACGTCGAGCAGGAAGCTCGCGAAACGCGCCGCGGCCGATTTCTGTCCGAGCATCAGCGCGTGCACGTTCTTGTCGCGCATCTGGCGCGCGCCGGCACGCATCACCTCGTTCCACAACTTCGGTGATTCGCGCATCGACTGCTCGAGTTCGCTGTAGGGCACGCGGCACAGCGCGGCGGTCTCGAGCGCGACGACCGAGGTCTGGTGCGTACCGTCGCCGATGGCATCGAAACCGAGCAGGTCGCCGGGATAGTGGAAGGCGACGATCTGCTCGAGACCGTCGCTCGAATCGAAGTAGCTCTTGGCCGAGCCGGAACGGAGCACGTAGAGATATTCCAGCGTATCGCCCTGGCGGATGATGTGCTGCCCCCGCTTGGTCGGCGCCGTACAGCGCTGCGCGCTCGTATCCTCGCTGCCGGGTCCGAAGCCTTCCGCCACGCACGACCGTGCCCACGGACAGATGGCACAGGTGACCGAAGCCTTGGGAAAGTCGATGATGTTGCTGGTCATGTTGTTCCCCGTCGTAGTGTTCCGTTGACGGGGCTCATTGTCCGGCAGCAGCCGGCGGGGCCGGAATTCGCGAATTCGCGTAAGCGGGCTTCGGAAACTACTTATTCCCGCGGGCTGATTCCCCCGCACTGTTTTCCCGGGACGCGCGACGCCGGCATGCGCCGCGGCCGGCCGCCGGCGGGTGCGAGTGGCTTCGGAAGCGCCCCGGGCGTGCCCCCGGGCTGCGCGCCGCGGGGCGGCGGCGCGAACCCGCTCAGGCGCCGTTCGAACCGATGCGCGTGACCATCGAAACCAGTTCCGCGAGCGAGCCCGCGCTGGTCTTCGCCATCACCTTGGCCCGGTGGATCTCGACGGTACGCTCGCTCAGGCCGAGTTCGATGGCGATGACCTTGTTGGCCTGGCCGGCGACGATGCGCTCCATCACCTCGCGCTCGCGCGGCGAGAGCAGTTCGATGCGGCGCGCGATATCGGCTCGCTCGCCGCGCTCCTCGCGCCGCACGCGGTCGAGTTCGATGGCCTGGTTGATGCGCTCCAGCAGCACCTGGTCGTTGAACGGCTTCTCGATGAAATCCACCGCGCCGTTCTTCATCGCCCGCACCGCCATGCCGATGTCGCCGTGCCCGGTGATGAATATGACCGGCAGCGTGAACTCGCGGCGCTTGAGTTCGTCCTGCAGTTCGAGACCGCTCATGCCCGGCATGCGGATGTCGAGCACCAGGCAGCCGGCACGCGCCGGATCGCCGCGCTGCAGGAAATCCTGCGCCGACTCGAAGGATTCGACGGGCAGCGACATGGAATGAATGAGCAGGCTCAGGGACTGGCGCACCGCCGCGTCGTCGTCGACGATGAAAACCGTGGCAGGCGGCGCCTGCGCGTCACGTGCGGATTTGCTCGGTTCGGAACGGGTCTCGGGCACTTCTTTCGGCACTTCCGTGGGGCGATTCTCAATCGAGCGCCGCGGGCAGGTTCATGACGAAACGCGCGCCGTTCGCGGCGTCGCCAGCATACCGCAGACGCCCACCGTGCGCGGCGACGATGGAGGCGCTGATCGACAGCCCCATGCCCATGCCCTCGGCCTTGGTCGTCTGGAACGGCTGGAACAGCCGCTCGCGCATGTCCGCCGGCACGCCGGGACCGCTGTCGCTGCAGCTGAGCGTCGCCCCGTTGCTGCCGCGCGCGGTGACGATTTCGAGGCGCCGCTGGTCGGCCGGCTGCGCGTCCATGGCGTCGATCGCGTTGCGCACGAGGTTCAGGCAGACCTGTTGGATCTGCAGCGGATCGACCAGTACCGTCGGGAGGTCGTCGGCGAGGCGCGTGGTCACCTGGACCTCGTGCGAACGCAGGTCGAAATCGGCGAACTCGAGCACCGCGGCGATGATCTGGTTGAGGTCCGAGGCGACCCGGGCGCTCTCGCGGTTGCTGACGAAACCGCGGATGCGCCGCACGACGTCGCCGGCGCGCAGGGCCTGGGCGCCGATCGATTCGAGCGTATCACGCAGCATCGCCTGGTCCGGTTCGCCCTGGTCGAGCAGGCGGCAACAGGCCTGGGCGAAAGCCGAAATGGCGGTAAGCGGTTGGTTGATTTCGTGGGCGATGGCCGATGCCATCTCGCCCAGGGTGCTGACCCGCCCGGCATGGGCGAGGCGCGCGCTGATCTCGCGCGACTCGCGCTCCGAGCGCACCTGCTCGGTGCGGTTGAGG
>JAUIFX010000055.1 GCA_030429865.1 Gammaproteobacteria bacterium | reverse complement strand
CGAGCACCTCGCCTACCAGTCCGACAACATCTTCACCGTCGAGCTGCGCGCGCTGACGCCGCGCGAGGAAGAGGAGCTCAAGAAGGACAAGTTCGGTTACACCGGCGAGCGCCTGTCGCTCAACTTCCAGAAAATCGAGGTGCGGGCGGTCCTGCAGCTCATCGCCGACTTCACCGAGAAGAACCTGGTGGCATCGGATACCGTCGGCGGCAACGTCACCCTGCGCCTGAAGAACGTGCCGTGGGACCAGGCACTGGACATCATCCTCAAGTCGCGCGGGCTCGGCATGCGCGAGATCGGCAACGTGATGATGGTCGCGCCGCAGGAGGAGATCGCGGCGCGCGAGAAGCTCGAGCTCGAGTCGCAGCAGCAGATCCAGGAACTGGCGCCGCTGCGCACCGAGTTCATGCAGGTCAACTACGCTAAGGCCGCCGACATCGCGTCCCTGATCAAGGCCGAGGAGAACAACCTGCTCTCGGATCGCGGCAACGTCACGGTCGACGAGCGCACCAACACGCTGCTCGTGCAGGACACGGGCGAGAAGCTGAGTGAAATCCGCAGCGTCGTCCAGGCGCTCGACATCCCCGTGCGCCAGGTGCTGATCGAATCGCGCATCGTCATCGCCAACGAGGACTTCGCCAAGGATCTCGGTGTGAAGTTCGGCTACAGCCACAACGGCAACAACGGCAACTCCGTGATCGGGCCCGACGGCGAATCCGGTTTCGTCTCCTACCTCGGTGGCGGGCAGCCGGGCGATGTCGAGTACGCCGGCACGACCGCGTTCCACACCGACGACCAGGAGAATTACATCGTCGATCTCGCCGCGGCCGGCGCCGCGGGCAACTTCAAGTACGCGGTCGGCCGTATCGGCAGCTACTTCCTGCAGCTCGAACTGACCGCGCTGCAGGCCGAGGGCCGGGGTGAAGTCATCTCCGCGCCGCGCGTCATCACCGCCAACCAGCGGGAAGCGTTGATCGAGGCCGGTACCGAGATCCCGTTCCAGCAGGCAACGTCCAGCGGCGCCACCGCGGTCCAGTTCAAGAAGGCCGTGCTGAGCCTGCGCGTCACGCCGCAGATCACGCCCGACGACCGCATCATCATGGAGCTGACGGTCAACAAGGATGCCGTCGGCCAGGTCTTCAACGGCATCCCGAGTATCGATACCCAGGAGGTCATGACCGAGGTGCTGGTCGACAACGGTGAGACCGTCGTGCTCGGCGGCATCTACGAGTCGACCAACCGCGACGACGTCACCAGCGTGCCGTTCTTCGGCGAGCTGCCCTACCTCGGCCGCCTGTTCAAGCGCACCTCGACGCGCACCGACAAGCAGGAGCTGCTGGTCTTCGTGACGCCGAAGATCCTGAGCGAGACCTTGTCGCTGAGCGCCAACTGAGCGCCCCGGCGCCGCCGGATGCACCGCGGGAGCCGCATGGCTCCCGCTTTTTTTCGTCGCGGCGCAACGCTATCGTGAGCGCTATTCGAAAGCCCCAGGCGGTCGCGTGACGGCAGCGTGAGCGAGCAATCCCGCATATTCCTCATCGGCCCGATGGGCACCGGCAAGACCACCATCGGCGCCCAGCTCGCGCGCCTGCTCGACTACGACTTCGTCGACGCCGACCAGGAAATCGAGCGTCGGACCGGCGCCAGCGTCGCGCTGATCTTCGATGTCGAGGGCGAAGCCGGGTTCCGCGCGCGGGAAACGCGTATCATTGAGGAACTCACGCTGCGCGAGCGGATGGTCCTCGCGACCGGCGGCGGCGCGGTGCTGGCGGAGGACAATCGACACTGGCTCGCGGAGCGCGGCTTCGTGGTCTACCTGCGGACGAGCGTCGAGACGCTGATCAAGCGCATGCGCTACGACACCTCCCGCCCGCTGCTGCAGACGGCCGATCCGGAGCAGACGTTGCGTGACATCATCGAGGCGCGCGAGCCGCTGTACGCGGCGATCGCCGATCTCGTCATCGATACCGGGCGGCTGTCGGTGCGCCAGGTCGTCAAACGGATTACCAGCAACCTGCCATGACCAGCATTCTCACTGTCGATCTCGACACCAGGTCCTACCCGATCCACATCGGCCCCGGGCTGCTCGGTGATACCGAGTTGCTGCGCGACAGTGCCGGTGCCGGCCAGGTCGTCGTGATCACGAACAGCGTCGTCGGACCGCTTTACGCCGAGGCGGTGGCGCGCCACTTCGGCGGACGCGACTACCTCCAGCTCGCCGTCGAGGACGGCGAAGGCGCGAAGAGTTTCGCCAATTTCGAGCGCCTCATGGGCGAACTCATCGCGCACCGCATCGAGCGCGGTGCGACGATCGTCGCACTCGGAGGCGGGGTGGTCGGCGATCTCGCCGGTTTCGTCGCGGCCTGTTACCAGCGCGGCGTCGCCTTCGTGCAGATCCCGACGACGCTGCTCGCGCAGGTCGATTCCGCGGTCGGCGGCAAGACCGCGATCAACCATGCGCTCGGCAAGAACATGGTCGGTGCCTTCCACCAGCCGCGCGCGGTGATCGCCGATACGCAGACGCTCGCCACGCTACCGGCGCGCGAACTCGCCGCGGGCGTCGCCGAAGTGATCAAGTACGGGCTGATCCGCGACTACCCGTTTCTCGAGTGGATCGAAGCGAATCTCGACCTTCTCCTCGCGCGCGACGACGAGGCGCTCGCTTTCGCCATCCGCCGTTCCTGTGAGAACAAGGCCGAAGTGGTCGCTGCCGACGAGCGCGAGAGCGGGCAGCGTGCGCTGCTCAACCTCGGTCACACCTTCGGACATGCCATCGAGGCCGCGGCGGGTTACGGCGCCTGGCTGCACGGCGAAGCGGTCGCCGCGGGCACCTGCATGGCGGCGCGCATGTCGGCGCGCATGGGCCTCATCGACGCGGCCGACGTGGCGCGCATCGAACAGCTGTTCACGCGCGCAGGGTTGCCGATCGCGCCGCCGCCCGAGATCGCGCCGGCAGCCTTCGTCGAACTCATGGGCCGCGACAAGAAGAATGTCGGCGGACGCATCCGCCTGGTCCTGCTCGAGGCGCTCGGCCGCGCCATCCTCACCCACGAGTACCCCGGGGATGCCTTCGAGGCCACCCTTGCAGACAGCCACGAGGCTGCCTGATCGCGCCGTCGTGCGCGGGCGTGCGGGAGTGGCGTGAATGGCGCTCGCGCCGTACGCCGTGAGCAGCGCGCAAAGCCGCGGGCGCCGCGTCGCCGAAGCGCCGCCGACCTGGCGCGACGAGTTTCAGCGCGATCGCGACCGGGTGATCCACTCGTCCGCATTCCGTCGCCTCGAATACAAGACGCAGGTCTTCGTCAATCACGAGGGCGACATGTTCCGCACGCGCCTGACCCACTCGCTCGAGGTTGCCCAGATCGCGCGCGCCGTGGCCCGCGCGTTGAGCGTGAACGAGGACCTCACGGAAGCCATCGCGCTCGCCCACGATCTCGGGCACACGCCGTTCGGCCATGCCGGGCAGCACGCGCTCGATGCCTGCATGCGGCCCTGGGGCGGCTTCGAGCACAACCTGCAGTCACTGCGCGTGGTCGACGAACTCGAGCGGCGCTACGCGGCCTTCGACGGCCTGAACCTGCTGTTCGAAACGCGCGAGGGGATCCTCAAGCATTGCCGGGCCGAGGACGCGGCGCGGCTCGGCGAACTCGGCGAGCGTTTCCGTACCGGGCGCCAGCCCTCGGTCGAAGCCCAGATCGCCAATCTTGCCGACGAGATTGCCTACAACCACCATGACATCGACGACGGCCTGCGTTCCGGCATCCTCTCACTCGACGCCATCGCCGAGCACGGCGTGTTCCGAGCCGCGCTCGAGGACAGTCGCGCGGCGCATCCC
This sequence comes from Gammaproteobacteria bacterium, assembly GCA_030429865.1. Lineage (GTDB taxonomy): Bacteria > Pseudomonadota > Gammaproteobacteria > JACKNG01. The sequence continues at coordinate 21,043 of JAUIFX010000055.1, read as the reverse complement.
GGGCTGACCGGGCGGCGTCTCGTGCACACCGCGATTCGCGTCATGCTCGGCAGCTTCGTCGACGACCTGGTGACGACCAGCCGCGCGCGCCTGGCCGAGAGCGGCTGCGCATCGCTCGCCGCCGTGCGTGCGCGTGCCGCCCCGCTGGTCGATTTCTCGGCACGGATGCGCGAACAGCACCTCAGTCTGAAACGGCTGCTGCACCGCGAGCTCTACAACGACCCGCGCGTGCGGCGTTTCTCGGACGCGGCACGCGACACCGTGCGCGAGCTGTTCGAAACCTTCCTCGACGACGCGGCGGCGCTGCCCGAGGAGCGCCGTATCGCCGCCGACGCCGCGCCGTCCGCACGCGCCCGCGCGATCAGCGATTACATCGCGGGCATGACCGACCGCTTTGCCATCGCCGAGCACCGCCGCCTGGTCGGCACGCCGCGCTGGCCGCGCGACCTGCTCGGTACCTGAGCCCCGGCCCGGCGCCCGGTACGTCCCGATGCTGCCCTACCTGGTCACCGCGAGCCTGCGCCAACGGCTCGACCTGATCGCCCATCTTCTTGCATTCGGACGCCAGCTCGTCGTCGTCAGCGGCGCGCCGGGCAGTGGCAGGACAAGACTGCTCGCGACCCTTGCCGGCGAGGTGGCGGAGAGCTGTGACGTGGTCACGCTGGACGGGCGCGGCTGCGCCGACGGTGCGACGCTGCTTGCACGTCTGCACGGCGCACTGGCGGCGCCGGGCGTCGCACTGCCGTCCGACCCGGACGAGCGTGTCGATGCCGTCCGCGCCTGCGTCCGCCAGAGCCGGGCGCGCCAGCGCCAGGCCGTCGCCCTGATCGACGACGCCGATGAACTCGCCGACGATGCTGTCGCGATCCTGTTGGACCTCGCGCAGCGCGGCGACGAGCTCGACGAGCTGCGCGTCGTGCTCGGCGCGCGCGAGGACGATGCGCTGGCCGCGCGGCTCGAAGCGGCTGCGCCTCACGCCGCGCTGGTGCACGTGGTCAACGTGCCGCCGCTCGACGAGGCGCGCCTCGTCGAACTCGGCGAGGCGTGGTGCGAGGAACGCGACCTGCCCGAGAGCGTCGTCTCCGCGTCGACCCTGGCGGAGCTCGCTCGCGCCGGCGACGGCAACCCGGGGCGTTATCTCGCCGCGCTCGGTGCCTACCTCGACGCCGGTGCCGGGTCGGCCCGTGCCTGGCCCCGCTTTGCGCCGTCGGCGGGCCTCAAGCGCGGCGCCGGGATCACCGTCGTGCTGCTTGCCGCGATCGGCCTGGTCGCCCTTGCACTGCACAGCCGCGAGGGTGAGCGGGTTCCCGCCGAGCGCGGCCCCGCGACGATCGAGCTCAAGCTGCCACCGGCAGCGCCCGAGACCCCGGAGCCGCCGGCGCTATCGGGGCAGGCGGAGGTGCCGGGGCAGGAGGAGGTCCCGGAGCAGGCGGAGGTCCCGGAGCAGGAGGAGGTCCCGGAGCAGGAGGAGGTCCCGGGGCAGGCGGAGGTCCCGGAGCAGGCGGAGGTCCCGGAGCAGGCGGAGCTGCCGGGGCGGGCAGCGATACCGGAGCAGGCGGAGCTGCCGGAGCCGTCCGAGTCGCCCGAGGCCCCGGCCGAGGCGGTCGCCGCGGCCGAGGCCGAGCCGGCGCCTCCGGCGCGCCGCGACATGCCGCCTGCGCCGCCTGGCCCGCCGGCGGTCCGCAGGGACTACACGGCGGAGTGGGTCCTTACTAACAGCGACGCGCGCTACGTCATCCAGTTGTTTGGCGCGCGCAGCCGCGACGCCGTGGCGATGTTCCGGCGCCGTCACGGGCTCGACGGACGCACGGCAGTCTTCGAACTCACCCACGAAGGCGCGCCGTGGTACGTGCTCGTGTACGGCCTGTATGCCGACCGGGCTGCCGCGGCGCGCGCCGTCACCGACCTGCCGGCCGCCCAGCGCAGTGCCGGTGCCTGGCCCCGCAGCGTCGGCTCGTTGCGCAAATAGCCCTCCATTCAGTGGGTTAACCCGACTCTCCCGGAGGGTGCCGGAGACCGCACCGCGGTCGCGGCAAAGCCCCGCCGGGATGACACTCCGTCACCGGGAGGCGTATAATCCGCGTCCTTTTGCGCACAGTTCCGTGCGCCTACGCATAGTTTCGAGATCTCGGAGGCTCCGCAAGCGATGGACCAGGCGATGGATAAGGCTAGCACCAGATTCCCCAGGTCCGGTGGCCCGACTGCCGGCCTGTACGACGCTGATCGTGAACACGATTCCTGCGGCGTCGGCTTCGTCGTCGATATGAAGGGGCGCAAATCGCACGCCATCATCGAACAGGCCCTGACGGTGCTCAAGAACCTGCTGCACCGCGGCGCCTGCGGCTGTGAAGAGAACACCGGCGACGGCGCCGGCATCCTGATGCAGCTGCCCGAGCGCTTTCTGCGCGAGGAATGCGCCAAGCTCGGTATCGAGCTGCCCGCGTTCGGCCACTTCGGCGCCGGCCTCGTGTTCCTGCCGCACGAACCGGCGCAGGCCGAGCACTGCATGAGCGAGCTCGCACGCATCGCGGCCGAGGAAGGTCAGCGCGTGCTCGGCTGGCGCGAGGTGCCCAGCGACGACTCCATGATCGGCCCCACGGCGCAGTCCGCCGAACCGGCGTTCCGCCAGGTCTTCATCGCCCGTGGCGAAGGCCTCGCCGACGACGAAGCCTTCGAGCGCAAGCTCTACGTCATCCGCAAGCGTATCGAGCACGCCATCTGGAACAGCGACATCAGCGAGAAATCGCTGTTCTACATCCCGAGCCTGTCGCACCGGGTGATGATCTACAAGGGCATGCTGATCGGTTCGCAGGTCGAGCCGCTGTTCCCGGACCTGTCCGATCCGCGCATGGAGACCGCGCTGGCCCTCGTGCACCAGCGTTTCTCCACCAATACCTTCCCGTCCTGGCCGCTGGCGCAGCCGTTCCGCTTCATCGCCCACAACGGCGAAATCAACACCTTGCGCGGCAACATCAACTGGATGCGTGCGCGCGAAGCGCTGTGCAGCTCGGAGCTGTTCGGCGAGGATCTCGAGAAGCTGTTCCCGATCGTGCTCGAGGGCAATTCCGACTCCGCCGGCTTCGACCAGGTCCTCGAGTTCCTGCACATGTCCGGCCGCCCGCTGCCGCTCGCCGTGCTGATGATGATCCCCGAGGCCTGGGCCGGCCACGAATCGATGGACCCGGCCCGCCGCGCGTTCTACGAATATCACGCCTGCCTGATGGAGCCGTGGGACGGGCCGGCTTCGATCGCCTTCACCGACGGCACGGTGATCGGTGCGGTGCTGGACCGCAACGGCCTGCGGCCGTCGCGTTACTACGTGACCAAGGACGACATGGTGGTCATGGCCTCCGAGGTCGGCGTGCTCGACATCCCGCCGGAGAACGTCCGCATCAAGGAGCGCCTGCACCCGGGGCGCATCTTCCTGGTCGATACCGAGCAGGGCCGCATCATCGACGACGCCGAGCTCAAGCAGCAGTACATCGACGAGTACCCTTATGCCGACTGGCTCGCGCAGAACCGTGTGCCGGTCGACGAGCTGCCCGAGCCGCCGCATGTCCACGAGCCGGACCACGCCACCGTACTGCAGCGGCAGATGGCCTACGGCTACACCCACGAGGACCTGCGCCTGCTGATGCAGCCGATGGCGCAGAATGGCGGCGAGGCGATCGGTTCGATGGGCACCGACGCCGCGCTCGCGGTGCTCTCCGATCGTCCGCGCCTGCTCTACGATTACTTCAAGCAGCTCTTCGCGCAGGTCACCAACCCGCCCCTCGACGGCATCCGCGAGGAGCTCGTCACCCAGGTGTCGACGACCGTCGGGCCCGAGAGCAACCTGCTCTCGCCGAGCGCCGCGAGCTGCCGCCAGATCGGCCTGCATTCCTCGATCCTCGACAACCGCGACCTGGAGAAGATCCGCAACGTCGCCACCCACGGTTTCAAGAGCGCGACCATCGACACCACCTACCCGGTGGCCGAAGGTGCCGAGGGGCTGGCGCGCGCGCTCGACGCGGCCTGCGCCGCGGCCGATGCCGCGGTCGATGCCGGCAACACCTTCCTGATCCTCTCCGACCGTGGCATCTCCAAGGATCGTGCCGGTATTCCCGCCGCGCTGGTAACGGCCGGCGTGCATCACCACCTGGTGCGTAACGGCCGGCGCGTGAAGGTCGGCCTCATCATCGAGTCGGGCGAGCCACGCGAGGTGCATCACTTCGCGGTGCTGCTCGGCTACGGCGCCGGGGCGATCAACCCCTACCTCGCGTTCGAAACGCTCGACGACATGCTGCGCCAGGGCATCCTGCGCGACGTCAAGGGTCAGCAGGAAGGCGAGTCGGAGCACGACGCGGCCGTGCGCAACTACATCAAGGCGGTCAACAAGGGCCTCATCAAGGTCATGTCCAAGATGGGCATCTCCAGCGTGCAGTCCTACCGCGGCGCGCAGATCTTCGAGGCCGTCGGTCTCGACAAGGCCTTCGTCGACAAGTACTTCACCTGGACCGCCTCGCGCATCGGCGGCATCGGCCTCGACGTGGTCGAGAAGGAAGTCAGCCTGCGTCATCACAACGCCTACCCGGCGCGCCCCGTGAAGCAGCCGGATCTCGACTGGGGCGGCGAGTACCAGTGGCGCCGCGACGGCGAGTACCACCTGTTCAACCCGGAAACGGTGTTCAAGCTGCAGCACGCCACGCGCTCGGGTCAGTACGACATCTTCCGCGAGTACACCGCCAAGGTCGACGACCAGAGCGAGCACCGCGCGACCCTGCGCGGCCTGTTCCGCCTGCGCAAGGTCGGCACGCCGGTACCGCTCGAGGAAGTCGAGTCGGCCGAGGCGATCATGAAACGCTTCCATACCGGCGCGATGTCCTACGGTTCGATCAGCGGCGAAGCGCACGAGACGCTGGCCATCGCGATGAACCGCATCGGCGGGCGTTCCAACACCGGCGAAGGCGGCGAGGACCCGGCGCGCTTTACGCCGGACGCCAACGGCGACCTGCGCCGCAGTGCGATCAAGCAGGTGGCCTCCGGGCGTTTCGGCGTGACCAGCGAGTACCTCGTCAACGCCGACGACCTGCAGATCAAGATGGCCCAGGGCGCCAAGCCGGGCGAGGGCGGACAGCTGCCGGGCCACAAGGTCTACCCGTGGATCGCGAAGGTGCGTCATTCGACCCCGGGCGTCGGCCTGATCTCGCCGCCGCCGCACCACGACATCTACTCGATCGAGGATCTCGCGCAGCTGATCCACGACCTCAAGAACTCCAATCCGCGGGCACGCGTGCACGTCAAGCTCGTCGCCGAGGTCGGCGTCGGTACCGTCGCTGCGGGCGTCGCCAAGGCGCACTCCGACGTCGTCCTGATCTCGGGCTACGACGGCGGCACCGGTGCTTCGCCGGTGACCTCGCTCAAGCACGCCGGCGTGCCGTGGGAGCTCGGCCTCGCCGAGACCCAGCAGGTGCTGGTCGAGAACAAGCTGCGCGACCGCATCGTGGTGCAGGTCGACGGCCAGATGAAGACCGGCCGCGACTGCATCATCGCCGCCATGCTCGGTGCCGAGGAGTACGGCTTTTCGACCGCGCCGCTGGTCGTGATGGGCTGCATCATGATGCGCGTGTGCCACCTCAACACCTGCCCGGTGGGCATCGCCACGCAGAACCCGGTGTTGCGCGAAAAGTTCGCCGGCAAGGCCGAGTTCGTCGAGAACTTCTTCCGCTTCGTCGCCGAAGAGATGCGCGAATACATGGCCGAGCTCGGCGTGCGCAGCATCGACGAGCTGATCGGCCGCGTCGACCTGCTCGACGTCGACCACGCTGTCGACCACTGGAAGGCGCGCGGGCTCGATCTCTCGCAGATCCTCTACATGCCCGAAGTCGGGCCGGACGTTGCCATCCGCTGCGTACGCGAGCAGGACCACGGTCTCGAGCAATCGCTCGACCGCACGACCATCGTGCCGCTGTGCAAGGACGCGCTGGAGGAAGGCAAGCCGGTCGATGCCATTCTGCCCATTCGCAACATCAACCGCACCGTCGGGACGATTCTCGGTTACGAGATCACGCGGCGCCATGGCGGCAAGGGTCTTCCCGAAGACACCATCAAGCTGCACTTCAACGGTTCGGCGGGGCAGAGCTTCGGCGCATTCGTGCCGAGCGGCGTGACGATGACGCTCGAAGGCGACGCCAACGACTACATCGGCAAGGGCCTCTCGGGCGGCAAGATCGTCGTCTATCCGCCGCGCCACGCGACTTTCGTGCCCGAGGAGAACATTCTCATCGGCAACGTCGCGCTGTACGGTGCGACGCAGGGCGAGGCCTACTTCCGCGGCATCGCCGGCGAGCGCTTCTGCGTCCGCAACTCGGGTGCGCAGACCGTGGTCGAGGGTATCGGCGACCATGGCTGCGAGTACATGACCGGCGGCACGGTCGTGATCATCGGCCCGACCGGGCGCAACTTCGCCGCCGGCATGTCGGGCGGCGAGGCGTTCATCTACGACCCCGACGGCGTTTTCCCCGGCCGCTGCAACCCGGAGATGGTCGACCTGGAGACGATCGAGAGCGAGCGCGACGAGGACGCGGTCAAGCGCCTGCTCAAGAACCACGTCCGCTATACCCAGAGCACCGTGGCGCAGAAGATCCTCGATCGCTGGAACCGCAACAAGTCTCGATTCGTGAAGGTCATGCCAAAAGACTACAAACGCATACTCGAAGCGGTGGAGAAGGCCCGCCGCACGGGCATTCCCGAGGACGAAGCGGTGATGGAGGCAGCGCATGGCTAAGGTCACCGGATTCCTCGAGGCCGGCCGCGCCAAGCAGCCCTACCGCCCGGTCACGGAGCGGCTCAAGGACTGGAAGCAGGTGATGGCGGAGTATCCGCCAGCCCACCTCAACACCCAGGCCGCGCGCTGCATGGACTGCGGCATCCCGTTCTGTCACCAGGGCTGCCCGCTGGGCAACCTGATCCCGGACTGGAACGACCTGGTCTGGCGCGAGCGCTGGCATGACGCCATCGATCGCCTGCACGCGACGAACAACTTCCCCGAGTTCACCGGCACCCTGTGCCCGGCGCCGTGCGAAGGTTCGTGCGTCCTCGGTATCAACGACGACCCGGTCACGATCAAAGCGGTCGAACTCGCGATCATCGACCGCGCTTTCGACGAGGGCTGGGTGGTTCCCGAACCGCCCAAGGTCGAGACCGGCAAGCGCGTCGCGGTAATCGGCTCCGGCCCCGCTGGGCTTGCCGCTGCGCAGCAGCTGCGCCGCGCCGGACACCAGGTCACGGTGTTCGAGCGCGACGACCGTATCGGCGGCCTGCTGCGTTACGGCATCCCCGAGTTCAAGATGGAGAAACGCGTCCTCGATCGCCGCCTCGAGCAGATGCGCGCCGAGGGTGTCGAGTTCCGCGTCAACGCGAACGTCGGCGTCAACCTCAAGGCAAGCGACCTGCAGCGCGAGTACGACGTGCTGCTGCTCGCCGGCGGCGCCACGGTATCGCGCGACCTGCCGGTACCCGGGCGCGACCTCGACGGCATCCATCTCGCGATGGAGTTCCTGCCGCTGCAGAACCGCAAGTGCGAAGGCGACGAACTCGCCGCGGGCGAGTTCATCTCCGCGCAGGACAAGCACGTCGTCATCATCGGCGGCGGCGACACCGGCGCCGACTGCCTCGGCACTTCGCACCGCCACGGCGCGAAGTCCGTCACGAGCCTCGAAATCATGCCGCGGCCGCCGGCCAGCCGAGCCCAGGACAACCCGTGGCCCGAATGGCCGCGCATCTACCGCGTAGCCTCGGCACACGAGGAAGGCGGTGAGCGTGTCTACTCGGTATCGACGCGGCGTTTCCTCGGCGACGACGACGGCCGCGTACGCGCGCTGGAACTCGCCGAAGTCGAGATGAAGACCGTCGACGGCCGCCCGAGCTTCGTCGAAGTACCCGGCTCGGTGCACGAGATCCCGGCCGATCTCGTGCTGCTGGCGATGGGCTTTACCGGCGCGGATCCCGGCGGTGTCGTCGCCGAGCTCGGGGTCGAACTCGACGAGCGCGGCAACGTCAAGCGCAATGCCGACTGGAAGACCTCGGTCGATGATGTCTACGTCGCCGGCGACATGCAGCACGGCCAGTCGCTGATCGTGTGGGCAATCGCCGAGGGGCGTTCCGCCGCGCGGGCGATCGACCTGCACCTGATGGGCGAGTCGGACCTGCCCGCGCCGCTCTGAGCGGTGCGGGGAGACCATTCACGGGCGTCGCGGCAAGCATGAACGATCGTTTCCTGCGCGCGCTCGCGCGCGAGCCGGTCGACGCGACGCCGATCTGGATCATGCGCCAGGCCGGGCGCTACCTGCCGGAGTACCGCGCCACCCGCCAGCGCGCCGGCGACTTCCTGACCTTGTGCAAGACGCCCGAGCTGGCCTGCGAAGTGACGCTGCAGCCGCTCGCGCGCTTCGACCTCGACGCCGCGATCCTGTTCTCCGACATCCTCACCATCCCCGACGCGATGGGCCTGGGCCTGAGCCTGAACGAAGGCATCGGGCCGCGCTTCGCCCACCCGGTGACGACGCGCGCGGCGATCGACGCCCTGCCCATTCCCGACCCAGAGCAGGAACTGCGCTACGTCATCGACGCCGTGCGACTGATCAAGCGCGAGCTGAGCGGCCGGGTACCGCTGATCGGCTTTGCCGGCAGCCCGTGGACGCTCGCGACCTACATGGTCGAAGGCGGTTCGAGCCGGGATTTCGGCAAGGTCAAGCCGCTCGTCTACGCCGATCCCGACAGCGCCCATGCGCTGCTCGACAAGGTCGCACGGGCGACCGCGCTGTACCTCAATGCGCAGATCGCCGCCGGCGTCGACGCCGTCATGCTGTTCGATACCTGGGGCGGCGCCTTGTCGGCCGATGCCTACCAGCGCTTCTCGCTCGACTACATGTGCCGCATCCTCGAAGCGCTCACGCCCGGCACGCCGACCATCGTCTTCACCAAGGGCGGTGGCCTGTGGCTGGAACGCATCGCCGCGAGCGGTTGCAGCGCGGTCGGCGTCGACTGGACGATGGACCTCGGCGAGGCGCGCGCACGGGTCGGCGGGCGCGTCGCCCTGCAGGGCAACCTCGACCCGGCCATCATGCTGACCACCCCCGAGGTGGTTGCCGCCGAGGCCCGCGCCGTGCTCGACGCCTACGGCACCGGTCCGGGCCACGTGTTCAACCTCGGCCACGGCGTGACCCCGGCCGTGCCGCCGGAAAACGTGCGCGCCCTCGTCGACACGGTGCACGAGTACAGCCGCCGTTATCACCGGGACTAGCCGGGTGACGCGGCCTGCCCATGGCCGCCCTGCGCGGCGCCGCCGGCACGCGCAACCCGCCGCGATGATGCCATGAGCCTGTTCGGCATCTACCTGCGCGGCATGTGCATGGGCGCGGCGGACGTGGTGCCGGGCGTGTCCGGCGGCACCATGGCGTTCATCCTCGGCATCTACACCCGCCTGATCGACGCCATCAAGTCGTTCGACGCGCGCTGGATCGGTGCCCTGCTCAGGCTCGACTGGCGCCACGCGCTGCGCGGGCCCGACTTCGCTTTCGTCCTGCCCCTGCTCGCCGGCATCGTCTCGGCGGTGCTGTTCTTCACCCACGTGGTGCCGCTGCCGCGCCTGCTGGTCAGCAACCCGGCCGAGGTCTACGCGCTGTTCTTCGGACTCGTTGCCGGTTCGATCGTGGTGCTGGTGGCCGACCTCGGCGGCCTGCGCTGGCGCGACGTGCCGGCGCTGCTCGGCGGCGTCGTGCTCGGCGCGATCGTCGTCACCGCGGTGCCGACCGAGACGCCGGAGACCTGGTGGTTCGTCGCGCTCTCGGGCGCGCTGGCAATCTGCGCGATGGTCGTGCCCGGCATCTCCGGTTCCTTCGTGCTCTTGCTCCTCGGCAAGTATGCCTACGTGCTCGACGCCATCGGCCACCTGCGCTTCGGCGTGATCGTGCTGATCGTCGGCGGCGTCGCGCTCGGGCTGTTCTCGTTCACTCGGCTGCTGTCGTGGATCCTGCATCACTACGAGCGCGCATCGCTGCTAGCCATCAACGGCATCCTGGTCGCGTCGCTGTGGGTGATCTGGCCGTTCCAGCTGCGCCGTTACGTCGAGGTGCGCGGCAAGCGGCGGCTCATCGAATCCCAGCCGGGCTGGCCGGAAGCCGGCGACCCGGTGATCGCTGCGCTCGCGCTCGCCGTGCTCGGCTGCGTCATCGTCATCGTGCTGCATCGCCTCGCGCGGCGTGGCGGCCACGCCGCACGCTGAACGCGAGCGTCACGAGCGCGAGGCCGAGCAACGGCCAGTCGCCGAGGCGCGCATAGGGCGTGAGGCCGCCGCGCGCCTCGAAGCTCGCGCGCAGCGTCGTTGCGGTGAACGCCGGCGCGCGCGCCGTCACCCGGCCGCGGTGGTCGATGACCGCGGTGATGCCGGTATTGGTGCCGCGCAACAGCCAGCGCCCGCTTTCCAGCGCCCGCATGCGTGCGATCTCGAGATGCTGGTGGGGCGCGATGGTGTCGCCGAACCAGGCGTCGTTGCTGACGTTGACGAGCAGCGCCGCGGCCGGCAGGGCGGCGATGGTCTCGCGACCGAACGCATCCTCGTAGCAGATCGAAATGCCGGCGAGATGGTTCGCCACCGGCAGCGTGCCGGCGTCGCTGCGGCCCGCGCTGAAGTCCGACAGCGGAATGTCGAGCAGCGCGGCGATCCCCTCGAGTTGGCGCTTGAACGGGAAGAACTCGCCGAACGGTACGAGGTGGCGCTTGTCGTAGCGGCCCTGCGTGGCGCCTAACGCGAACAGGCTGTTGTAATACTCGCCGTTCCAGGGCTCGCCGCTCGGCATGCCGATGAGCAGGGTACTGCCGGCCGCGGCGGCCTCCGCGTCGAGCGCTTCGAGCAGCTCGGGCACTTCCTGCGGGAACGCCGCGATCGCGGTCTCCGGCCAGATCACGACGTCGGCATCCCAGTGCGCGGCGCTGAGTTCGCGGTAGCGCGCGATGGTCTGCGCGCGCCGCGCCGGATCCCACTTGACGCTCTGCGGGACGTTGCCCTGCACGAGCGCGGCATCGAGCGGTGCCCCGAGCGCATGCGTCGGTTCGAGGCGTGCGAGCGCGACGCCGCCGGCGAGCGCGACCGTGCTCACGGCGACGGCCGCGCCCACCGCCCGCCCGCGTAACAGCACCGCGCCGGCGAGGCCGCTCGCCACGGCCATGACCACGGCCGAGATGCCGCTCACGCCGAGCAGCGGCGCGTAGCCCGCGAGCGGCCCGTCGACCTGGCCGTAGCCGAGCGACAGCCACGGAAAGCCGGTGAACAGCCAGCCGCGCAGCAGCTCGGCCAGCACCCACAGCGCCGGTGCGGCGAGCAGCGCGCGCACCGGCCCCGCGCGCGCCGCGCAGGCAGCGAGGGTGGCGGCGAACAGTCCGGGGTAGAGCGCCATGCCGGCGACGAACAGCGCCGTGACGCCCACCGAGAAGACGTAGAACGGTACGCCGAACTGGTGCACGCTGACCTGGATCCACCACACGCCGGCACCGAACATGCCGAGTCCGAAACACCAGCCGAGCCAGAACGCACCGCGCGGATGCGTGCCGCCGCCGACCACGAGGGCGATGAGCACCGCCGGTGCCAGCACGGCCACCGGCCACAGGCCGAACGGCGCGAACGCGAGCGGCAGCAGGAGGCCGGCGCCGAGCGCGAGGCCGGCGCGCCGCGCGCGGCCGCTCACGCCTCTTCGGCGGCAGGCGTCGTGGTACGGCGGATCACGCGCAGCAGGCGCACGCGGCGGCGATCGGCACGCAGCACCTTGAAGCTGAAGCCGCGGTACTCGAGTTCCTCGCCGCGCCGCGGCAGGTGGCCGAGTTCGTGGATGACCAGTCCGCCGATGGTCTCGTAATCGCTCGCCGTCCAGTCCAGGCCGAACGCTTCGTTGAACTCCTCGAGCGTGGTGCGTGCCTTGACCGTGTAGCGCTCGTCACGATGACGCCGGATGTTGTCTTCCTCGGCGAGGTCGTGCTCGTCGTCGATGTCACCGACGATTTGCTCGATGACGTCTTCAATCGTGACCAGTCCCGAGATACCGCCGTACTCGTCGACGACCACCGCGAGGTGGTTGCGCCGCGCGCGGAACTCGCGCAGCAGGATGTTCAGCCGCTTGCTTTCCGGCACGAAGGACACCGGGCGCAGGATGTCGCGGATGTCGAAGCTCTGCGCCGGGTCGACGGCGAGCATCAGCAGGTCCTTCGCGAGCAGCACGCCGACGACGTGTTCGCGCTCGTGATCGAACACCGGGAAACGGGAATGGCCGGACTCGATCACCTCGGGCAGGAACTCGGTCGGGCTCGAATCCTCGTCGATGAGCACGATCTCGGAGCGCGGCACCATGATGTCGCGGACCTTCATTTCCGAAACCAGCAGCGCGCCTTCCATCATCGCTGCGGTATCGGGATCGATGAGGTTGGCGGCCTCGGCGTCGTGCAGGCGTTCGACGAGTTCGTCGCGTCCGCCCGGCTTGCGCCCGAAGAACCCTTGCAGGCCGCGCAGCCACGCTGCGGGGCCCCTGGGACTACCGGATTGGTCGTCGCTCATGGTGCATTACACGAGATAGGGGTCGCCGAAGCCCAGCCCGGCCATGATCTCGCGTTCGAGATCCTCCATTGTTTGTGCGTCGGACTCCTCGACGTGGTCGTAGCCCAGCAGGTGGAGTACGCCGTGGACCACGAGATGCTGCCAGTGCGCACGCGGACTCTTGCCCCGCGCGCGCGCTTCGGCGGCGACCAGCGGCGCGCAGATGACGATGTCTCCGAGCAGGTCGGGTGCGATCTCGGCGAGACCGTCTGCCGGAAACGATAGCACATTGGTCGGCTTGTCGATGTCGCGGTAGCGCCGGTTGAGGGCGCGTGATTCGCGCTTGCCGACGACGCGGATGGTGAGTTCCGCACGCCCGCGGCGGCCTGCCACTGCGGCGCTGACGGCGCGTTCGAGCACCGCCAGAGGCGGCATGCCGCGCGCCGCCACGGCACGCTGCACCTCGAGCGCGATGCCGGCATCGTCCCGTTCAGGCCGATTCGTCATGGTCGCTGCGCGCGGCGTCGCGACGCGCCTCGTACACCGCGTAGGCGTCGAGGATGCGCGCGACCAGGGTGTGGCGTACGACGTCCTTGGATTGGAAATGGGTGAAACTGATGCCATCGACGCCGCCCAGGATGCCGACCACGTGCTTGAGCCCCGAGGCCTTGCCGCGCGGCAGGTCGATCTGCGTGACGTCGCCGGTGACCACCGCGCGCGAGCCGAAACCGATGCGCGTGAGGAACATCTTCATCTGCTCGATGGTCGTGTTCTGGGCTTCGTCGAGAATGATGAACGATTCGTTGAGGGTGCGCCCGCGCATGAAGGCGAGCGGGGCGACTTCGATCACGTTGCGTTCGATGAGCTTGGCCACGCGTTCGAAGCCGAGCATCTCGTAGAGCGCATCGTAGAGCGGCCGCAGGTAGGGATCGATCTTCTGCGCCATGTCGCCGGGCAGGAAGCCGAGCCGCTCGCCGGCTTCCACCGCCGGGCGCACGAGGCACACGCGGCGCACGCTGTCGGACTCGAGCGCGGCAACCGCGCTCGCCACGGCAAGGTAGGTCTTGCCGGTGCCGGCCGGGCCGATGCCGAAGTTGATGTCGTGGTTGCGGATGGCTTCGAGGTAGCGGCGCTGGTTCGCGCCGCGTGCGCGGATCACCGTGCGCCGCGTGCGGATGGTGTCGTCGCCGGCGAAGGCCTGCGCGTCGTCACCGCCGCCGTGGCTGAGTTCGAGATGGACGTCGCCGGCGGAGATGGTCTTGGTCGCGGTGAGGTCGTAGAGCTGGCGGATGACCTGCTCGGTGACCACCACGGCGTCGTCGCTGCCGCTCAACTGGAACGTGTTGCCGCGGTTGCCGATGTCGACCCCGGTGCGCCGCTCGAGCAGGCGCAGGTGCTCGTCGAACTGGCCGCACAGGTTGGCGAGCCGCTCGTTGTCGGCAGGTTCCAGGGTGAAGTCGACGGCGCTCACGAGGCTTGCCTGACGGCGACGAGTTCGCCGCGCAGCGAGTTGGGCAGTGCCGCGGTGATGCTGACGTCGGCGAAGCCGCCGATGAGGCTCGCCGGACCGCGGAAATTGACCACGCGGTTGTTGGCCGTGCGCGCGGCCAGCTCGGCCGGGTTCTTCTTGCTGTGTTCGGTGACCAGCACGCGCTCGACACCGCCGACCATGGCCGCACTGCGCGCCTCGGCGAGCTCGTTGATGCGCCGTTGCAGGATCGCGAGGCGGTGCTTCTTCTCCATCAGCGTGACGTCGTCCGGCAGCGCCGCGGCCGGTGTGCCCGGGCGGGCGCTGTAGACGAAACTGAACGACTGGTCGAAGCCGACTTCGTCGACCAGTGCCATGGTGGCGTCGAAGTCCGCCTGCGTTTCACCGGGGAAGCCGACGATGAAGTCCGAGGACAGGGCGATGTCCGGCCGCACCCGGCGCAGCTTGCGCACGATGGCTTTGTACTCGGCGACCATGTAGCCGCGCTTCATCATCGCGAGTACACGGTCCGAGCCGCTCTGCACCGGCAGGTGCAGGTGGCTGACCAGTTCGGGCACCTCGGCATAGGCCGCGATGAGGCGATCGGAGAACTCGACCGGGTGCGACGTGGTGAAACGGATGCGGTCGACGCCGTCGATGGCGGCGACGAGACGGATCAGGGCGGCGAGGTCGACCACGCGGCCGTCATGCGTCGCGCCGCGGTAGGCATTGACGTTCTGCCCGAGCAGGACGATTTCGCGCACGCCGCGGCCGGCGAGTTCGTAGACCTCGGTGATGACGTCGTCGAACGGCCGGCTGAACTCCTCGCCGCGCGTGTAGGGCACGACGCAGAAACTGCAGTACTTGCTGCAGCCTTCCATGATCGAGACGAACGCGCTCGGGCCCGCGACGTCGCTCGCCGGCAGGTTGTCGAACTTCTCGATCTCCGGGAAGCTCACGTCGATCACCGGACCGGCGCCGCGGTTGGCTTCGCTGATCAGGGCGGGCAGGCGGTGCAGCGTCTGCGGCCCGAAGACGACGTCGACGAACGGGGCGCGGCTCCAGATGGCGTCGCCCTCCTGGCTCGCCACGCAGCCGCCGACGCCGATCACGATCGACGGGTCGGCTTCCTTCAGCGGGCGCCAGCGGCCGAGTTCGGAGAACAGTTTCTCCTGTGCCTTCTCGCGCACCGAGCAGGTGTTCATCAGCAGGACGCGCGCGTGCTCGGGCGCGTCGACACGCTCGAGATCGTGCGTCTGCTTGAGCAGGGCCGCCATCTTGTCCGAATCGTATTCGTTCATCTGGCAGCCGAACGTCTTGATATACAGGCCTTTACTCATGACATCAGGCTCTCCCGGGGGGCGCATAAGCTACACCCTGCCCGGGTGTAATTGAAGAAAGCCCGCTGCGCCGTTGCCACCGTGCCCGCTGCGGCGCACGCCGTGCCGTTCATGCCGCGGGCGATCCGCCGCGCTCGACCTGGATGTTGTCGATCAGGCGCGCGCCGCCCAGCCAGGCCGCGGTGAGGATGACCAGCTCGCGATCGTCGGCGCCGGGTACGGCGAGGTCGGCGCGGCGCCGGACGGAGAAGTACTCGGGGCGCATGCCGGCAGCGCTCAGCGCCTCGGTAGCCTCGCCTTCGATCGTCGCGAACGGGGTGTCCCCGGCTGCCACGCGCTGCGCTGCCGTGCTCAACGTGCGATAGATGACCGCGGCGGTGACGCGCTGGGATGCGTCGAGATAGCTGTTGCGCGAACTCATGGCAAGACCGTCGGCTTCGCGCACGATGGGCATGCCGATGATCTCGCCGGGAATGAGCAGGTCGTGGGCCATGCGGCGGATCACCAGCAGTTGCTGGAAGTCCTTCTCGCCGAACAGGGCATAGTCCGGCTGCACGTTGATCAGC
The DNA here is from genome assembly GCA_030429865.1 of Gammaproteobacteria bacterium. Lineage (GTDB taxonomy): Bacteria > Pseudomonadota > Gammaproteobacteria > JACKNG01. The sequence goes on along the minus strand of JAUIFX010000055.1, from coordinate 5,107 downwards.
AGCTTGGCGACCACCGTCGCGACACCGGAGAAGTGTCCCGGGCGGAACTCGCCGCACAGGATGTCGGAGAGCTGCGGCACGGTGATGCGCGTGTCCTCCTCGATGCCGCCCGGGTAGAGCTCGGCGAGATCGGGCGCGAACAGCAGGTCGAGACCGGCTGCGCCGAGCTTCTCCTGGTCCTCGGCGAGCGTGCTCGGGTAGCGTTCGTAATCCTCGCCCTTACCGAACTGGATAGGGTTGACGAAGATGCTGGCCACCGTGCGATCGGCCATGTCGCGGGCGCGCTCGAGCAGCGAGATGTGACCCGCGTGCAGGTTGCCCATGGTCGGTACGAGGCCGATGGTCAGGCCCTCGCTCTTCCAGCCGCGCACGCGCTCGCGCAGCGACTTGAGGTCAAAACTCGTCTCCATGTGTCTCCGTGGTATGCCTCGTCAGGGTGTGGGCGCTCAAGCGTCCTCGGAAATCGCGACCACGGCGCTCGGATCGACGCCCTCGAGCAGTCGGCCGATCGGCCCCAGGCTCGGGATTTCGAGACTCGGCGCAATCTCCGCCAAGGGCACGAGCACGAAGGCGCGCGCCGCGATGCCCGGGTGCGGCACGCTCAGCCCGCTGCGCTCGATGCGCATGTCGCCGTAGACCAGCAGGTCCAGGTCGATGCGGCGCGGGCCCCAGCGCTCGGCGCCGCGCACGCGGCCACGCGCGCGCTCGACGGCCTGCAGTTCGGCGAGCAGGGCGCCGGCTTCGAGCTGCGTGCTGAGCGCAGCGACCGCGTTGACGTAGTCGGGCTGGTCCTGCGGCCCCATCGGCGGGTTGCGGTACAGGCGCGAGGCCGCGACCAGGTGCGTCCCGGGCAGGTCGGCGAGCGCCTCGAGCGCGCCGCGAACCTGCGCCACCGGGTCGTCGAGGTTGCTGCCGAGGCCGACGTAGGCGAACTCGGGCGCCGTGCTCAAGAGGCCTCCTTGGGGCGCCGCCGCCGGCGGCGGCGCGGCTTGCCCGCGCCGGGCTGACCGCGCAGGCCACCGAGCATGCCCTCGCGGGCGTCGCCGTCGGCTTCCTGCAGCTGCGTCCACCAGGCGACGGTGTCGTCCAGCGGTTCACCGGCCTGCGCGCGCAGCGCGAGGAAATCGTAGGCGGCGCGGAAGCGCGGATGCTCGAGCAGCCGCCGCGCGCGTTTCGGTGTCGGCTTGAGGAAGCGGCTCTGCAGGCCCCAGATCTCGCGTGTCATCTGGGTGAAACGGCGCGGCACGGCGAGCCGCGCGACCTGTTGCGAGATGACGGTGTCGGCGGCCATCGCCTGCGCGTCCTGTTCGCTGGCGCCCTCGGCCAGCCGCTGCGTACGCTGCTCCTCGTAGGCATCCCACAGGATGGCTGCGAGCAGGAACGCCGGCGTCACCGACTTGCCTTCCTGGATGCGCTGGTCGGTATTCTCCAGGGCCCGCGTGATCAGCGTCGCCGGGAAGCCGACGTGCTCGTGACTCAGTGCGGCGTCGGCCTGCGGGAACAGGCGCCGGAAGATGTCGTAGTGGCGCAGTGCCTCGAACGTCTGCAGCGCGCTGCCGCCGTGGAACAGCTTGAGCGATTCGTCGAACAGCCGGGCCGGCGCGATCTCTTCGAGCAGGCCGCCGAGTTCGGTCAGCGGGCGCTCGCTCGCTTCGTCGATGCGGAAGCCGAGCTTCACGGCGAAACGGATCGCACGCAGCATGCGCACGGGGTCTTCGCGGTAGCGCACTTCGGGGTCGCCGATCAGGCGCATCACGCCGCGCTCGAGATCCTCGACGCCGCCGACATAGTCGATCACGCTGAAGTCGCGGATGTCGTAGTACAGGGCGTTGACGGTGAAGTCGCGCCGCCAGGCATCATCGTCGAGGGTGCCGTAGACGTTGTCGCGCAGGATGCGCCCGTCGTCGTTGGTGGAGGCGCCGCCGTCCTCCTCGTGGTGCGCGCGGAACGTCGCGACCTCGATGATCTCGGGACCGAAGCGGACGTGGGCGAGACGGAAGCGGCGTCCGATCAGCCGGCAGTTGCGGAACAGCTCGCGCACCTGTTCGGGCAGGGCGTCGGTGGCGATGTCGAAATCCTTCGGTTCGCGGCCGAGCAAGAGGTCGCGTACGCCGCCCCCGACGAGACAGGCACGGAAACCGGCACCGTTGAGCCGGTAGAGGACCTTCAACGCATTGGGCGAGATGTTACGGCGCGAGATCGTGTGCTCGTCGCGACTGTAGACGCGCGGCTCGTGGTGGAGGTTCGTGACCTTGGCTTCACTCGTCATGCAGGATACGGGTTACCGGGCTGGTGGATGACTGGTGTGGCAGTGGCCGGCTGCGCGTGCACGCTTCGCGCCGGTCCTGCAGCTCGTAGTAGCGCTGTTTCCTGCGCGCCGCCCGCCGCGCCGTTGGCGGGCGGGCCGGCTGCCGGGACAGGGACGGGCATGGCGCGACATGTCGCCAGGGCCGACCGCCCGCGTATACGGCCGGCTGGATGCTTTCCACGGTCGTTATGATACCATTCGCGCCCACCGCGAGGCTCCCTTCGTCTAGTGGTCTAGGACGTCGGCCTCTCACGCCGAAAACAGGGGTTCGAGTCCCCTAGGGAGCGCCATCCCCGGCCGCCGCGTCGCTGGCGCCCGTAGCCGCCACGCGCGATGCCTCGTGCTCCGGGTGCAGCGAGAGCGTGTCGCTCAGCCACATGGCGTCCTCCAGCGAGAAACGCGACGACACGCCCCGCGCGAACGCCGCCGGGCCGAGGCCGCGCACGCGCCGATAGCGCTCTACCAGCATGGCAATGCCGAAGGCGACGACTTCGGGCTGCTCGACGTGGACGTTGTGGCCGGCGCGCTGCGCGACGATGTGCGCCGACACCGAGCTGCCCGCGGCGAGCTCGCTCTGCAGTTCCAGCCACAAGCGTTCGACCAGTGGCCGCTTGGCGTCCAGCGGGCCGCGCGGCGTACCGCGTGTGATCACGATCAGCGGCAGGTTACCGAGCGGCGGTGCCGCCTTGAGTTCGAGCGCGCTGTCGCGAAAGCCGAGCAGCTCCTGGCCCAGCGTGCGCCGCGTCTTCCAGCGTGCGGCGCGCGCACCAATGGCCCGGCGCACGGGTTCGGGCAGCAGTTCGTGCGGCGGCGGCGGATCGCGGAAGCGCACGATGCCGTAGCGGCTGCTGGGCGCGGTGAGCAGGCGCAGCGGCGGCGCCAGGAAGCGATCGACCTGGTCCGGGTGCGAGGCGTCGATCAGCACCAGGCCGGCGCTCAGGTAGGGATAGCGGCGCGCGAACAGCTGCATGTTGTAGCCGCCGAAGGAGTGCCCGGCAAGGATATAGGGCGGCGGCACGCCGGCGGCGTCGAGCAGCAGGTAGAGCTCGTTGGCGATGTGCGAGCTGGTGCGCGGTGCGCGGCCCATCTCGCTCAGCCCGTAGCCCGCGCGGTCGTAGGTGCACACGCGCGTGACGGTGCGCAGGCGCTCGACCACGTAGACCCATTCGAGCGCCGAGCCGCCGAGTCCGGCGTCGAGGATCACCGCCGGGCTGCCGCGTCCTTCGCAGTCGATGTGCAGCCGCGGCACTTGCGGCTGCTCGGGACTCTCGGCGGCGACCCGTGCGCCGAGTATCGCGAGCAGGGCCATCAGGGCGAGCAGGGCGAGCCTGGCGCGCCGCGGCGCGCCTTGACCGTTCCCATCCGGCGACGTCCAATGCATGCCTTTTCGGGATCCCGCGCAATGGAATTCCTTCATACCTTAGCACCGGTGCGCTCGCCATGAAGCGAGATGCCGCCACGGTTGGCCTGAGGCGGCGCTTCGGCGCCCTCGTCTACGACGCCATTGCCGCCTTCGCGGTGCTCTACTTCGCCGCTTTCGTGCCGGTGCTGGCGAGCGGTGACGCGTTGTCGCCGGGTAACCCGCTGTTCACGCTCTATCTCCTGCTGGTGCTGTTCGGCTACTTCGGCGTGAGCTGGACGCGCGGGCGCACCATCGGCATGCAGGCGTGGAAGATCGAGATCGTCAGCATGGACGGCGGCCGCCCGGACTGGGGCGCGGCCGCGCGGCGCTTCGCCGCCGCGGCGTGCTCGCTCGCGCTCGGCGGGCTCGGCTACTTCGTCGCCCTCGGTTCGCGCGATCGGCTGACCTGGCCGGATCGTTTCTCGCGGACCCGCCTCGTGCGCCAGGATGCGCTCAACGGGCGCGGTAGTTCATGACCGCGCCGAGCGCGAGCAGTATCAGCGTCGGGCCGAGGGCGCTGGCCGCCGCCGGAATGCCGAGGACCACGCCGAGATGGCCCGAGGCCTGGTTGACGACGTGGAAGCCGAGCCCGATTACCGCGCCGATGAGGATGCGCCGGCCCATCGAGACGCTGCGCGAGCCGCGCAGCACCAGCGGGATTGCGAGGTAGACCATCACCGCGGTGGCCAGGGGATAGCCGAGCTTGACCCACATGGCATATTCCCAGCGTTGCGCGTTCTGGCCGTTCTCGCGCGCGAAGCGCACGTAGCGGGAGAGTTCCAGCAGGGACAGCGCTTCCGGGTTGAGCGCAACCATGCCGATGATGCCCGGATCGAGTACCGAATCCCAGTTGGCCTGCGACCGTTCGCTGCGGCTCACGCCGTCCGCGCCGAAGCGCGTCTGCCCGATATCTTCCAGCAGCCAGCGTCCGTCGGCGTAGACTGCCGAGGCGGCATGGGTGGCCTGGCGCAGGCGGCGCTCGTCGTCGAACTCGAAGATGCTGATGTCGCGGAAGCGCTCGCCGGGCAGGACCTCGCGGATGTTGACGTAGCTCTTGCCGTCGCGCGCCCAGAAACCGTGCTCGGAGGTGCTCGACACGCGGTCGGCGATCGCCGCCGAGCGCAGCTGACGGGCTTCGCGTTCGGCAAGCGGGAAAATCAGTTCGCCGACGATGACGGCCGCCACCATGAACAGCGCGCCGGCTTTCATGACCGAGCCGATGACGCGCAGCTTGGACACGCCCGCGCAACGCACGACGGCGATCTCGTTGCGCTCCATCATCGAGCCGAGGCCGAGCAGGGCGCCGATCAGGGCCGCGATCGGGAACAACTCGTAGACTAGCCCGGGCAGGCTTAGCAGCACCACCAGCACGACCTTGCCCAGGCCGTAATTGCCGC
>JAUIFX010000054.1 GCA_030429865.1 Gammaproteobacteria bacterium | reverse complement strand
CCACAAAGTTTGACATTTGCCGCCGGCGCACCGCAGGCCGGCGTCAAGCATCGGGAAATCGATAATCCTCGAAGCGCTTGCGCAGGTTGAGCTTGCTCACCTTGCCGGTCGCGGTGTGCGGCAGTTCGTCGACGAACACGACGTCGTTGGGAATCCACCACTTCGCCACCTGGCCTTCGAAACCGGCCAGCAGCTCGGCCGCGAGGGCATCGCCGGGGGAATCGCTGACGACCACCAGTAGCGGGCGTTCCTGCCACTTCGGATGCGGCATGCCGACGACCGCCGCTTCGCGCACGGCGGGGTGCGACATGGCGACGTTCTCGAGATCGATCGAACTGATCCATTCGCCGCCGGACTTGATCACGTCCTTGGTGCGATCGGTGATCTTGACGTAACCGTCGGCGTCGATCATCGCCACGTCGCCGGTGTCGAACCAGCCGTCGACGTGCGCCGCCGACGGCTCGTCGAGTTCGTAGTAGTCGCTGCAGATCCACGGGCCGCGCACCTGCAGCGCACCGAAGCTCGCACCGTCCCAGGGTTGCTCGACGCCGTCCTCGTCGACGATGCGCAGTTCCACTCCCGGCAGCGGGCGCCCCTGCTTGACGACGTGGGCCCGCAAGGCCTCGCCCTCCAGCGCCGCAGTGCGCGCGTTGGGCCGGTTGACCGTGCCGACCGGGCTCATCTCCGTCATACCCCAGCCGTGCAGCACGGTGACGTCGTAGTTGTCGCGGAACTCCTCGATCATCGACAACGGGCAGGCGGAACCGCCAATGACGGTGCGGTTGAGCGGTTTGAGGTCGCGCCCGCTGCGGCGCAGGTAGTCGAGTACCGGCAGCCACACCGTCGGCACGCCACCGGCGATGGTGACGCCTTCTTCGGTGATGAGGTCGACGAGCGTCTCGGGCTGGCTCAGGCTCGGTCCGGGGAACACCAGCTTGGCGCCGACCATCATCGCGGCGTAGGGATAACCCCAGGCATTGACGTGGAACATCGGCACGATCGGCAGCACCGCGTCGAGCGCCGACAGGCTGGCCGCGTCCGGCATGGTCATCGCGTAGGTGTGCAACACCGTGCTGCGGTGGCTGTAGAGCACGCCCTTGGGGTGGCCGGTGGTGCCGGAGGTGTAACACAGGCTGCTCGCCGTGCGTTCGTCGAAGTCCGGCCACACACAGTCGTCCGACTCGCCGGCGAGCAGGGTCTCGTAGCACTGCAGGTTAGGCAGGTCGACATCCGGCATGTGGCCAGCGCCGGTCATCGCGACGTAGCCTTTCACGCGCGGGCACTGCGCGGCGACCGCGGCCAGCAGCGGCGCGAAAGCGACGTCGAAGAAGATCCATTCGTCGTCGGCGTGATTGATGATGTAGACGAGCTGTTCGGCGAACAGCCGCGGGTTGATCGTGTGCAGGATGCGCCCGCTGCACGATACGCCGTAGTACAGCTCGAGATGGCGGAAATCGTTCCAGGCCAGTGTCGCGATACGCGCGTCGGCGGTGGCACCCAGGCGATCGAGCAGGTTGCTCACGCGCCGCGCGCGGGCGAGGCTGTCGGCGAAGGTGTAGCGGTGACGCGGGTGGTCGGCCGTCACCGAGACGACTTCCCGCGTGGCGTGGTTGCGTTCCGCGTGGCGCGCGATGTGCTTGAGCAGCAACGGCGTGTCCATCATCAATCCGAGCATGAGCAGGCTCCGGCAGGGTCGGGTCGGGAGTAGAAGCGTGATTCTATCCGGCGCGCGCGGGTAACGGCAGGGCGCAGGCCCGCGGCGGGCGCACGCAGCACGCGATTTTGCGCTTGTTGACGCCTGCACGCAGCGGCGCCCGCCAGCTACCCGGTTTGGCGCCGCGTGCGACAGGCCGCGTACGCTTCCACTACACTACGGCGGCGCCGCGCCGTCCGGCCCTGCCGACAGCGCCGGCGCGAAACCGACGTACCGAGCCCGCACCGATGAACGAGCGCCTGACCATCCCCCGCCCCGACGACTGGCACGTCCACCTGCGCGACGAAGCACTGCTCGCAGCCGTGCTCGGTGACACCGCGCGGCATTTCGCGCGCGCCATCGTGATGCCCAACCTGCGCCCGCCGGTCGCCGACACCGCCGCCGCGCGGGCCTACCGCGAGCGCATCCTCGCGGCCCTGCCGGAGGGGCTCGAATTCGCGCCCCTGATGACCGCCTACCTGACCGACAACACCGACCCGGACGACCTGGTCGGCGGTTACCGCGACGGCGTGCTGACCGCTGCCAAGCTCTACCCTGCCGGCGCGACGACCAATTCGGATGCCGGCGTTACCGACATCGCGCGCATCGACGCGGTTCTCGCGGCGATGGCCGCAGCCGGCATGCCGCTGCTCGTGCACGGCGAGGTGGTCGACGGCGCCATCGACATCTTCGATCGTGAAGCGGTGTTCATCGAGCAGGTCCTCGAGCCCCTGCGTGCGCGGCATCCCGCACTGCGCGTCGTCCTCGAGCACATCACGACCGCGCAGGCCGTGGACTACGTGCGCCGCGCCGACCCGGCGCTGCTCGGCGCGACGATTACCCCGCATCACCTCGCCATCAACCGCAACGCGATCTTCCAGGGCGGTATCCGCCCGCACATGTACTGCCTGCCGGTCGCCAAGCGCGAGCACCACCGCGAGGCGCTGGTTGCGGCGGCCTGCTCCGGCGACGCGCATTTCTTCCTCGGCACCGATTCTGCGCCGCATACGGTGGGAAGCAAGGAATCGGCGTGCGGCTGTGCGGGCATCTACAACAGCCCGACCGCGCTCGCGACCTACCTCGCGGTGTTCGAGCAGGCCGGGGCCGTCGATCGGTTCGAGGCCTTCGCCTGCCGCAACGGCCCCCGCTTCTACGGGCTTCCCGTCAACGCGGCGACCGTCACGCTCGAACGCACCGAGCCGACCGCCGCAGACGGTGTACGCCACAGCGCCGAAGGCGATATCTGCGTGTTCGCGCCACCGCTCGCGCTGCACTGGCAGGTGGTGGCGGCATGAGCGCTGGGGCCGGCTGGCAGGCGTTCGACCGCGGCCACGTCTGGCACCCCTACAGCACGCTGGTCGATCCGCCGCCGGTCTTCCCGGTGGTCGGCGCCGAGGGTTGCCGGCTGCGTCTCGAGGACGGCCGCGAACTCATCGACGGCATGGCGTCGTGGTGGTCCGCGATCCACGGCTACAACCACCCGGCGCTGAACGCCGCCGTCACGGCCCAGCTCGAACGCTTCGCGCACGTGATGTTCGGCGGACTCACCCACGAACCTGCCGCCGAACTTGCGCGTACCCTCGTCGAGATCACGCCGGCGGGCCTCGATTACGTGTTTCTCGCCGACTCGGGTTCGGTCGCGGTCGAGGTCGCGATCAAGATGGCGCTGCAGTACCGCGCAGCGCGCGGCGAACAGGGGCGGACGCGGCTGCTGACGCTGCGCGGCGGCTATCACGGCGACACCTTCGGCGCGATGGCGGTGTGCGATCCCGTCACCGGCATGCACGGCCTGTTCTCGGGTGTACTGCCCGAGCACGTGTTCGTGCCGCGCCCGGCAGTCCGGTTCGGAGCGGCCTGGGACCCGGCCGACGTCGCCCCGCTGGCGGCGGCGCTGGACGAACACGGCGCATCGCTCAGCGCGATCATCCTCGAACCGGTCGTGCAGGGCGCCGGAGGGATGTGGTTCTACCATCCCGAATACCTCGCCGCCGTGCGCAGGCTGTGCGATGCGCACGGCCTGCTGCTCATCGCCGACGAGATCGCGACCGGCTTTGGCCGCAGCGGCGCGCTGTTCGCCTGCGATCATGCCGACGTCGCACCCGACATCCTGTGCCTCGGCAAGGGCCTGACCGGTGGCTACATGACGCTCGCCGCGACGCTCGCCAACGCCGAGGTGGCGCTGACCATCTGCGGCAATGAGCCGGGGGTGTTCATGCACGGTCCGACGTTCATGGGCAACCCGCTGGCCTGCGCGTGCGCACGGGCCAGCATCGACCTGCTGCGGGCGCAGGACTGGCGCGCCAACATCGCGCGTATCGAGCACGCGCTGGCCGAGGGACTCGCGCCGTGCCGCGGCCTCGACGGCGTTGCCGACGTGCGCACGCTGGGCGCCATCGGCGTGGTCGAGCTGGAGCGTCCTGTCGACATGCGCATGGCGGCGCCGGCGTTCGTCGAACAGGGCGTGTGGGTGCGTCCGTTCGGCCGGCTGGTCTACGTGATGCCGCCTTACATCATCAGTGACGACGAAATCGGCGCGCTGACCGCTGCGATCGGCGCGGTCGTCGCGCGGCACGCGGAGTCGGAAGCGTGAGCGATACGTCGCTGCCGGCGTTCGACGACGAGGTCGTGCGCGCGATGGCGCGCTGGCCCGACGTGCCGCAGTGCTTTGGCTGGCTCGGGCTCGATCGCCGCGGCGGCTGGCGCATCCGCGGCGAGCCGATCACGCACGCGCGGGCGGTCGCTTTTCTCGGCCGGCACTACCGCGGCGACGAGGCGGGCCGCTGGTACGTGCAGAACGGTCCGCAACAGGTTTTCGTCAGCCTCGAGTACACGCCGTGGGTGTACCGCTACGATGAGCATGGCGGTTTCGTCACGCACACCGGCATCCGCCCGCCAGCCCTGACCGGCGCCTACCAGGACGACGAGGGCAACCTCCTGATCGCCACCGATCTCGGCATCGGGCTGGTCGACGACCGCGACCTCGCGGCCTGCGCGGCCTTGCTCGACATGGCACACGACGTGCCGGTCGCGCTGACCTGGCGTGGCACACGCCTGGCGCTCGAATCCGTGGCACGGGCCGCGCTCCCGGAACGCTTCGGTTACGTGCCCGAGCCGCGCGGCTGAATTCGCGGAACCGGCGGCGGTGAATGCATTACGCCAGGTGCCGGCCATGCTCGCCGGGGCCAGGCTCACGATCGTGCTGCTGGCCCTCGGCGTCTGGGCCGCGGCATGGCAACTCGCCGTGGGCGGCGCGGCGGCGGCGCGCGCCGGCTACGTCGCCGGCGTGGTGCCGGCGGTGCTCACCGCTCGCGCGCGCCTGCCGGCGGAGCTCGACGTGCTGCCGGCGCCGCTGACCCTGCTGACCTCGCTGGTGCCCGAGGCCGGTCTCCTGCCGGCCGCCTGGAGCCTGCTGTTCCTGCTCCTGTTCGCGCCGCACGTGGAAGGCGCGCTAGGCTGGCGGCGCTTCATCGTGTTCTACGCGGGGTGCGGCGTGTTCGCCGGGCTTGCCGAAGTGCTCGCCGCGCCAGCCGCGACCCTGCCCGTGCTGGGCGCCGCCGGCGCGGTGTCGGGCGTCATTGCCGCGAGCCTGCTGCTGGCGCCGCGCCGCCGGCTGCTGGCCCGCGCGGCGGCATCGCCCGGCAGCGTGCCGGTCGTGCTGCTGGTGCCGGTGTGGCTGGGCGGCGTACTCGCCGTCGCGCCGGGCACCGCCGCGGTGCGCGCCGGTCTCGGCTGGCCCGGCTGCCTGGGCGGCTTGCTGTGCGGGCTGATCCTCGTGCTGTTCCTCAAGCGCCGGGAGATACCGCTGCTGGACAAGACGGCCGGGACCCGATGATCGCAGCGAGCTTCATGCTCTACCTGGGCGTCGTCGGGGTCATCGGGTGGGTCGCCTGGCGGCGCACGCGTGACATGTCGGACTATCTGCTCGGCGGGCGACGCATCGGGCCGTGGGTCGCGGCGCTGAGCGCGGGCGCCTCGGACATGAGCGGCTGGTTGCTGCTGGGCCTGCCCGGCCTCGCCGTGACGCTGCCGGCCGCCGCGGCCTGGACCGCGCTGGGGCTGCTCGTCGGCACCTGGTGCAACTGGCGCTTCGTCGCCCGTCCGCTGCGCGAGGCCAGCGCCGCGCTCGGCGCGCTCACCGTCCCCGCGTTCTTCGCCCTGCGCTTCCCGTCCCACGGCCGCTGGTTGCGCGCGCTCACTGCCCTGACCATCGTCGTGTTCTTTCTCCTCTACACCAGCGCGGGGCTGGTCGCCGGCGGCAAGCTGTTCAACACCGTTTTCGCGCTGCCGTATCCGCTGGCAGTGGTGCTGGGCGCGGCGCTCATCCTGCTCTATACCCTGTTCGGTGGCTTCCTCGCCGTCGCCTGGACCGACGCGCTGCAGGCGCTGATGATGAGCGCCGCCCTACTCGCGGTGAGCGTCCTGCTGTGGCAGCACGGCACCGCGCCGGCCAGTGACGCCGTCGGCAGCGTAGGTCCGCTCGCAGCCCTGTCCGCGCTCGCCTGGGGGCTGGGCTATTTCGGACAACCGCACATCCTGGCCCGCTTCATGGCGCTCAGCGACGGCGCGCGCGCCGCGAGCGCGCGCCGCATCGGCGTTACCTGGACCGCGCTCGGCCTGGCCACGGCGGTCTTGATCGGTATCAGCGGCGCCGGCCTCGCCGGCGTCTCCGCCGATCCGGAGCGGGTATTCATCATCGCCGTCGAAGCCGAGTTCGCGCCCTGGCTGGCGGGCGGCTGCCTGGCCGCCATCCTGGCGGCCATCATGAGCACGGCCGATTCGCAGCTGCTGGTGACCGCCGCGGCACTGGCCGAAGACCTGCTGCCGCTGGCCAGAGGCGCCGGGCGCGGCGAAGCTGCGCGCCTCGCCGCGGGCCGCATCGCGGTGTGCGCCGTAGCCGTGGCGGCCTGCGCCATCGCGCTCGACCCCGAGGCCGGCGTATTCGAACTCGTTGCCCGCGCCTGGGCCGGGTTCGGGGCCACGCTGGGGCCGGCGCTGCTCGTCGCCCTGCATCAGCGCACGGCCAGCGGGGCCGGCGCGCTCGGCGGCATGCTTGCGGGCGCGGCGACCGTCTTCGCCTGGCCGGCGCTGCCGGCTGGCGGTTTCGGCATCTACGAACTGCTGCCGGCTTTCATCGTCGCGCTGGCGGCGAACCTCGTGGTGAATCGCCGGCGTGCGCGTGGTTGAGACGAGCGGCGCGGCTTTCGGAGCGTGTTGCGCCGCCGTCCGCGTGACCTTGCCGGCGGGCAATGCGTATACACTGCCGGGGCCGGCCACGGTCCACCGCGCGAGACGCGCCCCCGCCCTCGGCGCTGCGGCCCGGCGGCCCCTCCCGCGAAAGCCCTGTGAAAGCCAACGCATGAAAACGAACGCATGAGAGATGTCGTCCTGATGCCCTGGTCGGTCGCCGCGGACGGCCCTCCCGAAGCCGCGCGCGTCCGGCACAAAATGGAGGCACTCGGTTACGCGGTCACCCGCTACACTTATCCGGCGGGCGCCGATTTTCCGCGCCATCGCCACGACTACGACAAGTGCAGCAGCGTGCTCGAAGGCGAGTTCGTCGTCACCGTCGGCACACGCACCTGGACCTGCGCACCGGGAGCGCTGTTGTTCATTCCCGCGGGCGTCGAGCATGCCGCCCGCGTGGTCGGCGCGAGCGCAGTGACGAGCCTGGATGGCGTGCGCCGCTGAGCCGGCGCTGCCGGCCAGCCGGCATTGTCTGCGCGCGCGGGCGCGTCAGCGCCACGTCATCCGCGGCCACCGGTGGCTGCGCGTCTGCGTCCTGCTCGGCACCCTCCTCGCCGCCGCCTGCGGCGAGGACGCGCCGCGCCTGCCGCCACTCGCCGAGGGCGACACCGTGCTCGCGTTCGGGGACAGTCTCACCCGCGGCACGGGCGCGCCGCGGGGCCAGGGTTATCCCGAAATCCTCGGCACGCTGATCGATCGTCCGGTCGTCAACGCCGGCGTGCCGGGCGAGTTGTCCGCGGCCGGGCGCGCGCGCCTGGCACGCGTGCTCGACGAAGTACGCCCGGCCTTGCTGCTGCTGTGCCATGGCGGCAACGACCTGTTGCGCCGCCGCGATGGCGCGCATACCGCGCGGGAATTGACCGCGATGATCGAGATGGCGCGCGCACGCGGTGTCGCCGTATTGCTGCTGGGCGTGCCCGCCCCCGGGCTGTTGCTATCGACCGCGGAGTTCTATCACGACGTCGCCGCCGCGACGGCGACGCCGCTGCAGGCCGACGCCATCGCCGACGTGCTCGGCACGGCCGCGCTCAAGTCCGACCCGGTGCATCCCAACGCGGCCGGTTACCGCGTCATCGCCGAGCAGGTGCGCAACGCCCTCGAGGAATTCGGCGCACTCTGAGCCCCCTGCACTTGGCGGCGCGGATATGGGAACATGGCGCGCCGCGCCCCATACTGGCGCGCGGCGGGCAGCCTGTCGGATCGAGGCTGCCGGACTCTGCGCAACCAATCGGGAGCTTCGATGAGAACCTGGAACCTGGCATTCGCGTGCTGCCTGCTCGCCCCGGCGGCCGGCGCCGTCGGCACATCGCTCGAGACGGATACCGAGAAATACAGTTACGCGATCGGCGTCAACTTCGCCCAGAGCATCATGCGCCAGGGCGCCCCGCTCGACGCCGACGCCGTCTACATGGCCGTGCGCGACGCGCTCGAAGGTGGCGAGCTGCGCCTGTCGGCGGAGACCATGAGCCAGGTGTTGCGCGACGAAGCCCAGCGGGCCGGCGAACGCAAGCGCGAGATGGCGGGCGAGAACATGCGCCGCGGCAAGGAGTTCATGGCCAAGAACAAGGACAAGGAAGGCGTCACCACGCTGCCCAACGGCATCCAGTACGAAGTGCTGCGCAAGGGCACCGGTGCGCAGCCGGGCGCCACGGACGTCGTTACCGTGCACTATGTCGGCACGCTCATCGACGGTCGCGAGTTCGACAGCTCGCGGCGTCGCGGCGAGCCGGCGACGTTTCCGCTCGACGGCGTCATCAAGGGCTGGCAGGAAGTGCTGCCGCTGATGCGTGTCGGCTCGCGCTGGCTCGTCACCATTCCGCCCGACCTCGCCTACGGCGTCAACGGCGCGGGGTCGGCCATCGGACCCAACGAGACATTGGTCTTCGAGATCGAACTGCTCGAAATCGGCGAGTGAAGGTGCCGCGATTGCTCCCGGCGCAGGTGGCCGACTAAAATCGACGGCACGCACAGGCAACGGCAGGCACATGATCGAGATCGAAGACAAGGGACGTGAGAACGGCCACCACGTGTTCAACGTCACCGTATCCGACTCGGCCGGCAAGACGCACCACCGCGTGACACTTTCCGATGACACCTACCAGCGGCTGACCGGCGCCCGCATCTCGCACGTCGCGTGCATCGATGCCGCGTTTCGCTTCCTGCTCGAGCGCGAAGCCAAGACCGACATCCTGCCGAGCTTCGACGTCAACGTGATCCAGCTCTACCACGCCAACTTCGAGAAGGAGTTCGGCAACTACATCTGACGCGGCCCCGCCGGCCGTTACGGCGGGGCGATACTGCCGCACGGTAGCCGCTGGCCGGCGCGCCGCGCGTTGATGGTATCGATTACCGCGCGCCCGCCGACGGTGGCAACCACCGTGCCGAGGGCGGCGGCGCGCTCGAGCAGGCGGCCGCTGTCGAGGCGCACCTGCGGTGCGTCCAGGCCGCCGGTGACTTCGATGACATGCACGGCGTCGAGCCCACCGATGCGAATGCCCTGCCGGGCGCTCGGTGTGAGGGCAAGATCGAGCGTGCCCGTGCGGAGGTCGACCGCGCCGCCGCCGCTGATGCGCATGCGCTGCGTCCACAGCTCCGCGAGCAGCGGACCGTCGATGCGCCCGGCAGCGATCGGCGCATGCAGGCGCAGGCACTCGACCACCGTCGTGCTTGCCGCGTCGCGGAACGGCGACAGGACCGTGAGCACCTTGCCGAGCATGTTGCCGAGCAAGGAGCCCCCCGCCTGCTCGACGGTCTTCTCGATGATCCCGCCCCCGTCGTGATGCAGGTAGAGATAACCGGCGGCACTGGCCGTCAGCGTTGCGAGGTCCGGACCACGGCCATGCACGCGCAGGTCGACATCGGTGGGCATCGCCGTGACGTAGGGACTCAGCGCGGCGATTGCGCCGGCATCGATCGCGCGCGCGGTCAGTTCGGCACGGCTCACGCCGGCTGCTTCGTGAACGACCCGCGCCTGCAGGGTGCCGCCGGCGATCTCCGGC
Organism: Gammaproteobacteria bacterium; assembly: GCA_030429865.1. Classification (GTDB taxonomy): domain Bacteria; phylum Pseudomonadota; class Gammaproteobacteria; genus JACKNG01. Next base: position 15,192 of record JAUIFX010000054.1, on the reverse strand, counting down.
GCCGTACTCGCGATCTCGAGCCGGCCGCCGCTGAGACGCACCGTCAGCGTGACGTCGCGCGCACGCGTCTCGTGCCATTCCATGCTCGCGGCGCTGGCTTCGATGTCGATCTCGAGCGCGCCGAGCCAGGCCGGCAGCAGCGGCGGCCGGGTCTGCGCGGAGACGACCGTGCACCACGCGACAAGCAGGGCCGCCGACCGCGCGGCGCGGCGCATCAGGGGTGGCCGAACGCGTCGATGACGTCGGCCAGCAGCGGTGCGCGCCAGCCGGCAATCGCCCGCGACGGCACCTGCCCGGCGACGAGCCGCTCGATGTCGCGCCGCGTCAGCAGCAGGGAAGCGCCGATACCGAGTTCGGCGGCACGCGCACGCACCTGCGCCGCGCAGGCCTTGGCGCGCTGGCGGGCGGCCGCGCTGGGCGGGCCACCGGCGTGCGCGCCACGCGCCGGGTCGTCTTCGGCGAGCCCGCCGTGCATCACCTCGAGCACGGCGTCGGCGTGCTTGCGCACGAACGCCGGATTGTCGGCCAGTACCGACGCGATCTCGCTGCGGCTGCCCGGGGCGGCCGTGGCCAGCGCGAGAATCTCGGCATCCTTGAGCACCCAGCCGCGCGGCAGATCGCGCTCGCGAGCCCGCTGCTCGCGCCAGCGTGCCAGGGCGACGCCCCGCGCGAAGGCCTCCGGCTCGAGCGCGGGCAGTCCCTTGACCCGTTGCCAGGCATCCGCCACCGGCGGGTCGATCAGCGCCGGTGCGCCGAGTTCACGGCACTCTTCGGCCAGCCACGCCGTGCGCCCGAGGACGGCGAGCCGCTCGCCGAGCGCGGCATCGAGCGCGGCCAGGTGGCGCACATCGTCGGCCGCGTAATGCAGCTGCTGCGCACTGAGCGGGCGCTGGCGCCAGTTGGTGCGCGTCTGCGACTTGTCGAGCGTGATGCCGAGGACCTGCTGTACGAGTTCCGCGTAGCCGATCTGCTCGTCGAAGCCGGCCAGCGCCGCGGCGATCTGCGTATCGACGAGCGGTGCGGCGACGTGCACGCCCGCGAAGTAAAACACTTCGAGATCCTGCCTGGCCGCGTGCAACAGCTTGCGGCGCGCCGGCTCGGCGAGGATCGCGACCAGCGGATCGAGACTGTCCAGCGCCAGTGTATCGAGCAGTGCGATACGCCCCTCGCACGCGATCTGCACCAGGCAGAGCTGGGCAAAGTAGGTGCGCTGGCGCTCGAACTCGGTATCCAGCGCCAGCGGTGCCGCCGGCTCGCACGCCCCGAGCCACTCGGCGAGGTGAGCCGGATCGCTCAGGTACACGTAAGAGTCGCTGCGGGAATCGCTCATGCTGATGTGGTTGCCGGTCTGGGAAGACCGCGCATTATGCCCGGGAACCGGTACTCTGGCGCCGCGTCGAAGCAAATACGCTACACTGTGCCGACACCGCGCCGACCCCTTTCCGCCGTCGGCGCGTGACGCTGCGAGCCATCATGATACGCCGATTGTTGCTGACGCTGCTGCTGACCCTGTCCGTCACCCTGCCGGTGGCGGCGAACGCGCCGGTCGTGGCCCTGGAAGACCTGCGCCCCCAGGCCGAGCACCGCCGGGCGACGCGCCTCATCACCCACGTCGTCGCCAATTACCACTACCGCAACGTGGCGCTCGACGACGCGCTGTCGCGCCAGATCCTCGACCGTTACATCGAAGCCCTCGACCCCACCCGCAGCTACCTCACGCAGGCGGACATCGAGGCGTTCATGCGGCATGCCGAGCGCATCGACGACTACCTGCGCAGTTCCAGCCTCGATCCGCTGTTCGAGATGTTCATCACCTTCCGGCAGCGGCTGCGCGAGCGGGTCGACCACGCAACGGCCCTGCTCGACGGCGAGTTCGACTTCACGGTCGACGAGAGCATCGAGTTCGACCGCGAGGACGCTCCGTGGCCGGCCGACGAAGCCGAACTCGACGAATTGTGGCGCAAGCGTGTGAAGAACGACGTGCTTTCGCTGAAACTCGCCGGCAAGGAACTCGACGATATCCGTGACACCCTGCGCAAGCGCTACACGGGCCTGTACCGGCGCACCGCGCAGCTCACCAGCGATGACGTCTACCAGACGCTGATCAACGCGTACACGACCACCATCGATCCGCACACGGCCTATTTCTCGCCGCGCACGTCGGAGAACTTCAAGATTCGCATGAGCCTGTCGCTCGAGGGAATCGGCGCGGTGCTGCAGAGCGAGAACGAGATGACGCTCGTGCGCGAGGTCGTGCCCGGCGGCCCGGCCGAACTGAGCGGCAAGCTGCACGCCGACGACCGCATCGTCGGCATCGGCCAGGACGCGGGTGGCGAGATCGTCGACGTCGTCGGCTGGCGGCTCGACGACGTGGTCGACCTGATCCGCGGTCCCAAGAACTCCGTCGTGCGCCTGGAGGTCCTGCCCAAGGGCGTGGCCGTCGACGGGCCCACCCAGGTCATCGAAATCACGCGCAACACCATCAAGCTCGAAGAACAGGCGGCCAAGGGCTCGGTGCTCGAAGTCGACGGCGGACTCAAGGTCGGCGTCATCGATGTGCCGACTTTCTACATGGACTTCGAGGCCCGCAGCGCGGGTGATAGCGACTATCGCAGCACGACGCGCGACGTGCGCCGGATCATCGACGAACTGGCCGCCGAAGGCATCGCCGGCCTGGTCATCGACCTGCGCTCGAACGGTGGCGGATCGTTGAACGAGGCGACCGAACTGACCGGCCTGTTCATCGACACGGGTCCGGTGGTGCAGGTGCGCGACTCGCAGGGGCGCGTACAGATCGAGCGCGACGCTGACAACGGCGTCGCCTGGGCCGGCCCGCTGATGGTGCTGGTCGACCGCAACAGCGCGTCGGCCTCGGAGATTTTTGCCGGTGCGATCCAGGATTATCACCGCGGGCTGGTCGTCGGCGAGCCGACCTTCGGCAAGGGCACGGTACAGAACCTGGTCGACCTCAACCGCTTCGACCAGTCGATGAAAGGCAAGCTGGGCCAGCTCAAGGCGACCATCGCCCAGTTCTTCCGCGTCAACGGCGGCAGCACCCAGCACCGCGGCGTACTGCCGGACATCGTGCTGCCGACCGTGATCAGCATGGAAGATCACGGTGAGCGCTCGCTCGACAACGCCCTGCCGTGGGCCTCGATCCAGCCGGCGCGTTACACGCCGGTCAGCTTCGCGGCCGACACGCTGCCGCGCGTGCGGCGCGACCACGAACAACGCATCCACGGCGACGCCGCCTTCCAGGCCATCCTCGACACCGAGAAGGCGATCAAGGAAGCACGCGCGAAGACCGCGGTGTCGCTGGTCGAACAGACGCGCCGGGCCGAACACGAACAGGCACGCCGGGAGCAGCGCAAGCGCGAGAATGCGATTCGCGTCGCGCGCGGCCTCGAGCCGTTGCCTGAGGACGAGGCCGAGGCAGCCGGCGATGACGAGGGCGACGAGAGCGCGGCGCACGACGGCCTCGCGGGCGCCACCGAAGAGGACGAGGACGACGACGAAGGCTTCGACGTCGTGCTCGACGAAGCCGGCCGCATCCTGCGCGACTGGATCGCCGCCCAGACCGGCGACGACCAGCGCCTGGTCGACGCCGAACGGGGCAGCGCGCCGCCGCTCGATGCCGGCGCGCCGACGACCGGCGCCGCTGCGCGGGTTCAGTAGCCGTCGGCAAGCAGCACGGCCAGGCCGTCGTAGCTGGCGACGAGGTCGCCGAGAGCGAAACGCGCGTTGGCAGGACTCGGATTGGGCGAGATCCAGCAACGCGCGCCGCACAGCGTGAACGCCTGCTCGCCCCAGTCGAGGTCGGTGCGGGCATCGCCCATCTCGCGCACCACGGCACGCGCCGCGGTCATGCCGTGGAACCACAGCACGCGCGGACGCAGACGTTCGAGCTTGGCCGCGAGCAGCGGGATCGCGGCACGGAAGTCGCGGCGCGCGAGATCCTTCAGGCCCGGGGTGGCTCGCTTGACGACGTCGGTGAAACCGATGCCGTAGCGTTCGAGCAGGACGTGCATGGCAGCCGGCCCCGGCTCCAGCGGTGCATCGAGCAGGCGCGACGCGTTCAACGCCGGCCAGAAGCGGTTGCGCGCGAATGCGAAGGGGTACCCCGCGCGCACCGCGTGGGGCGACGGATTGATGCCGATTGCCAGCACGTGCAGGTCCGGTCGCACGAAATCGGGCAACGTCGGTTCCGTACGCATCGTCACCCCCGGGCCACCTACGGCACGCCCGTGGCGGCGCGCCCGGCCCCGCCGGCGGGCGATTGTTTCCGGCTCGGGCAGGCTGCTAGGATGCCGCGCACGCCAGTTTCCGTCCCCATCCATCCATGAAGACCGGCTTCGTCTACGACCCGCGTTTCCGTGACCACGACACCGGTGCGCACCACCCCGAACAGCCCGCGCGCATGGATGCGGCCATCGCCGCCATCGAGGCCGCACCGTGGCATGACCGCCTGCTGCACCTGCCGGCAAGCGCGGCCGACGTCGCGCAGGTCGAACGCATCCATTCGTTGCGCTACATCCGCCGTGCCGCGGCGGCCTGCGACGACCGCGCGCCGTTCCTCGACACCACCGACGTCACCATCTCTGCCGCTTCCTGCGACATCGCCCTGCTCGCCGCAGGCGCACCCCTCGCCCTCGCCGACGCACTCGTCGCGGGCCGCATCGACAACGGCTTCGCGCTGCTGCGACCGCCCGGCCACCACGCCGAGCGCGAGGCCGCCATGGGTTTCTGCCTGTTCAACAACGTCGCGATCCTGGCGCGGCACCTGCAGCAGGCCCACGGGCTGGACAAGATCGCGATCCTCGACTGGGACGTCCACCACGGCAACGGCACCCAGCACGCTTTCGAGGAAGACCCCAGCGTGCTCTACGTCAGCCTGCACCAGTACCCCTACTATCCCGGAACGGGTGCCTGGTCGGAGACCGGCAGCGGGCGCGGTGCCGGCGCCACGCTCAACTGCCCGATGCCCGCCGGCGCCACCGATTCGGCTTACGAGCGGGCATTCATGGAACAGGTCCTGCCCAAGCTCGACGCGTTCAAACCCGAGTGCGTGATCGTTTCGGCCGGCTTCGATGCGCATCGCGACGATCCCCTGGCCGACGTCCAGCTGTCGACCGGGATGTACGCCTGGATGACCGAGCGCGTACTCGAGACGGCCGATCTCCACGCCGGTGGACGCCTGCTCTCGGTGCTCGAAGGCGGCTACCATCTCGAACGTCTCGGCGAATGCGTGGCGACCCACGTTGCCGGCCTGCTGGGCGTGCCGGCCGACGAGTGACGGCCCGGCGGGGTCACGCGCGCGCGCCGCGCCGGGCAAAGAAATCGGCGATCGCGCGCTGCGGTTCGCTGCCCGAGTAAGCGGCAACGAAGGCCTCCACGCCGCGCTCGATGGCGCCGCTCATGGCGTGTTCCTCCCATTGCAGGAACAAGGCCTTCTGCGCGGCGATCGCGTCCGGCGTCCCGGCGACGATGTCTGCCGCGACCGTCGTCGCAAGGGCGTCCAGCTCGGCTGCCGGGACACGCTGCTGCAACAGGCCGATCGCGAGGGCCTCGTCGGCGTCGATGATGTGTCCGCGCAGCATCAGCTCGCGCGCCTTGCCCCAGCCGACGAGTCCCGGCAGCAGCGCCGCTTCGACGACCGACGGCACGCCCACGCGCACCTCGGGCATGCCTGCACGGACGCTGTCGTCGCCGAGCCGGATGTCGCAGGCCGCCGCGATCTCGAGTCCGGCGCCGAGACAGTAGCCGCGCAGTACTGCCACTACCGGCACCGGGGCGCGGCGCAGGGCCGCGCACAGGCCGTGCACCGAGCGGATGAACGCTTCGGCCGTGCTCCGCTCGAGCGCACCGAGTGCGTGCAGATTGGCGCCGCCAACGAAGGCGCGTTCGCCGGCACCGCGTAACAGCACGCAGCGCAGATCGCCGTGCGCGGCGAACAACGCGTCGAGCTCCGCGGTGGCCTCGGTGAGAATGCCCTGGTCGACGAGATTGAGCGCCTTGGCGCCGCGCAGCGACGCCTCGGCGACGCACCCACCGCCGATTTCGCGCAGCCTGATGTCGATGACCGGCGCACTCATCGATGTGTCCCCCATGACCGGCGCCGGCGGGGTAAGGACGTAACGGGGACGGGCATGGCGAACTCCTTCTGCTTGGGCGCGCTCATCTTACCGCCGTGCGCACGCTGATGCCGCGCGGCCGTGGCGCGCGCCCGCCCGTCACGCCGTGCCGGCGGATTGCGTGCCCGATCGCGCGCCCCACGCCCGCGGACATGGCGCCGGCCACGGGCTTGCGCCCATCGGCCGTGTCGCCGGGGACCCGGCCGTCTGGACAAGCCCGGGCGGTGGCGCTAGCGTGACGGCATGAACTACACGTTGCGCATCAACGGCGAGACGCACCAGGTCGAAAGCGAACCCGAGGTGCCGCTGCTGTGGATACTGCGCGACGTGCTCGGGCTGACCGGCACCAAGTTCGGTTGCGGCGTGGCCGCCTGCGGCGCCTGCACGGTCCACGTCGATGGCCGCGCGATGCGCACCTGCACGTTGCCGGTGTCGGCGGTCGCGGACAAGCACATCGCGACTATCGAAGGCCCGCCCGACGTGCGGCTGCAGGCGCTGCAGGCAGCCTGGATCCGCCACCAGGTGCCGCAATGCGGTTATTGCCAGTCGGGCATGCTCATGGCCGCGGCGGCGCTGCTTGCCGAGCGTGCGCAACCCAGCGACGCCGACATCGATCGCGCCATCACCAATATCTGCCGTTGCGGCACCTACCAGCGCGTGCGCCGCGCGATCCACGACGCGGCCGGAAAGCTCGCGTGACGTTCTCGCCCGGGCGTCGCCGCTTTCTCCTCACCGCCGGCGTCGTCGGCGGCGGCCTGCTGATCGGCTACGGATTGTTCCGCGAGCGCGACCTGCTCGGCGACCCCGCCATCCTGCCGACCGAGGGCGACCAGGTCGCGCTCAACGCCTGGCTCAAGATCGACGGCGCGGGACACGTCACGGTCGCCGTGCCGCGCGCCGAGATGGGCCAGGGCGTGTACACCGCGCTGCCCATGCTCGTCGCCGAAGAACTCGGCGCCGCCTGGGCCGACGTGCGCGCCGACCAGGCGCCCGTCGACAAGGTTTACGGCAACATCGCCGTACTCACCGATGCCGCACCGCTCGATCCCCACGATCACGGCTTCGTCGCGACGACGCTGCGCTGGAGCCTGTCGCGGGTCGCGCGCGTGCTCGGCGTACAGGTCACCGGCGGCAGCACCAGCGTGCGCGACGCCTGGCTGCCGATGCGCACGGCCGGCGCCGCCGCCCGCGACATGCTCACACGGGCGGCCGCGGCGCGGCTCGCGGTGCCGCCCGGCGAACTCGAGGTCTCCGACGGCAAGGTTAGCCATGCCGCCTCCGGCCGTGCCCTGTCTTTCGGCGCGCTGGCCGGCGAAGCCGCGGCACTCGCACCGCCAACGCGGATCGTCTTCCGCGAGCCGGGCGAACGCCGCCTGCTCGGCCGTCCGCTCCCGCGCACCGACGTGCCGGCCAAGGTCGATGGCAGCGCGCAATTCGGTGCCGACGTGCGCAATGCCGGCACCGTGTACGCGGCGATTCGCATCGCGCCGGTGTTTGGTGGCCAGCTCGGCAGCTTCGATCGCGCGGCGCTCGAAGCGCGCCCCGGCGTCATCGGCGTGGTCCCGCTGGAGGACGCCCTTGCCGTGGTCGGCCGGACCTGGTGGCATGCGGAGCAGGCCCTGTCGGCAGTCGACGTCGCGTTCAGCCCGGGCCCGGGCGCCGACGTCTCGACGGCCGACCTCTTTGCGCGTTACGCCGACGCCATCGACGCCGACGACGGTTTCGCCTACGAGGACCGGGGTGACGCGCGCGCCGCGCTGCGCGGCGCCGACGTGCTGCGCGCCGAGTACCGCGCGCCGCTGCTCGCCCATGCCTGCATGGAACCGATGAACTGCACCGTTCGGCTCGGCGATGGTACGGCCGACATCTGGTGCGGCAACCAGGCTCCCGACCTGCTGCGACTGATCGCCGCCGACATGCTAGACCTGCCGCCGGAGCGCATCAGGTTACACACGCCGTTGCTGGGCGGCGGCTTCGGTCGCCGCGCCGAGCCCGATTTCATGCGCTACGCCATTGCCATCGCGCAGGCCGTGCCGGACCAGACCGTGCAGCTCGTCTATTCGCGCGAACAGGACCTCCAGCACGACACCTACCGGCCGCCGGTGCTGTCGCGTTTCGCCGCGCGCCTCGATGGCGAAGGCCGCATCGCGGCGTGGCACAACCACATCGCCGGCCCCTCGGTCAGCCAGGCGACCATCGCCCGTGCCTTTCCCGGGCTGCCGCTCGGCGGACCGGACAAGACCAGTGCCGAGGGCGCCGCGCACCTGCCCTACGCGGTTCCCGCGCGGCGCGTCGAGCACAGCAAGGTCGACATCCCGGCGCCGGTCGGTTTCTGGCGCAGCGTCGGGCATTCCTACAACGCCTTCTTCACCGAGTGTTTCGTCGACGAGCTGGCCGCGGCCGCCGCGGCCGACCCGCTCGCGTTCCGCCTGGCCCACCTGCACGACCGCCCGCGCGAGCGCCGCGTGCTGACGCTGCTCGAAGCGGTCAGCGACTGGGGCAGCGCGCCGCCCGCGGGCCGCGCCCGCGGCCTTGCGCTGCACGAGTCGTTCCATTCCATCGTCGGGCAGGTCGCCGAGGTCTCGCTCGACGGCGGCCAGGTGCACGTGCACCGGGTCGTGTGCGTCATCGACTGCGGCCAGGTCGTCAACCCGGACATCGTCATCGCGCAGATGGAGTCCGGCATCGTGTTCGGTCTCACTGCCGCGCTCTACGGTGACACGCGGCTAGAAGGCGGTCGCGTGCAGCAGTGGAACTTCCCGGACTACCGCATGCTGACGATGAAGGAGATGCCGCAGATCGAGACGCACGTCATCGAAAGCGGCGCCGAACCGGGCGGCGTCGGTGAACCCGGTACGCCGCCGATCGCTCCCGCCGTCGCCAACGCCGTATCGCGGCTGCTCGGACGCCGCATCCGCTCGCTGCCCCTGCGCAGCGCACTCGGCGCCGGCTGAGCGCGGCAGAGTCCTCCGGCGCCGCATCACGCGCCGCCCGCGCGGCGCCGACGGCATCACGCCGTACAACGCACCCCGGTACCGCCGAGGCCGCAGTAACCGCCGGGATTCTTCGCCAGGTACTGCTGGTGATAGTCCTCGGCGAAGTAGAAATCCGGAGCGCGGGCTATCTCGGTCGTGATCGCGCCATAACCGGCCGTGGCGAGCGCCTTGGCGTAGGCTTGCGCGGACTCCCGCGCCTGCGCGAGCTGCTCGTCATCGGTGCAGTAGATGGCGGAGCGGTATTGCGTGCCGACGTCGTTGCCCTGGCGCATTCCCTGGGTGGGATCGTGCGCCTCCCAGAACGTGCGCAGCAGGCTCGCGAAGTCGACCCGCTCCGGCATGAACACGACCAGCACCACCTCGGTGTGACCCGTGCGGCCGGAACACACTTCGCGGTAGCCGGGATTGGGCGTGTAACCCCCGGCATAGCCGGCCGCCGTGGTGTAGACGCCCTCGAGTTCCCAGAAACGGCGCTCGGCACCCCAGAAGCAGCCGAGCCCGAAGATCGCGCTGGCGCATCCGGCCGGGTACGGCGGCAACATCGGCGTACCGAGCACGAAGTGACGCTCGGGCACCGGCATGGCCTCGGCGCGGCCCGGCAATGCGTCCTCCGGGCGCGGCATCGCGACGTCTTTCAACAATCCGAACATGTGTGGTTCTCCTGTGCAGGATGCATGGCGCCCGGGTCGGGCGTTTCGGCCAGCGCCGTGTCCAGGGCCGCGCGTACCGCCCCGACCACGTCGCGCGGCGCCTCGCCGCTGCCACGGCTGTAACGGATGCGCCGAGCGCGATCGGTCACGAACACCGCGGGTGTGCCCGTGACCCCGTATTCCTCGGCGACGAGGTCGGCTGCGGTGAGCAGCGTCATGGCGTAACCGTGTTCGCGCATGTAGGCCGCCGGATCGCCGTCTTCCCAGACGTTGAGCGCGTAGAAGCGCACGCCGCGCGGTTCGTACTCCGCCCGCAAGGCATCGAGATGCGGAAACAGCGCACGGCAGTAGGGGCACCAGCTGGCCCAGAAAAGCAGCACCGCGGGCTGCCCGGCGGCGTCGGCATGGAACGCGATGGCGCGGCCATCGACGGCGTCCAGCGTCCAGTCCGGCGCGCCTGGCGGTGCCGCCGCGGCAGCCGTGATGTCCAGCAAGAGCGCGAGACCGGCGGCAACGCCCATGCCGCAGAATTCACGCCGGGTAAGTCGCCTCATGCCCTGTTCTCTCCTCTCGCCTCCCCCGCGCTCTCTTGGCGCGACGAGGACTTAGAGTCTACCATTGGCCAATCGTTCGACGGCGGATGCGACATGCGTGATCGGATCGAAGTCTACTGCGACTCCTACGGCGTGTGGTACTGCAGTACCCGCGAGCGTCTGATCAACGCCGGCATTGCGACGCGCGCGATGTTTCCCGCGCCCGACGAGTCGTGGCGCGGCAACGGCCTGAGCCGCGAACCGGGCGAGCCGCTGTGGTCGGTGCAGCGCAGCGCCGGCAACCGCTACAAGGTCATGTGGGGCCTGTGCGTCACGCAGGAGACGGAGTAGCCGCAGTCGCGAGACGCTTTCACGGCAGCACCGGCAACGTTCCGGTTTCGCCCCGGGTGCTTGCCGGCACGCAACGAGAACACCCGACATGACCGCCCCGCTCAACGTCTACGGCACGCCGCTCGAAGCATGCTCGAACGATCCGCTGACCGGCTTCTTTCGCGACGGCTGTTGCCGCACCTGCGAGGAGGACATCGGCCAGCACAGCATCTGCGTGGAAATGAGCGAAGCGTTCCTGCTCTTTTCGCGCGCTCGCGGCAACGATTTGATCACGCCGCGTCTCGAAATCGGCTTTCCCGGCCTGCTTCCCGGCGATCGCTGGTGTGTCTGCCTGCCGCGCTGGCTCGAAGCGCGCGCGGAAGGCGTGATCGGCCGGGTCCACCTGCGTGCGACCGACCTCTCGGTGCTGACCCGGGTCTCTCTCGAAGAACTCGAACGCTACGCGCTCGCCGACGCCTGATCCGGCACCGGCAGCGGCCATGTGCACCACGACACGTCACGGCGCACCACCCTACGCTCGCACTTGGTGCAAAGACGCGCCGCGCAAATTACCTAACCGACTGAATTTTCTGGAATCCAAGGTTGGCACGCTTGCTGCAATATCATTACCGACACAGGGTTACCCCGAACGGCTCTGCTGTCACTCCTCTCCAAGTGCGACCCGGGGGGCGCTCTGCGCCCCCCATCTTTTTCCCGCCACCGCGCCGCGCGCCCTGACATGTTCCAGCCCGTGACGCTGTTCCTGGCCTGGCGCTACGTCCGTTCGAAACGCCGCAACCGTTTCGCCGGCTTCGTCTCGCTGGTTTCGGTCAGCGGTATCGCGCTCGGGGTCGCCGCGCTGGTCATCGTGCTGTCGGTGATGAACGGCTTCGAGCGCGAAGTCAGCCGCCACGTCCTCGGCATGAGTGCCCATGCAGTCGCACTCGCGCCGGGCGGCGATGTCATTACCGACTGGCGCGAACTGCTGGAGGCACCCGAGCTGCGTACGCGGGTCGAAGCCGCGGCACCGTTCGTGCGTGGCAGCGGCATGCTCAGCCGTAAAGGCCAGGTGCGCGGCGTCCTGGTCGAAGGCATCGTGCCGGATGCCGAGCGCAACACGACCGAGCTCGCACGCTACGTGCCGGAGAAGGCCTTGCAGACGCTGGCGCCGGGCAGCCGCCGCGTGTTGATCGGCGACCTGCTCGCCGCGGAGCTCGGGGTCGCCGTCGGTGACGAGCTGACGCTGATGCTGCCCGACTTCGACGCGCGCGGCCGGCCCCGCACGCCGCGTTACGTACGGCTCGAGATCGGTGGCTTGTTCCACGTCGGCATGCACCAGTACGACGCGCGCCTGCTGATCACCAACCTCGCCGATGCGCAGTACCTGTTGCGGACCGGCGACGGTGTCAGCGGCCTGCGGCTGCGCTTCGCCGACGCCGCGCAGGCGCCGCAGGACGCCCGTGCCCTGGTCGCCGTTCTGGACCGCGACCTCGCGGTCGTCGACTGGACGCAGTACCACCGCAATTTCTTCATCGCGCTTGCCTCGCAGAAGCGCATCATGTTCGTGATCCTCATCCTGATCGTCGCGGTGGCCGCCTTCAACGTTGCTGCCAACATGGTCATGCTGGTGAGTGAAAAGGTGCGCGACATCGCCATCCTGCGCACGCTCGGCACCACCCCCGCGCGCATCGTCTCGCTGTTCCTCGTGCAGGGCCTGATGATCGGCCTCGGCGGCGCGCTGCTCGGCGGCCTGCTCGGCGCCTGGGGTGCGGCGGAAAGCGAGGCTGCCGCGCGCTTCATCGAACGCCTGCTCGGCGTCGACCTGATCAACGCCGACGTCTACTTCATCGATTACCTGCCGGCCGAGCTACGCCCGCGTGACGTCGCCGAGGTCACCCTGGCCGCGGTGGTGCTCGCGGTACTCGCGACCGTCTACCCGGCGCTGCGCGCCGCTGCCATCGATCCGGCGCGCGCGGTGCACCGCGACTGACCGCGCCACCGGGGGCGCGTCACAGCAGCAGACGGACGAAGAAGCGTTCGTCCCAGTCGCCGTGGCGCGCGAGGATGAAGCGCGTGAGCAACGTCATTACCTGCTCCGAGGCAGCGCGAACGCGCCCGTAGGGTCCATCCGCCGCGTCACGGGTCGCCCGCGCGCGCGCGAGTGGCAACGCGACCAGGTCCGCCCGTGCGGCGGGATCGGCGAGCACCGCGTGGACGCTGTCGTAGGCGCGCAGCAGCGCATCGAAGGCCGCCGCTTCACGGTGCTCGTGCATGAGACGTGCAAGCCGCTCGAGCGGCGTGGCGTCGAGACGTTCGAGCAGCCAGGCGACCTTGTCGGCGCGATGATTGCTCGCGCCGAGCAGGCACAGCAGCGCCGCGAACGTGAGCATGCGTACGCTGCGCAGCTTGGCCTGGCGCAAGGCCCAGCTGTCGTCGTTGCTGCTGTCGGTCTTGAATTGCTGCCACACGGCATAGGCGTGCAGGTAGCGCGACAAGTCGTTGACGAGCGCGCTCCAGCTGCGCTGCGGGCGGGTCGCGACGAAGTCCTGTGCATACCAGGCGACAACGTCGTGACGCAGCCGCGCGAAGGCGGCGTCACCGGCCAGTGATCGTGCGTCGAGCAGGCACTGCATGCGCTTGCCGAACACCGCGGGCGCCTCGTCGAGGCAGCCGCGTGCGGCCGGATCGAGCAGCGCCGCGCGGGTCACGGCCTGGCGATAGATACCGTCAGCCTTGGGCAGCGCCAGTCCGATCCCGGCGAGCGCCTGCATGACCCGCGCGACGTCGTCGCGCACGGCCCGTTCCGCGGCGTCGTCGCGGGCAACCAGCAGGCAGTCGAAGTCCGACGCGGCGCTGGCCTCGAGACGGCCGAGCGAGCCGCCGACGGCGATCGTCTCGAGGCTCGGCGCGGGCTGTTCGGCGAGCGCGGCGCGGGCGCGCTCGAGCAGCGAAAGCGAAAGACGACGCGCCTCGGCGAGGGACGGCGCCGCGGCATAGTCTATCGCCCCGGCTGCGGCCGCGCTCATGCCGGCGGGCCCATCATATTGCGGCGCACAAGGGTTCTCTTATAATTCCGCCCTTCGCTTTCGACAGACAGGGCCAATGCATGGAAATCAAGGGTAAAGTCGCCGTTATCACCGGTGCCGCCAGCGGTATCGGCCGCGCCGCCGCGGCCGAACTGCGCCGCCAGGGCATCGGCGCGCTGGGGCTGGTCGACCTGGCGGACGCCGTGCACGACGTCGCCGCCGAGATCACCGCGCAAGCCGGCGACGGCGTGGTGCGCGCGTTCCAGGGCGACACCACCGATGCGACTTTCCGCCACGAGGTGTTCGAGACACTGCGCCATGAGCACGGCCCCGTCAACATCTGCGTGCCCGCGGCCGGCATCACGCGCGATGCACTCGCGGTCAAGCTCAACAAGGACAAGGGCAAGGCCAACCTCTACCCGGTCGAGAATTTCCGCCAGGTCGTCGAAGTCAACCTCATCGCGCCGGTCTACTGGGCACTCGAAATGGTCGCCCAGCAGGCCGAGCACCGCTTCACCCGCGGCCTGAAGAAATGGCACCCGGAGGAAGGCACGCAGGGCGTGGTGGTTTTCATCGGCTCGGTCTCCTCGCAGGGCAACAAGGGACAGATTTCCTACGCCTCGACCAAGGTCGGCCTCGAAGGCGCGGCCTCGACGCTGATGATCGAGGCGATGTTCTACGGCGTGCGCTGCGCGGTGCTTCATCCCGGCTTCACCGACACGCCCATGGTGCGCGCGCTGGGCGAGGATTACATCGAGAACCACGTGTTGCCGGCGACGCAGATCAAGCGCCTCATCCGGCCAGAGGAAATCGCCGACGCCATCGCTTTCCTGATCCGCAACTCGGCGGTCAGCGGCCAGCTCTGGGCGGACGCCGGTTGGCACCCGATGCCGACCTGAGGCCACGGTTCGCCCGGCGCGGCCGGTGTCGCGCCCGGGCAACCGCGTCACACTCAGCCGCCGAAAACCTTCTTCAGCAGTTCGCTGGTACGCGCGGCAGGATTCTCGCGAATGCTGCGTTCCTGCTCGCCAATGACCTGGTAGAGCGCCTCGAGCGCCTCGTCGCTGACGTAGCCGGTGAGGTCGAGCGCGCTGGTGTCGACCAGCTTCGCCGCCGGCCCGGCCCGGTCGAGCATCTCCTGGTAGGCGCGCGTCGCCCCGACTTCGCGCATGGCCCCGTCGACCAGCGGGGTGAAGCGCGACTTGAGATCGTCGTGGCTCGTGCGGCGCAGAAAATCGGTCGCCGCGGTATCACCGCCATCGAGGATGGCGCGGGCATCGTCGATGGTCATGCGCGACACCGCGCCCGAGAACACTTCCGCCGCCGCCGGTACCGCGCGCTCCGCAGCGTGGTTCATGCCGGCGACGAAGTCGTCGGCGAGCGCATCCTTGCCCAGCCCACGCAGCCCCTTCTCGACCAGTTGCAGATGCTTGGGCACGGGGATGCGCAGGTCCGCATTGTCGAGGAAGCCGCCCTCGCGGCCGAGCTGGCTGACGGCGCTGCGCACGCCCTTCTCCAGCGCCGCG
>JAUIFX010000249.1 GCA_030429865.1 Gammaproteobacteria bacterium | reverse complement strand
TCTGGCTCATCGTCGACAGCTCGGCGTCCATGTCGACGCGGTCACCAGGCGGCGCGCTGACCAAACTGGAATTTGCCTTGGCGCTGGCCGCAGCGCTCAGCTACGTGGCGCAGCAGCAGGGCGACGAAGTGGGCCTGGTCGAAATCGGCCGTCGCACCGACGCCGATCGGCACGGTACGTGTCCAGGGCTGTCCGAAGCTGCGCTCGAGCCACGCGCAGGCCGTCGCGGCGACCTCGGGATACAGGCAGCAGTTGAAATCGGCCGCAGGCAGCCGTTCGAGGTCCGCCACGCTGGCCCCAAGCGGGGCGACCACGTTGACCTCGACGCCGAGAAGCTCGAGCAGGCGGCGCACCTCGACGATGTCGTCCCGGCAGCGGAACCCGAGCGCACTCGAACCCAGCAGGTTGGCGCGCGGCGCGCCCTCCCGCGCGCAATCGGCGACGGCCGCACCCGGAGCCGGCACGTGCGGCTTGAGCAGGGAGCGGACGAGCTGGTAGAAGGTCTCCGCGGCGCCCCAGTTCTCCTTGCGCGAATACGCGGGCAACTCGAGCGGTATCACCGGTACGCCGAGCTCGAGGCTTTGCGCCAGCGTGCCGGGCTGATCCTGGATCAGCTCGGCCGTACACGACTCGCCGACGAGCAGCGCGCCCGGCTCGAAGCGCGCACACGCGTCGCGCAACGTCTCGATGACGAGCTGTGCGGTGTCTCCGCCCAGGTCGCGGGCGGCGAAGGTGGTGTAGGTCACCGGCGGACGCCGATCGCGGCGTTCGATCATCGTGAACAGCAGGTTCGCGTAGGTATCGCCCTGGGGCGCGTGGAGCACGTAGTGGACGTCGCGGAGCGACGTCGCGATACGCATTGCGCCGACATGCGGCGGGCCTTCATAAGTCCAAACAGAGAGCTGCATCTTCAGATCTCCAGGCGCTCCAGGCGCGCTAGCGGACGAGCGAACAGTTCGGCGAGGTCGGCTGCCTGCTCGAAGCCGTGCACAGGACTGAAGACGAGTTCGATCGACCACTTGCTGGCCAGCCCCTCGGCTTCGAGCGGATTGGCGATACCCAATCCGCACACGGTGAGGTCGGGACGTGCACTGCGGATGCGGTCGAGCTGACGTTCGACGTGCTGCCCTTCGACGACGTCGACGCCGGCGGGAAGCTGGGCGATCTCGGCGGCCGCGAACTGCCCGTCGAGGTATGGCACACCGACCTCGACGAGTTCCATGCCACATTCGCTGTGCAGGAACCGGGCGAGGGACGGCTCGAGACCGGAATCCGGAAGGAAGGCGACGCGACGACCCCGCAGGCGCTGCGCAACGCGCGCGACCGCGGCGCTGGCGCGCGTCATCGGCGCGCGGACCACGGCGTCGAAACGCGCCTTGTCGATACCGAAATCCCGCGCCGCGGCGGCGAGCCAGTCGCGGGTGCCTGCAACGCCGAACGGGTGTGGCGCCGGGAGATGGCGCGCGCCACGCGTCATCAGGGCGCGGGCCGTTTCCGTGTCGAACGGCTGGGCGAGCAGGAACGACGTGTTCGGACCCACCGTCGGCAGCAGCGCGGTGTCGCGGCCGGGCAGGAAATGTACCGGCCCCACGCCCATGGCCTCGAGCAGCCGCGCGAGCTGGTCCTCGACCACGTCCGGCAGGCAACCCACGACCAGCAGGTTGCGCGCGTCGCTCGACGGCAGCAAGGGCACCAGCGAGCGCAGGCAGTTGTCCTCACCCTGGGTGAAACTGGTTTCGATACCACTGCCGCTGTAGCTGAGCACCCGTACCCGCGGCAGGTACTGCTGCGAAAGGCGTGCGGCAGCCTGTTCGAGATCCAGTTTGATCACTTCCGACGGGCACGAGCCGACCAGGAAGAGCGCCTTGATGTCAGGGCGCCGCTCGAGCAGCCTCGCGACGACGCGGTCGAGTTCTTCGTTGGCGTCGGCGAGGCCCGCAAGGTCACGATCCTGCAGGATCGCCGTGGCGAACCGCGGCTCGCTGAAGATCATCACGCCAGCCGCTGACTGGATCAGGTGGGCACAGGTGCGCGAGCCGATAACGAGGAAGAAGGCGTCCTGCATCTTGCGGTGCAGCCAGACGATGCCGGTCAGGCCGCAGAACAGTTCGCGCGGCCCGCGCTCGCGCACGACGCGCGCGGCAGTCGCCTGCGCGGCGCCGCTCAGTGCGACGGGGCTCGCGGCACCGCTCACGTTGCCACGCCCAACGGCGCGCCGGCGTGGCGGTGCGCTTCGCGCCGCGCCATGCGCAGCTTGATGACGAACTGGCCCGCGTTGACCACGTAGGTCGCATAGGCGGCCAGCGCGAGCAGCATCTGTTCGCGCGGCTGCAGGAGATTGGCGAAGGTAGCGACGAGGTACGCGGTATGGAGCGCCAGCACGAGCATGCTGACCACGTCCTCCCAGAAAAACGCGCGTGCGAAGAGGTAGCGCCCGAAGACGTCGCGCTCCCAGAGCGAGCCGGTCACCATGATGGTGTAGAGCACCAGCGTCTTGACCACGACCGAAGCGGTCGCCGCGGCCAGCCCGTCGCCAGTACGCAGGAAGTGGAGGACGCAACCGAGGCTGACGAGGAAAATCACGAACTGCAGCGGTGCAAGCACCCCCTGCACCCGCGTCCAACGCGAAGCGTCGCGCCGCGCACGCTCTTCCTCCGTATAGAGGAAGCGCGATACCCCCGCATGCGCTCGCGATTGGTTCATGGGCTGACTCTCCGGTCCGTCGTCGATGCGTGAACTAACTCTAGAACTTGACAGTCAAGAATGTCAACTTAAATTGACGTCCAAAAAACTTGACATCGCCCCGCGGGAGACCAATGCTTGGTCTCAAGAAACAAAACGCAGCGGTAGCGGGGAGCCCGCGGTACGGTCCAGCGCGACGTCGTGCCGCCCTGACGTTCCGCTGAAGCGACAGACGCCGGCATCGGACAGGCTTCTCGGACAGCCCTCCGTTCAAGCGGCCAACGGAGGGGAGCAGCGATGGTGGGACGAATCGGCGGCGCGACTGGCACCGGAGCAAGCGACGAGCACGGTCCCGCCGGCAGGCGCGAAACGCGCAGGCACTCCGCCTCGGAGCTGGCTCGCCTGATCGAGGTCGAGGTGATTCCGCGCATGATGTTCGCCCACGGCCGGGCCGCCGCAGCCAGCCCGGCCGGCGCGGGCGGGACGGCGCCGGAAGAACGCGACGTGGCGCAGCTCGTCGGTCATGTCCTGCGCGACGACGACCAGGCGGTGTTCGACTGTGTTGACACGATGATCGCGCGCGGGGTGCCGCTGGAGCGCATCTTCCTCGGTCTGCTCGGGCCGACGGCGCGCCGGCTGGGCGAAATGTGGGAGGCCGACACCTGCAGTTTCACCGAGGTCACCCTCGGTCTCATCCGGCTGCAGCAGGTCCTGCGCCGTTACGCGCCACGCTTCAACGACGGCGGCGCCGGCGGCGACCCGACGCGCCGCGTGCTGCTCAATGCCCTGCCCGGCGAGCAGCACACCTTCGGTTTGTTCATGCTCGCCGAGTTCTTCCGGCGCGCCGGGTGGGACGTCGACGAACGGCCGCTCGGCAGCGCGAGGGAGATCGCAGCGGTCGTGGGCGACCAGTGGTATGCGCTCATCGGGCTGTCGGTGAGTTCGGACAACCGGCTCAACGAACTGGCCAACCTCATACTCGACGTGCGTGAGCGCTCGATGAACCCCCGGCTCGGTGTGATGGTCGGCGGCTGCCTGTTCAGCGAACGGCCGGCGCTGGTCGAGTTCGTTGGCGCCGACATTGGCGGCCGGGACGCCGCCGAATCGATCGACGAGGCGGAATATCTGTTCGAGCAGCTGCGCGCTGCGCATTCGTAGGGCGGCCGTCCGGTGACGCAGGGATTCAGTAGAGCCGTCGCCTCGATCCCGTCCCTGGACGCCGACAGCGCGGCGACGCTGGTGGCGGCCACCAGCGACGTCGCTCTCGTCCTCAGTCCCGCCGGCGTCATCGAAGACCTCACGATCGGGGCTTCCGACCTCGAGCTACCCGGCAGTCCCGGCTGGATCGGTCGCTCGTGGGCAGACGTGGTCACGCTCGAGTCGCGCCCCAAGGTCGTCGAAATGCTGCGCGATGCCGTTGCGCTGAAGACACCGCGCTGGCGCCATCTGAATCATCCCGGTTCCAGCGGCAACGACGTACCCATCGTCTACTCGGCGATCGGACTCAGCAGGGGCGAGCGCATCATCGCAGTCGGCCGGGACATGCGGCCGCTGGCCGATCTGCAGCAGCGCGTGGTGCTCGCTCAGCAGTCCATGGAGCGCGAATACGTGCGCCTGCGCCAGGCCGAAACGCGCTACCGCGTGCTGTTTCAGGACACCCGCGAAGCCATCGTCATCGTCGATGGCTCGAGTCGCAGCGTACTCGAAGCGAATCCCGCGGCCGGCACCCTGCTCGGCACGTCCCCTGCGCGTCTCATCGGCACGACGTTTCCGCGCGACTTCGACGACGACG
>JAUIFX010000053.1 GCA_030429865.1 Gammaproteobacteria bacterium | reverse complement strand
GTATGACGACGTACAGCCCGACCGAAAGCAGGAGCGTCGCCCATGGCACGGCCAGCTCGGTCACGCCGAGCAGCAAGCCGACGATCGGCGCGAAGGCAACCACCATGATGAGGTCGTTCAGCGAGACCTGCACCAGGGTGTAGTTCGGATCGCCGCGCGTGAGCTGCGACCATACGAAGACCATCGCCGTGCACGGCGCCGCGCCGAGCAGGATCAGGCCGGCGATGTACTGCGCGGCATCGGCCGGCGCGATGAACGCGGCGAAAACGTGCTCGAAGAACAGCACGCCGAGCGCCGCCATGGTGAAAGGCTTGATCAGCCAGTTGACGGTCAGCGTGATGACCAGCCCGCGCGGGCGGCGGCCGACGTCGCGCAGGCTCGCGAAGTCGACCGCGACCATCATCGGGTAGACCATGGCCCAGATCAGCACGGCGACGAGCAGGTTGACCGACGCCACTTCGAGCGTCGCGAGCAGGCCGAAAGCCGCCGGGAACAGGTGGCCGAGGCCGACACCGGTGAGGATGCACAGCAGCACCCATAGCGACAGGTAGCGCTCGAACAAGGACATGCCTCAGTCCTCCGCCGGTGTCGCCGGCCAGATCCCGGCGGCATCCTGCTCGAGCACGCTGGCGAGCAACGCGGCGAGCGGCGCCAGCGCGCCCGGCGCGAGCGAATAGCAGATGCGCGGGCGTTCGATGCGGCCGGTGATCACGCCGGCCTGCTTGAGAATGCGCAGGTGTTCGGAGACGGTCGACTGCGCGAGCCCGACCTCGTCGACGAGATCGCAGCCGATGCAGCTGCGGCGCTCGAGCAGCACGCGCACGATGTGGATGCGCGCCGGATGCGCGAGGGCCTTGGCGAGCCGCGCGAGCCGGGCGTCGTCGAGGGTCGCGTCGGCAACGCGTGGCCCGGAGCTCGGGGGACAGCAGGCGGACATGAATGCGTCTCGGGAACGTAAATCGTCGATTGACGATAGACTGGGCCAGCGAGGTGCCCGGGTCAAGCATGAACGGCACCGCGGGCGCTACTGCCGGGCGCCGCGGCCGGGCGACGTGACCGGCCACTCAGGCGGTCGCGCCCAAGCGGTCGCGCTCAGGCCGTCGCGCGCAGGGCGTCGCGCAGGGCCTCGCCCATGGCTTCGACCTCCGACGCCTGCGCGATGCAGGCGGGGCCGAGCGCGATGATGTCGCCCGTGCAACGCAGCATGACGCCGCGCTCGAAGCAGTGCTGGAAGACCTCCATGCCACGCATGCCAGCGGCACCCGCGCGGGGCGCGAGCTCCACCGCCGCGGCGAGACCGAAGTTGCGGATGTCGATCACGTTGGGTTCTTCGCGCAACGAATGCACGACGCGCTCGAGCACGGGCTCGAGCCCGAGCGCGCGCGCGAAGAGGCTTTCTTCTTCGTACACATCGAGCGTCGCGAGTCCCGCCGCGCAGGCCAGCGGGTGGCCCGAGTAGGTGTAACCGTGGAACAGTTCCAGCAGCTGTTCGGGCCCCTGCATGAACGCCTCGTGGACGGTATCGGAGACGACCACGCCGCCCAGCGGCACGACCCCGCTCGTCACGCCTTTGGCGAACGTGACGATGTCGGGCGTCACCCCGACGCGCTCGGCGCCGAACCAGTGGCCGAGACGGCCGAAACCGGTGATGACCTCATCGAAGATGAGCAGGATGCCGTGCGCGTCGCAGATCTCGCGCAGCCGTTCGAGGTAGCCGACCGGTGGCACGATGACACCGGCCGAACCCTGCATCGGCTCGACGATCACCGCGGCGATGGTCGAGGCGTCGTGCAGGGCGACGAGCCGTTCGAGATCCTCCGCGAGGTGTGCGCCCCAGGCGGGCTGCCCGCGCGAGAACGCCATGCGCGCGTGGTCGAGGGTGTGGCGCAGGTGATCGACGCCCGGCAACAGCGCGCCGGCGAAGGCCTTGCGGTTGGGCGCGATGCCACCCACCGAGATACCGCCGAAGCCGACGCCGTGATAGCCCTTCTCGCGGCCGATGAGACGATAGCGCCCGCCGTCGCCGCGCGCCTTGTGATAGGCGAGCGCTATCTTGAGCGCGGTGTCGCAGGCTTCCGACCCGGAATTGGCGAAGAACACGTGGTTCAGCGGCTCGGGCGCGAGGGCGGCGAGCCGGCTGGCCAGCGCGAACGCCTTGGGGTGACCGACCTGGAAGGCGACCGCGTAGTCGAGTTCGTCGAGTTGGGCCTTGACCGCCGCGACGATCTTCGGATGACGATGCCCGGCGTTGCTGCACCACAGCCCGGACAGGCCGTCGAGCAGGCGGCGCCCGTCCGGCGTGTGGTAGTACATGCCCGCCGCGCGCTCGACCAGGCGCGGCTGCTTCTTGTACAGGCGATTGTGCGTGAACGGCAGCCACAACGCGTCGAGATCGAGCTCGTCTTGCTGGGCACTCGGATCGAAAGCCGGCTGGTTCATGGCAACTCCTGCGCGCACGCTGAATGTACGAGTATGGTTCACCTTTCCGTCGCCCCCCTCAAGCCCGCCTTGCCGGCGGTACCGCGGCGCGTGTAACTTCGCCTCTTCCCGGATCGGGCCTGGCCGCCGCGATCCGCCCCATAGTCGCGAGGAGGAGGAGCCGATGAACCTACGATTTGGCCTGCTGTGGCCGTTTCGCAACCCAGAATTCAACCGCGTGGAGTGGAGCGATCTCTATCGCACCCACCTCGACCTCATCGCCGAGTCCGAGGCGATGGGTTACGACAACGCCTGGCTGACCGAGCATCACTTCGTCGATGACGGCTATTCGCCGTCGCTGTGCACCATCGCCGGCGCCGTCGCTGCACGCACCACGCGCATCCGCATCGGCACCTTCCTCATCCTGCTGCCCCTGCAGAATCCGATTCGCATCGCCGAGGATTCGGCCACGGTCGACCTCATTTCCAATGGCCGTTTCGATCTCGGCGTCGGCCTCGGCTACCGCCGCAAGGAGTTCGAGGACCAGGGCATCGACCACACGACCCGCGGCGCGCGCCTGCGCGAGGGCGTCGAGATCATGCAGCGCCTGCTCTCCGGCGAAAGCGTGTCCTACGAGGGCAAGTACAACTACCTCAAGGACATCAAGATCGTGCCGCCCTGCGTGCAGCGCCCGCATGTGCCGATCTGGATCGGCGCCCTCGCACCGAAGGCGATCGAGCGCGCCGCCAAGATGGGCTGTCACTTCCAGGTCGTCGGCCCGCCGGCGCTGGTCGAACATTACGACGCCTGCCTCGAGGCCGCCGGCCGCAATCCGCAGGAATACATGACCGCGCAGCTGCGCTGGGTACACGTCGCGCCGAGCCGCGAGCAGGCCTGGGAGAACGCCGCCAAGCCGCTGCACTACACGGCGAGCAAGTACGCCGAGTGGTTCGCCGAGGCCGCCGACAAGCCCGGCGACGAGAAGGCCGCCGAGGGCATACCGTCGGTCGACGAGATCATCCGCAAGCAGGAGTTCGACGTCTTCGGCGAACCCGCCCTGGTCGGCACCCCGGCCGACGTGCGCGAGATGATCGCCGACTACCGCAAGCGCGGCCGCGTCACGCACCTCGTGTGCGGCATGGCGCTGTCGGGCCTCGCCCCGAACCACATCCGCAACAGCATGGAAATGTTCGCCAAGGACGTGATCCCGCACTTCCGCCGGTAACACGCCCGCGAGGACCCGGCCCGGCCGGTGGCAGCAACGCCACCGGCCGCTTCGGGACGCGCTGCCACCGGCGCCGCCCACCGGCTCGAACCTTGCGCGGCAATGTCGGGTCCGCCGCGCGCCCCGCCGCATCCCCTCCCCGTCCCCGCCCTGCCCCACCCCCGACTGGTCAATTCTTGCGCAAAAGTGTCAGACACTTTTGGCGCTGCAGCATGCGATTGGCGGATTTGCATGGCCGCGTCGGCCGGGGAAACTTTGCGGTCGCCGCTCGGCGAACTTAGGATGCGGGCAGCCCAACCGAGCGACGAACGTCCATGGCTGCCAGCCCCCCCGTCTCATCCGCCGACCTGCCCCTGCCGCCAGGGCCGCCGTGGTACCGCATCCACGAGGCGTTCCGTACCAGTCCGCCGCAGTACATCTACGGGCTGATCCGCGAGTATGGCGATATCGTGCGTTTCCGCGGCGCATTTCCCGTCTACTGCATCAACCATCCCGACCACGTCCGCCAGATCCTGACCAAGGCCTGGCCGCAGTACACCAAGAACACCATCGACTACCGCGTCATCGCGCGCACGCTGGGTCGCGGCCTGGTGACCAACGACGGGCCCGACTGGGCGCGCCAGCGCCGGCTCATGCAACCGGTCTTCGCCAACCGTCACATAGACACCTTCGACGGCGTCATCAACGACATGACCGCCGAACTCGTCGCCGACTGGCGCAGGCGGCGCAGTGACGAGACCGTGTGGCTCGAACGCGACATGAGCCGGGTCACGTTCAAGGTCGTCAGCCGCACGCTGTTCGGCGCCGACATCGACGAGGTTGCCGACGAGATGGTCGGCATCCTCGACGTGCTCAACCAGCATCCGATGAAGCTCTCGGCGCTGCTCACGCTGTTCCCGTGGCTGCCGGTCCCCAGCAACCGCCGCTTCGCGCGCATCAAGGGACGGCTCGACGACATCGTCGACGGCCTCGTTGCCCTGCATCGCAAGGGCGGCGGCGCGCCCGGCGACATCGTCCACCGCCTGCTCGACGCGCGCGACGAGGACACCGGGGAAGGCATGGACGAGGCGCAGATGCGGGACGAGATCATCACCCTCATGCTGGCGGGCCACGAGACTTCGGCAACCGCGCTGACCTGGACCTTCTACCAACTCGCGCAGAACCCGCACGTCGAGCAACGGCTCGTCGCCGAGCTCGACCGCGTGCTCGGCGGGCGGCCCGCGCAGAGCGCCGATCTCGCGCAGCTGCCATATCTCAAGCAGGTCGTGCAGGAATCGATGCGCCTCTACCCACCGGTCTGGGGCATCGCGCGCCGCGCCACCGAGGAGACCGCGTTCGGCGGCTATCGCATCCCCGCCGGCGCCTACCTCTCGATCACGATGTACAGCCTGCATCGCCACCCGGAGTACTGGCCGGACCCGGAGCGTTTCGATCCCGAACGCTTCGCACCGAACCGCGCCCAGTCGCGCCATTCCTATGCCTACCTGCCATTCGCGGCCGGCCCGCGCGCCTGCATCGGCGCCGGCATGGCGATGCTCGAGATCCAGCTCGTGCTGGCGCAGCTGCTGCAGCAGTTCCGCGTCCATCCCCGGCCCGGCCATCCGGTCGTACCGCTGCCGGTGGTGACCTACAAGCCGCGCTACGGCCTGCCGGTGACGCTAGCGCCACGCTGACTCCCGCCCCGCCGGGAAGCGGTCCGTCCGCGATCCGCACGGCCGGCCTCGATCGCGCCAGCGGTGGTGCGGATAGTCGTCGTCCTTCGCGGCCGCCACCAGGCGCGCGGCGAGTTGCGCCGGCGTGCCCCGGAACCGTCGACTGCCCGGCATCCCTCCCGTGGTCGTCATCGCCGTGCCGCCGCATTACCATCGGGACGCGAGTCGCGCGGTGCCACTCGCTTGCCAACGGGGAGAACGACGATGCAGAAAATCACGCGCGGGACCGTGACCCGCTACGCCTTCGACTACCACGACGAGCCGGTGCTCGAAGTCGGGCTGGGGGAATCATTCCAGGTCGAAACGGACGATGCCCTGACCGGCATGATCGCCGACGACAGCGACACGCCGACGGTCCATCGCATGGTCAACGACCCGCACATGGACGAACTGCTCAAGGGCTCGCCGCCGTTTTTCAACCCGGTGGTCGGTCCGATCTACGTGCGCGGGGTCGAGGCAGGCGACGTGCTCGCCGTGCACATCGATTTCGTCGAGCCGTGGCGCTACGGCTTCACCGGCATCATTCCCGGCGTCGGCCCGCTCGCCGATTCGCGCAAGTGGGCGGACTGCGCCGAAGCCCACGTGCAGGTCATCGAGCACCTGCCGGGACCGTCGGGGACCACGCGCGACGGCAAAGGACGCTATTCGGACAAGCTTACCTGGGACCTGCAGCCCTTCATCGGCACGCTCGCGACGTGCAGCGAACGCGAAGTCCATACGTCGTTGCTCGGCCAGGGCGCCTTCGGCGGCAACATCGACTGCCGCGACATTCGCGCCGGGCATACCGTCTACCTCAACAGCTACCACGACGGCGCGCTGCTCTACGTCGGCGACGTGCACGGCGGACAGGGCGACACCGAGTTCACCGCGCTCGCCGACGAGACCCGTGCGACGGTGCAGCTGACCTGCGACGTGGTCAAGAAAAAGCGCCTGCCGTGCGTGCGCATCGACAAGCCCGACTCGATCGTCGCCGTCGGCATCAACCTGCCGCTCGAACACGCCGTGTACGACGCCTGCGACAACATGATGGACTGGCTCAAGGAGGACTACGGCATCAGCGGCAAGGACAGCTACCTGCGCTTCTCCGCCGATCCGGCGTTCCGCATCCGCGTCTACCAGATGGTCCGCGCGATGACCGCGCGCCATGTCGCCGGTGCGGAGTACCCCAAGGACCGCCTGTTCCCGGCGTTCTGAGAGCGCCGACCGCGGCGGGCCGGCGGGCTCGATGCCGTGCGGAGGACGAGCAGCGGCGGAGCGGCGGGCGCCGGCAGCCGGTCGCGCCGCGCCGACCGGCGTCGCGAGGACGGCTCAGCCGGCGGCTGGCACTACGCGCGGCGGCTCCAACGGGATCGAGAATCCGAAGGTCGCACCACCGCTGGCATTGTTGCGCACGTCGATGCGTCCGCCGTGCAGGGTGACCAGCTCGCGCGCGATGGCGAGGCCGAGACCGCTGCCGCCGGGGGCATCGGCGACATCGCGGCCGCGCGCGAAGGTGCCGAAGATGTGCTCGAACTCGTCCTCGGCGATGCCGCAACCGGTGTCGGCGATTTCACAGCGCAATCCCGGCCGGTGCGTGCCGTCGGCACAGCGCACGTCGACGGCATCGACGGAGATGTCGATACGCCCGCCCTCGGGCGTGTGGCGCAGCGCGTTGCCGAGCAGGTTGACCACGACCTGGCCGAGACGGACACGGTCGCAGTGCGCGGCCGGTAGCGCGGGTTCGGGCCAGCGCGTCCTCAGCCGCACGCGGCGCGCGCTGATCGCGCCGCGCTGCTCGGCGATGCACGCTTCGACGATGGCCCGGAAATCGTGCTTCTCGAAACGCAGCGTCATGCGGCCGACCTCGAGCTTGCCAATGTCGAGCAGGTCGACCAGCATGGCTTCGAGACGACGGCCGCTGTCGACGATCTGTTCGAAGTAGCCCGCGAGCCGCGCGACCGGCACGTTGCCGGCGCGCCGCTTACCGAGCTGGGCGAAACTCAGGATGCCATGCAGAGGTGTGCGCAGCTCGTGCGACAGGCGTGCAAGGAACTCGGACTTGAGCGCATTCGCGCGATCGGCGCGATGACGCGCCGCGAGCAGGGCGCGTTCCTGCTCGATGCGTGCCGTCACGTCCTGGCACAGCGACGTCACGCCGATGACCTGCCCGCTGGCATCGACGAGCGGGGTGTTGTGCCACTCGCACACGATCGTCTCGCCGGACTTCGTGATGTTTTCGTTGATGCTCTTCTGATCGCGTGCACCGGCGAGCAGCGCCGCCCAGACCTCGTCGACCGGCAGCGCGCTGTCGCTGTCGAGAATGATCTCGGACGGATGACGGCCGCGGGCCTCGTCGGCGGTGTAGCCAAAAATACGTTCGGCACCGGGGTTCCATTCGGTCACGCGGAAATCGCGATCGAAACCGATCACGCCAAGCGGCGTCTGCGCGACGTGCATCGCGAGCTTTTGCACCGACTGGTTGAGATCGTCCTCGACCGCGCGCTGCGCGGTGATGTCGCGCGCGACGCCGCGCAGTCCCGCACCGGCGATCGGCATCGCGTTGAGCTGCAGGCAGCTCAGGGTCCCGTCGGCCCGCTCGAACCAGGCTTCGACGTCACGCCGGATGGCGAGCGTCTGCAGCAGGTCCGTCCCCGGCCCGTCACCCTCGCCGCGGGCGACGGGGCGCAGGAGGTCGCGCAGGCGGCAACCGATCAGGCCGCCGGGTGCATGACCGAGCACCTCCGTACCGTTCGCATCGATGCGCGTGAAACGGCCGGCGGCGTCGAGTTCGAAGACGAAATCGGCAACCAGCGCGAGCAGTTCTTCGTGCACGGACCGTGCACCGCGCGGCTCCGCGTAAGGCGCCGCGGCGTTCATGCCCAGCGCCCGCGATCGGCGCCGAGGCGACTGCGGCGGGTGCCAAGAAGGCGTCTGACTGGCGGCTTGGCCACGCGTTCGATAACCCTGCTGGATTGAATTGTCGGTCTCCAGGCCCAATGATGTCGGCCATGGAGGGCGATTCTTGACCACCGACGCGAACCATCGGCCACGCCTGCTGATCGCGGACGATGAGCCGACCAACCGTGCGATCTACGTCGAGTTGTTCGAAGATCGCTACGAACTCGAACTGGTCGGCGACGGGCAATCGTGCCTCGAACGGCTCGCCGCCGCCACCCCCGACCTGTTGATCCTCGATGTCGCCATGCCGGCACCCGACGGCATCCAGATCTGCGCGGAGCTGCGCGCCTCGGCGTCCACGGCCACGCTGCCGATCGTACTCGTCTCCGGTTATGCCTCGGAGAGCGACCGCGCGCGCGGCCTGGCCGCCGGTGCCACGCACTACGTCAGCAAGCCCTTCGACCTGTTCGCGTTCGAAGCGCTGGTCGAGCAGCTGCTGGCCGGGCCGCCCTGAACGTCCGCGCGCGCAGCGCGGCCGGCTCCAGCGGCAGGCCGCGTCAGTCTTCGCCGCGCTCGAGCGCGGCCCTGGCATCGGCCAGGCAGTCATTGCAGATCATGACCTTGGGACCGCCGACGATGCGCTGGTACTCGTTGCGGCCGCGCCCGCAGAACGAGCAGTAGGGTGGTTCGCCGCGCACCATCGGTGCGGAGCGGCGCGCCTTGAGCTGGAGCAGGCGGCCGAGGCCGGGCGGCAGGCTGGCATCATCGTCGCGTTCACTCATCGCTCGTCGTCCTCCGCCGCGCCGCGCCCACGTGCCGTCAGCGCCGCGCGCCCGGCGGCGAGATCGAGCACCGCGGCGATTGCGGCGCGCGCCTGCGGACTCGCTTTCCAGCAACTCGAGCCGCTCAGCGCCGCACCGGCCTCGAGAATCTCCGCGGCGCGCGCGCCGTCGAGCGCGGCAAGGCTGTTGAAACCCATCTGTTCGAGCCGCGCGACGACGGCCGGCCCGACCCCGCGCAGGGCCAGCAGGCTGTCGCGTTCGTCTCGGTTGAATCCCATCGCTGATTACCGCTACGGCGCCGTTCGACTCAAGGATCCAGCGGCGGGCGGCGCACGCCGTGACCGGTCGCCTGCTCGAAGGCGTAGGCGAGCTGCAACACGTCGAAATCGGCCCAGCGCCGGCCGACGAGCTGCGCGCCGGCCGGCAAACCGTCAGTGGTGAAACCGGCCGGCACCGAGATCGCCGGCAGGCCGGTCACCGTGATCGCGCAGCACACACCCATCCAGTCGAGGTAGGTCGCCATCGCCTCGCCCTCGATCTCGCGCACCCATTCCTGCTCGACCGCGAACGGCGGCACCTGGGTCGCCGGACAGAGAAGGAAATCGTAGTCCTCGAAGAACGCCGCAACGCGCCCGAGCAGCGCACTGCGCGCGACTTCGGCGCGGCTGATGTCATCGGCGCTCAGCGCCAGGCCTTGCTCGATGTTCCAGATCAACGTGTCCTTCATCTGTTCGCGGTGGCGCGCATAGTCCTCGCGGCCGCGGGCGAGAAACATGAACGCGCGCAGCGTGCGGAAGATCTCGTCGGCATCGCTGAGATCCGGCGCCGCTTCGCTCACGGTACATCCGAGCGCTTCGAAATCCGCCGCGGCACGTTCGAGCACGGCAATGACGCGGCGGTCGACCGGGTAGCCGAGGTCGCGGCTGAAGGCGATACGCGCCCCGCTGAAGTCACGCTCGAGTGGTCGCCGGAACATCGCGCCGGGCTGCGGCAGCGAGATCGGCACGCGCGGGTCCGGTCCGGCCATGACCGAGAGCAGCAGCGCGACGTCGGCAACGCTGCGCGCCATCGGCCCGTGCACCGCGAGCGCATCGCTCGAGAACTGCTTCGGCCACGACGGCACGCGCCCGGGCGACGGCCGGAAACCGACCACGTTGCAGAAAGCCGCAGGGTTGCGCAGAGAGCCGCCCAGGTCGCTGCCGTCGGCCAGCGGCAGCATACCGCTGGCCAGTGCGGCCGCAGCACCGCCGCTGGATCCGCCGCAGGTGAGCGCCGTATTCCAGGGGTTGCGCGTGATGCCGAACACCGGGTTGAAGGTTTGCGACCCGGCGCCGAACTCCGGGGTGTTGGTCTTGCCGATGATGTTGGCCCCGGCCGCACGCAGACGGCTGACGAACAGCTCGTCGACATCGGGCACGAAGTCGCGGTAGATGGGCGAGCCGAAGGTCGTGCGCATGCCGCGCACGAGGGCGAGATCCTTGATCGCGATCGGCAGCCCTAGCAGCGGCCGGTTCGCGCTATCGGGCGTCTCCCGATCAAGTTCGGCGGCGCGCGCGCGGGCCTCGTCGGCGTGCAGCGTGACGACCGCGTTGATGGCCGGGTTGACGCGTTCGATCCGCGCCAGGCAATCCTCCAGCACCTCGCTCGGGCTGGTCTCGCCGCGCGCGATCCGCGCGGCGAGTTCGGTGGCCGGCGTGTAACAGCCCGCCGCGGCGCTCATGGCGCGTTCCCGGTCTCGCCGTGTGCATGGGCGCGGATCTGCTCTTCGACCCACAGGCGCGCCTTCTGTCCCGCATTGGGCGTGACGTTGTCGGAGAGGAACTTGACGTTGGCGCGCGCCCGCGGGTTACCCTGGGTATGCGCCTGGAAGAACCAGCCGTAGGCACGCTGGTTGTCCTGTGTGACGCCGAGGCCGTTCATGTACATCAGGCCGAGGTTGCGCTGGGCATCGGCGTGGTTGGCGAGCGCGGCCTGCTCGAAGCTGCGCGCGGCGAGCGCGTAGTCGCGCGGCACGCCCAGGCCGAGGTAGTAGTGGATGCCGACCAGGTTGGTCGCGTCGACGTCACCACCGCGCGCGCGCTCGCTGTAGATTTCGAACGAACGCGCGTAGTCGCCGGCGCGATAAGCCGCGGCGGCATCACCCCCGTCACCGCAGCCGCCGAGCAGCGCGACGAACGCCGCAACGGCGAGCGCCCCCGGCGCGCGACCAGGCAGGCGCGCCGTGCAGCGCCAGCGCGGCACCGCGACATGACGGAGGATTCGAAGCAAGGCTCGCATGGCAGGCTCGGCAGTCGGGATGCGGCGATGATAGCACCGCGCGCGCGAGACCCGTGCGCGGTAATACAAGCGGCTAATCGTCGTTCCGTGGTAGCGTTGAAGGATGTGACGTACGCGACCACGGTCTGCCGTCGCGATGGCTCGAACAGTGCCCGGGCACGTCCGGCCAGCGGCGCGCCGACGCGTGCAGCCCATAACCGACCCATGCGATCCCGAGGAGCCCGCCGTGACCTCGCCTCTCATCACCAAGCTGAGCGCGCGCGGCGTCATGGTACCGATGCGGCGTCCCCCGATCGCTGCCAGCGGGCGCATCGACGGCGCGCCGCTGGTGCTCGTCGACCTGCACACCGACGACGGCGTCGTCGGTCGCGCCTACCTGTTCGCCTTCACCCGCGCGATGCTCGCGCCGACCGTGGCCACGCTCGATGCCCTGGCCGAGATCGCGCTCGGCCAGAGCGCGGCGCCGCTCGCGCTCGAGCGCGTGCTACGCCAGCGCGTGACCCTGCAGGACAGTCAGGGGCTGCTCGGCCAGGCACTTGCCGCATGCGACATGGCGGCATGGGACGCGCACGCCCAGGCTGCGGGCATGCCGCTCGCGCGCCTGCTCGGGGCGACCACTGACAGCGTACCGGCGTACAATTCCTGCGGCCTGTGGATTGCCGAACCGGACACCCTCGGCGAAGAAGCCGAGGCGCTGATTGACGAAGGCGGCTACGACGCCGTCAAGCTGCGACTCGGGCGCGCGGATTTCGCCGCCGACCTGCGCGCCGTCCGCAAAGTCCGCGCCGCCCTGCCGGACCCGGTGCGCGTGATGAGCGACTTCAACCAGGCGCTCCGCGCTCATGAAGCGTTGATGCGCTGCCGCGCCCTCGACGACGAGGGACTCTACTGGTTCGAGGAACCGATCCGCCACGACGACTGGCGCAACGCGGCGCGGCTGCGCGCACAGCTGCGCACGCCCGTGCAGCTCGGCGAGAACCTGCGCGGCGCGGGCGAGATGGACAAGGCGATCGCCGCCGGTGCGGCGAGTCTCTACATGCCGGACGTGCAACGTATCGGCGGCGTCAGTGGCTGGCTGCGCGCCGCAACCCTCGCCGCGGTGCACGACCTGCCGCTGTCGAGCCACCTGTTCCCGGAGATCAGCGCGCACCTGCTGGCCGCGTCGCCGACCGCGCACTACCTCGAGTACGTGGACTGGGCGGCGCCGGTGCTGTGCGAGCCGCTCGGCATCCGCGACGGTCGCGCGCTGATCCGCGATACCCCGGGCTGCGGGCTGACCTGGGACGAGGATGCGGTCACGCGCTACCGCGTGTGCTGAGCGCGCGGGCGCGGTCTCGCACCGCGCGCAACGGCTCGTGCCGTGCGCGCGGCGGGTGCCCTCAGGGGATGACCTTGGCGCTGCGCAGCGCGGCGATACGCGCCGCGTCGTAGCCCCAGTCGGCGAGCACCGCTTCGGTATCGACGCCGTCCGCCGACGGGCCTTTCTGGATCTGCGACGGCGTGCGGCTGAAGCGCGGCGCGGGCGCCGGCTGCGTCACGCCGTCGAACTCGACGAAGGTGCCGCGGGCGACGTTGTGCGGGTGCGACGGCGCCTCGGACAGCGACAGGATCGGCGCGAAGCAGACGTCGGTGCCTTCCAACGCCTCGCACCACTCGTCGCGCGTCCTGGTCTTGAACAGCGCCGCCATCCTCTCGCGGTTCTCCGCCCACTGGCCGCGATCCCGGTGCGCAGCGTGGTCCGGGTCTTCGAAGCCGGTGCGCTCGAGAAACTCCTGGTAGAACTTCTTCTCGATCGAAGCGATGGAGATGTACTTGCCGTCCTTGGTCTCGTAGGCGTTGTAGAAATGTGCGCCGCCATCGAGCACGTTGCCCTGGCGCTCGTCGGTCCAGTAGCCCGAGGCATGCAGACCGTACAGCGCCGCCATCAGCGCCGCGGCGCCATCGGTCATCGCCGCGTCGACGACCTGGCCCTGGCCGGACTTCTGCGCTTCGAGCAGCGCGCTGACCACGCCGAGCGCGAGCAGCATGCCGCCACCACCGAAGTCGCCGACGAGATTGAGCGGCGGCGACGGCGGCTGGTCGGCGCGGCCGATCGCGTACGCGGCGCCGGTCAGCGAGATGTAGTTGATGTCGTGGCCGGCGGCCTTGGCCAACGGGCCGTCCTGGCCCCAGCCGGTGACGCGCCCGTAGACCAGCTTGGGGTTGCGCGCGAGGCATTCGTCGGGCCCGAGGCCGAGGCGCTCGGTGACACCGGGGCGGAAGCCCTCGATCAGGACATCGGCCTGCGCGACCAGGTCGAGCACGAGCGCGACGCCTTCGGCGGACTTGAGGTCGACGGCAATCGAGCGCCGGCCGCGGTTGAGCAGGCCGAACTTCGGATCGACCTTGATGCCCAGCCCGGCGTCGCTCAGACGATCGACGCGGATCACCTCCGCGCCCATGTCGGCGAGCATCATCGCGCACATCGGGTTCGGCCCGATGCCTGCCAGCTCGATTACCTTGTAGCCTACCAGTGGTCCGCTTGCTGCCATGTCTCCCCCTCTCCAATCGATGTCATCGGCCCGGATGCCCGCGCAGCCGTTGGCCGGGCGAATCAGGGCTCGGGAATCTAGCCTATGTTGACGCTCGGATCATCCGCCGCGTCGGCATCGCGCGCAGTGCCGAGCGCGGCGGCGACGGCCGCTTCGTCGAGCCCGGCCTCGCGCAGAATCGCGGCACCGTCGGCGCCCAGTCCGGGCTGCGGATGGCGCAGCGGCAGCGCCCCGTGGTCGAAACGCACTCCGGGATCGGGCACTTCGAGCGCGCCTTCACTGGGGTGCGCCAGCGGCCGGAAGAATCCGATCGCACCGAGGTGGCTGTCGCTGCGCAGGTCTTCGAACGTGTTGATGCGCCCGCACGGGATCTCGGCCTGCGTGAGCAGCGCGAGCCACGCCTCGGTCGTACGCTCGGCCAGTGCGCTGCCGGCGGCGGCGTACAGCACGTCGATGTTGCGCGTGCGCTCGGCCATGGTCGTGAACCGTGCATCGCGTGCCATTTCCGGGCGGCCGGCGAGTTGCCAGAAAGCCTGCCACTGGCGATCGGTATAGGCGAGCATGCACAGGTATCCGTCGCGCGTGCGGTAGGGGCGGCGTTCGGCCGAGATCACGCGCGTGTAGCCGGCCGGTCCTTCCGGCGGCACGAAACTCGCACCGAACTGGTGTTCGACGAGCGTGTAGGCGGCCATCGCCTCGAACATGCCGACCTCGACGTAGACCCCGCGCCCGCGCCGGAACCGCTTGACCAGGGCCGCGGTCAGCGCCGTGGCGGCGACCAGGCCCGCGCTCTTGTCCGCGATCACGGTCGGCGCGAGCGCCGGCTCGCCGTCGCGCAGCGCAAACGCGTGCGCGACGCCGCACTCGCCCTGGATGACGTCGTCGTACGCCGGCCGGCCGGCATAGGGGCCTTCCTCGAGGTAGCCGTGCAGCGCGCCGTAGACGATGTCGGGCTTGCGCGCGAGCACCGCGTCGGGGGTGAAACCGAGCCGGGCAACCTTCTGCGGCCTGATGTTGTGCACGAACAGGTCGGCGCCCGCGATCAACCGCCACAGGGCGTCGCGGGCCGGCGCCCGTTTCAGATCGAGCACGATGCTGCGCTTGTTGCGGTTGCTACCGAGGAACGCGGCCGCCATGCCGGGGTTGCGGGCCGGCCCGATGGCGCGCGTGACATCGCCGTCGGGCGCTTCGACCTTGATGACCTCGGCCCCCAGGTCGCCCAGCATCTGCGTCGTGTAGGGACCGAACAGCACGCTCGTCAGGTCGATGACGCGCAGGCCGGCGAGCGGCAGATCGGATGCGGGGAGTTCGGGCATGGCGCGGGATTGTCCCACGGCCGCACCGGGCCGCGCCACGGCGTCCCGGACGTGCGCCAGCGCGGGCCGGGCGCCACGACAGGGCCTCGATCAATCAATCACGCGAATCTAATTGCTACGCGTTCTCATTCTCTATACCATCGCCACCCGTATTTGACCGAGCCGTTCACCCACCCGGGCGTTCGCACCGCCCGCCGCAATTACCTGGAGTCATTCGATGCGCCCGCCCGTCCTCCATCGCCGCGCTCTGCCCGGCGCGCTGCTGCTCACTGCCGGCACCGTGGCAGCCACCTCCTCCGCCTTCGCGGCCACCGAAGCGGCGACGCGCGGCGTGCTCGACCAGGTCCTGGTCATCGGCAAGCGCGAACAGGTCTACGACATCCCGGGCTCGGCCCACGTCGTCGGCACGCGCGATATCCGCGAACTCGCCTACGACGACGTCAATCGCGCGCTGCGTCGCGTACCCGGCGTCTACGTCCGTGAGGAGGACGGCTACGGCCTGTTCCCCAACATCAGCCTGCGCGGTGTCGATACCTCGCGCAGTGCCAAGGTCACGCTGATGGAGGACGGCGTGCTCGCCGCGCCGGCGCCCTACGCCGCCCCGTCCGCCTATTATTCGCCGACCACCGGGCGCATGGCCGGCATCGAGATCCTCAAGGGTTCGAGCCAGATCAAGTACGGCCCGCACACGACCGGCGGCACCATCAACTACCTGTCGACGCCGATCCCCGACGCCCGCCGCACCTACCTGCGCGCGCAGTACGGAGACGACGACGAGTACCGCACCCACGCGTTCCACGGCAACACCGTCGAACTCGCCGGCGGCCGCGTGGGCTACCTCGCCGAGTTCTACCTGCGCGACACGGACGGCTTCAAGACCATCGACGCCGCGCCCGGCTTCGACCGTACCGGCGAGACCGGTTTCAGCAACATCGAACCGATGGTGAAACTGTTCTGGGAACCCGCCTCGCCGGTCTACCAGCGCATCGAATTCAAGTACGGCTTCACCGATCGCGAAGCCGACGAGACTTACCTCGGTCTCGCCACGCGCGATTTTCGCGATGACGCCAACCGCCGCTACAGCGCCTCGCGCTTCGACAACATCACCTCCGAGCAGCATCGCAGCTACCTGCGGCACTTCATCTCGCCGAACGACAACTTCGATCTCGTCACCACGGCGTACTACAACAAGTTCGCGCGCAACTGGTACAAGCTGAACGACATTCGCGACATCGGCGGCAGCGGGCAGAATCTCGACCTCTCCGCCGCGCTTGCCGGCGCCGCCGCAGTCACGCCGGGCGATGGCCTCGCCTGCCTGCGCGGCAACCTCGCCTGCGATCTGCGCGTGCGCGCCAACGATCGCGAGTACTACTCCTACGGCGTGCAGTCGGAAGGCGTGCTGCGCTTCGCGCTCGGCGCCGTCCGCCACGCGCTGACGCTCGGCGTGCGCTATCACAACGACCTCGAGGACCGCTTCCAGAAACAGGACATCTATGCGCAGGCGAACAGCGGCGCCATCACCGGCGTCACGCGCGGTGCACCGGGCAGCCAGGACAACCGCGAGGCGGAAGTCGAGGCAGTGGCGATATGGCTGCAGGATCGTATCGAGCTCGGACGCTGGTGGTTCACACCCGGCATTCGCTTCGAAACCCTCGATCTGGAACTGCGCGACAAGCGCCCGGGACGCACCGGCGGTGACGAATCGCTCGACCTTCTCTCCGGCGGCATCGGCGCGGGTTACCAGCTGACGGACGCCTGGCAGGCGTTTGCCGGCGTGCATTTCGGCGTCTCGCCGCCGTCCCCCGGCGGCGCCCTCGCGGGCCTCGAAGAGGAAACCAGCATCGGCTACGAACTCGGCGTACGTTACGCGGACGGCCGCGGCGTGCTGAGCGGCGAGGCAGTCGGCTTCTACACCGAATTCGACGATCTCATCGTGGTCAGCAACATCGGCGGCACGGGTACCGGTGTCGACGAGAACTTCGGCGAAGTCGAATCCTACGGGCTCGAGCTGTCCGGTGCGTTCGACCTCGGCCGCGCCCAGGGCTGGAGCTTCTCCAACACCTATGACGTCGCCTTCACCTGGACCGACGCAACCCAGCAGAACGATGCCGTCTCGACCGACCCCGAGTCGATCTTCAGCTTCGGCGCCGCGGGTAACGAGGTGCCGTACATTCCCGAGTACCAGCTCAACATCGGTTCGCGCCTCGACTTCGGACGTTGGGGCATGTCGGTCAACGCGACCTTCGTCGATGACACCTACACGAGTGCGAACAACGTCAACGTCGAGGTCAACGGCGCCGGTCAGCCGGATGCCCGCTTCGGCAAGACCGACAGCTACGAGGTCGTCGACCTCGGCGGCTGGGTGATGCTCGAACCGCGGGTCAAGGCCTATGCCGGCGTGCAGAACCTGTTCGACGCCGAATACATCGTCTCGCGCCAGCCGCACGGCGCGCGGCCGGGCCTCGATCGCACCTGGTTCGTCGGCGTCGAGTTCGAGATGTAGGCCTGGCCGCGGCCTGCGCCGCAACGGTTAAACTGGTGGCTCCTACAACCCGCGCCGGCACTGCCGGCGCGGCCTGGCTGACCACCGTCCGATGCGCGCAAGTCCCGTTCCACCGCTGTTGCCCGTCCTGCTCGCGCTGCTCCTGCCCGCCGCGGCGCAGGCCGCGGGCGACGGCCTCGCGGCACTCGGGCGCGCGCTGTTCTTCGATACCCGCCTGTCGGCACGCGGCACCCAGTCCTGCGCGACCTGCCACGACCCCGACCACGCCTTCGCCGACGCTCGCGACAACGGTACCGCGGGTGCCGTCTCGCTGGGTGACGACGGCAGTTCCCTCGGCACGCGCAACGCGCCGTCGATCGCCTACGCCGCGGCCGTGCCGGCATTCGCCATCGACGCGCACGGCAGCGCGCGCGGCGGCCTGTTCCTCGACGGCCGCGCGGCGACGCTCGCCGCACAGGCCGCCGCGCCGCTCGTCGATCCGCGCGAAATGGCGCTGGCCGATCATGCCGCGGTGCTCGAACGGGTCGGCGAGAATCCGTGGTACGTCAGCGAACTCGAGCGCCACTTCGGGGCCGGGGTGCTCGCTGACGCGGGCAAGGGCATGGCCGCCGTCACCGCCGCGATCGCGGCGTTCGAACAAGGCCCGCCGTTTCTCGCCTACGATTCGCGCTACGACCGCTTCCTCGCCGGCGAGATTACGCTGACCATCGAGGAAGAACTCGGTCGGCGGCTGTTCTTCTCCGACCTGACCAACTGCATGCAGTGCCACCTGCTCGAAGCCAACCGCGTGCAGGCAGGCGAGACGTTCACCGATCATCGATACCACAACATCGGGGTACCGGCGAACCCGGCGCTCGGCGACAGCGCGGACGATCCCGGGCTCGGCGGCAATCCCGCCGTCGACGCCGAGGATGCGCTTGGACGCTTCCGTACACCGACGCTGCGCAACGTCGCGATCACCGCCCCGTACATGCACAACGGCGTGTTCGCCGAGCTCGCTACCGCGCTCAAGTTCTACAACCAGTACCTGGTCGACAACGCCGAGGTGCGCATCAATCCCGAGACCGGGCAGGCCTGGGGCGCGCGCCCGTTCCCGCACACCATCGAGCACGAACTGCTCGGCCGCGGCCAGCCGCTCGACGACACCCGCGTGCGCCACCTGGTCGCTTTCCTGCGCGCCTTGACGGATCGCCGTTACGAACGTCTACTGCCGCCTCTGGACATCGCATCCGCGCCGCGCCACGGCGCCGAGGAGGAGGAGCCCCGCCATGAGTGACATTCGCCCGTTCCGATTCGAGATCCCGTCCGGTGCGCTCGACGACCTGAAGCGGCGCCTGAGCGAGACGCGCTGGCCCGATCGCGAGACACCCGACGACTGGAGCCAGGGCGTACCGCTGGCCTACGTGCAGGAGGTGTGCGAGTACTGGCGCACCGACTACGACTGGCGCCGCTGCGAGGCCCGGCTGAACGACCTGCCGCAGTTCATCACCGAGATCGACGGGCTCGATATCCAGTTCATCCATGCCCGCTCGCCGCACGATGACGCCATGCCGATGATCATGACGCACGGCTGGCCGGGCTCCATCATCGAGTTCCTCGACGTGATCGGACCGCTCACCGATCCGACACAGCACGGCGGCGACGCCGCCGACGCCTTCCATGTCGTCTGCCCGGCCCTGCCCGGCTTCGGTTTCTCCGGCAAGCCGACCGCGCCGGGCTGGGGCATCGAGCGCATCGGGCGCGCCTGGGGCCAGCTCATGGCGCGCCTCGGCTACGACCGCTACGTCGCCCAGGGCGGCGACTGGGGTTCCGCGGTGACGCACGCGATGGCGCTGTCCGAGACCGAGCACTGCGCCGCCATGCACAGCAACATGCCGCTGCTGTCGCCGAGCGAAGCGCTCATGCAGGACCTGACCGAACAGGAGCAATCGGCGCTTGCCGGCTTCCAGCACTACTGGGACTGGGACTCCGGTTACTCGAAGGAACAGAGCACCCGCCCGCAGACCGTCGGCTACGGCCTGGTCGATTCGCCAGCCGCGCAGGCAGCCTGGATCCTCGAGAAGTTCTGGGCCTGGACCGACTGCGACGGACACCCGGAGAACGCGCTGACGCGCGACCAGATGCTCGACAACATCATGATGTACTGGTTGCCCGGCGCCGGCGCCTCGTCGGCGCGCCTGTACTGGGAGAGCTTCGGCGTGCTGACCCAGCCCAAGCAGGCGATCAAGATGCCGGCCGGCGCGAGCATCTTCCCGCGCGAGATCTTCCGCGCGTCGAAACGCTGGTGCGAAGAACGCTACACCCATCTCATTCACTACAACGTGCTCGACAAGGGCGGACACTTCGCCGCCTTCGAGCAGCCGGCAACGTTCGTCGACGAACTCAGGACCTGCTTCCGCCAGGTGCGCTGACCAGGCCCCGTGGCCCCCCTGGCCCGTGGCCCGAGGCGTGGTCAAACTTTGAGCAAAAGTGTCAGACACTTTTGCCCTCTCGCCCTCGCTGGCCTGGTCAATTATTGAGCAAAAGTGTCAGACACCTTTGCTTCGCCTGCTTGGGTTCCCGCCTACTGCGGCCGGGCGCGGCCGCGCCCCGCGCGCGGCCCGAGTCCGTAGGCGGCGCCCCAGTCCAGCCCTGCCGCGGTCGTGGTTCGCGGCGTGTACTCGCAACCGACCCAGCCGCCGTAACCGAGCGCGTCGAGCAGTTCGAAGAGCCACGCCATGTTGACTTCGCCGAACTGCGGTTCGTGGCGGCCGGGCACGCTCGAGAACTGCACGTGGCCGATGAGATCGAGGTTCTCGCGCAGGCTCGCGCCGAGATCGCCCTGCGTGATCTGGAGGTGATAGCAATCGAACTGGAGTTGCACGCCGGCGTGACCGATCCGCTCGATGAGCTTACGCGTCTCCGCCACGCTGGCATGCAGGTAGCCGGGCACGTCACGCCGGTTGAGCGGCTCGAGTAGCAGGCGGATGCCGCGTTCACCCGCCAGTGCCGCTGCCGTGCGCAGGTTTTCCACGAACACCGCCGCGCACCGTTCGCGGCCGGCACCCGGCGGCACCACGCCCGCCATCACGTGGATCATTGCCGCGCCGAGTACGTCCGCGTAGTCGAGCGCCTGCGCGAACTGGGCGTGGAACTCGGCTTCGCGCCCGGGCAGCGCGGCGAGGCCGAATTCACCGGCCGCGCGATCGCCCGGCGCGGTGTTGATCAGCACGAGTTCCAGCTCCGCGGCGTCGAGCAGGCCGCGGAACGTGCGCGGCGCGACATCATAGGGAAAGAGGTATTCGACGGCGCGGAAGCCAAGTTCACGCGCGGCGGCAAAGCGCGCCGCGAACGGCACTTCTGTGAGCAGCGTCGACAGGTTGGCGGCAAAGCGGGGCATGGCGCGAAGCATCCACCGGCAAGCGGCTCGCACGCAAGCCGCTGCGACAGGCCGCGCCAGGGCGTGGGCACGGTGTGGCGTACCCGGATCCCGGGCACGCCCTGCCGTGTCACGGGTGCGCCTCGTCAGGCGCGCGCCATGCGCCGTAACGCCCGCACGCCGACCAACAACCCGAAGCCGATGCACGAGAACAGTGCGAGTCCGGCGCTGAAGCCGTTCGTGAGGTCGTAGAGCACGCCCAGGCTCAGCGGCCCCAGCATGCCGCCGAGTTCGGCCGCGGAGAAGAACAACCCGGACGCGGTACCGGCATGGCGCTCGCCGATCCCCGGCAGCTCGACCAGGGTCAGGATCATGACCGTCATCAGCGTCGAACGCGCGATGCCCTGGAGTACGAGACCACTGAACAGGATCCCGGGCGCGCGGAACTGCAGCAGCAGCGTCGCTCCGAGCAGCGCCGCCGAGAGCAGCATCAGGATGCGGAAGCGCCGCGGAGGCGTCGCGAGGCGCGGAATGCTCAGCGCACCGAGGATACCGACGAGGGTCGGGATGGCGGCCCAATAGCCGGCGCGCGCCGCATCCATGCCGCCGTTGACGAGCAGTTCGGGCAACCAGTTGGTGAAGCCGTGGCTGATCATGAACACGCCCACGCTCATCATCAGCATCACGCGCACCGCCGGCTGCGCGAGCAACGCGCGGAACACCCGCCCTTCGTGCAGACCGGCGACCGCCGCGCGCCCCGCGGTGAGCACCCGCGTTCCCGGCAGCGATGCGATCAGCCACCAGGTGAGCCCGGCGAGCAGCGCGAGCGCGGCCCACAAGTCGAAGATCGCGCGCCAGTCGTCGTCGAACAGCGGCATCAGCCAGGCGTGCGTCAGGGTCAGCGACGCCACGCCGCCGACCGCCGGCCCGGTGATGTAGATGCCCATCGCGAGCCCGCGCCCGGCGCCGGTGAACCACGTCGCGATGACCTTGGGCGCCCCGGCCGAGACGATCGGCCCGCCGATGCCGAAGACCATCACCGCGAGCAGCAGCGCGGGGAAGTCCGCGGCGAGGCCGCGGCCCCACGCCGAGAGCGCGATGCAGAGCGCGCCGAGAACCAGCGCGCGACGGCTGCCGAGCCGGTCCAGCAGCATGCCGCAGGGCACGGCCGCGGCAATGTAGACGAGTTGCCAGGCGCCCATCACGCTGCCCATGGCGGCATGCGTCATGTCCAGGTCCCGCTCGATCTCCGTCACCAGCGGCGCGATGCTGGTCGCGATGAGGCCGAAACACATGTAGATGAACCACACGCCGGCGAGCACCAGCCAGCGTAGCGGACGGGGTTCGACGGGTTCGGCGGACACGGGCGGCGGATTCTCGACGGGACGGCAGGGCCGGCGCGGCGCCGGCCGGTGACAGTGTAACGGCTCGCACGCGCGACACGGTGATCGAGCAAGTGCCATCCACCCGTCCGAAGCGCCGCCCGCGGCCCGTGCGTGGCGCCATGTTATCGTGCACAGGGCGCGTTCAGCGGCAGTTCAGTCCCTCGTCGCGACACTGAACGCCGTGCGCGGGACGCCCGCATGGTCACCGCGCCGCTCACGAGCCAAGCACGAGGAAGTCACTGATGATGCGATTCAACCCGAGCACCCGCCGCCGCGGACCCGCCGCGCCCCGGCGAGGCGCGCACACGTCCCGCGGCGTGGCCCTGGGACTGCTCCTGGGACTCCTG
This sequence comes from Gammaproteobacteria bacterium, assembly GCA_030429865.1. Classification (GTDB taxonomy): domain Bacteria; phylum Pseudomonadota; class Gammaproteobacteria; genus JACKNG01. The sequence goes on along the minus strand of JAUIFX010000053.1, from coordinate 2,627 downwards.
TGCGGGCAGGCAGGCATCGCCGGCGCCGCCGGGTCGCGCACCGCGTGGGGTTTCACGCCCTTCCCCTACGACTTCACGCTCGAAGCGGTCAACCGCGTTTACGACATCGTCGAAAACGATGCGACGCTGTTCGCGGTGCACCGCGACGACGGCGTGCCGTGGCAGGAAGCGCTGGAGGACAAGCCGTTTCCGAAGAAGGTGCGCGAAGAATGGCAGGCGCGGGTCGGCCACATCAAGCCGCATCACAAGGTCTATGTCGGCCTTGCCCCGCTGTCGACCGATCGCGAGAGCCTGGCCGAGATCTCCGAGGGCTCGAAGACGCGCAAGTCGTTCCGCAAGAACGCCCTCAACTCGCCGGAGGTCAAGCAGGCCTACACCAACTACGTGCGCCGCGCGATCGACACCTTCGACCCGGATTACCTCAACATCGGCATCGAGGTCGGTGAACTGACCAGCCGCAACGAGCGTCGCTGGCACGATTTCGAGGAGCTGTTCGCGCACGTCAAGGCCGCCGTCAAGGCGGAGCACCCGGCGATCCAGGTCGGTATCTCGTTCGGCCTGCAGTCACTGATGGAACCGCGCAATGCCGAGCTTTCCAGGCCCATCATCGAGCGCAGCGACTTCGTCGGGATCAGTTTCTACCCTTACATGTCGGCATTCCACGAGGCGCTCGGCTCGCATCGCCTCGAGCCGCCGCCGGCGCAGTGGATGAAACCGCTCGACTGGCTGCGCGCCTACACCGACAAGCCGATTGCCATCTGCGAGACCGGCTACACCACCGAGACCGCGCGCCTGTCCAAGCCCCGTCTCGAGATGACAGGCAATGCCGAGCTGCAGAAGCGCTACCTGCTCGACCTCGCGGCCGTGGCGGCGCGCGACGACTACCTCTTCGTCGCCTGGTTCCTGCCGGTCGACTACGAGGCGCTGTCGCGCCGCGCGGGCTTCGAAAAGGGCAGCGTGATGCGGCTGTGGGAGAACATCGGGCTGTTCGACGCCGAGGTGCGGCCGAAACCGGCCTGGAGCGCCTGGCAGCAGATCGTCGCGGGCCAGGTCGATGCCGCCAGCGCGCCCGCGCCCGCTGCCCCGGCGCCGCGCGCGCAAGCCGCGGCGCCGTCAGCCGGCGGCGCCGCGGCCCGCTATACCTTCGACATCGCCGATGCCAAGCGCCGCTTCAAGGGCTCCTGGCACGACAAGGTCAAGCTGAGCGACGAAACGCCGAGCGGCGCCGGCCAGTCGATGCGCTGGTCGTTCGAGTACGGCGATCGCTTCCAGTGGCTGCAGGCGCAGCTCGAACGCGGAGATCTCGCCGGCGCCAGCGGCATGCGGATCGCGGTCAAGGGCGCTCAGGACTCGTTCGTCGTGGTCCTGTTCGAGGAGAGTAGCGGCGAGGCCTGGTGGGGCGTGGTTCCGGTCAAGACCGACTGGAACACGGTGGACCTCGATTTCGCCGAGTTTCAGATCGACACCGACAAGCCGAAAAAGAATGGCAGGTTCGAACCGGATGACGTCGTCCGCGTAACCCTCGCCGATGCGCGCGGCTTCGAAGGTGCCCGCGGCAAGCAGAAGGTGTGGGTGACCGACTGGACGGTCTACTGAAGCCGGTTCGGCCGGGCAGCCGGCGCCGCGACGTCACGGCTGTCGAATTCATTTATCATCGCGCCTTCGGGCCCGGGACGGCGTCCCGGCGCGCTGGCGCACCGCCCGTGGCGCGATGCCGATCGTAATCCGGACGAATTCGCAACAGTCGATCAACTTCATGCAAGCGAACACCAAAGAGCGCATCGGCGACCGCGCCGTCCGTCTCGGCTTTCTTTCCCAGGCCCAGCTCGACCAGGCGCTCACCGAGCAGGAGCGCCTGCGTGGCGCCGGCGGCGCACGCATGCCCCTGGGCATTCACCTGCTCGAACAGGGCATGATTTCGGCGGCCCAGCTCGGTGAACTGCTCGGACGCGCGCCCGGCAGCCTGGCATCCCTGCACGAAGACGCCATCGAACTTGCCGCGCGGCTCGCCGTGCTGCTCGACGAAGCGCCACGCATCGTGCTTGCTACCGCGTTCACGCGCGGTGCCGGCACCACGTCGGTCGTCGCCCAGCTCGGCACGGCCCTCGCCCTGATGGATCACGCGCCGGTGCTGCTGGTCGACGCCAACCAGGCGGCGCCCGGCCTGCACCGCAGCTTCTCGCTCCCCCAGGCACCGGGGCTCGGCGAATACCTCACTGTCGACGCGCCGCTGGAGGATGTCGTCCAGGACACCGCGATCGCCGGGCTCGCGGTGCTGCCATCCGGCGCCGCGGAAGCCGGCCTGACCAACCGCGTGATGGTCGAGCACGGTATCGTCGCGCTGCGCCATCTGAGCGAAAAGTACCGGCTCATCCTGCTCGATTGCCCCGCCCTGCCCGATTTTCCGGAGGCGTCACTGCTCGCGCAACGCGTCGACGGCGTGATCAGCGTGGTCGCCGCCGGCCAGCAGCGCGTCTCCGAAGTACAGCAGTTCAGCGATTTGATGACCCAGGTTCGCGCCAACCTGCTCGGCGTCATCGTCACGCACCCCGAAGCGGCCCGCGGATAGCGGCGGCCCAGGGCAACGCGTCTCGCGCCGCAGGCGCCACGGACACCACCTGCAGAGG
>JAUIFX010000248.1 GCA_030429865.1 Gammaproteobacteria bacterium | reverse complement strand
GGCGACCGCGCGGGCGCGCGCGCCGGCCTCGCCGTCGGCGGCGAGGCACACGATGTCCCGGCTGATCTCGCCTGCGCTTGCCTCGCCGCGCGGCGTGACGACCACCGCGTCGGTTACGGCGAGCGCCCGGGTGACGACGGCACGCGATCGTTCGCGCACGATCTCGAAGCGCCAGTGGAGCCCGCTCGCGCGGGCCAGTTCCGCCAGGTCGCGCTCGGCGGCCGCGGCCTCGCTGCGCAGGTGGGCTTCGATACGCGCGCGGTCGATGGGGCGCCGCGCGCTGGTGGCGACGCAGAATTCGAACGCGAACGGCAGGGAAACCGCCTTGAGGAGGTCGCTGTCTTCGATGAACATCGCGTGCAGCTCCGGCGCGCCGTCGGCGGCGAGCGTACGCAGCAAGGCGCCCAGCGAGCGCGGCAGGCGGCGGCCCGAGAGCGTCAGGACGAGGCGGCGCGGGCGCGTCGGCGCGCTCATGAGGCGCCGAGCTCGCTCTGGCGGGCGAACTTCATGCGCAGTTCGGCGAACGTGCGCAGACGCTCCGCCACGCGGTGATTGACGCTGCCCTCGGGAAACACGCCGGCGCTGTCGGCCGTGCCGGCGGGGAGGCCGGTCAGGAGTTCGAGGCCCTCGTCGACGTGCTGCACGGGGTAGATGTGGAACCGGCCGCCCGCGACGGCGTCGATGACGCGCTGGCGCAGCATCAGGTGCTTCACGTTGGCATACGGGATCAACACGCCCTGTTCGCCGCTGAGGCCGCGCTCGGCGCAGATGTCGAAGAAGCCCTCGATCTTGTGATTGACGCCGCCGATCGCCTGGACTTCGCCGAACTGGTTGACCGAGCCGGTCACTGCGAGCGACTGCCGGATCGGCACCTCGGCCAGCGCGGAGAGCAGGCAGTAGAGCTCCGTCGACGACGCACTGTCGCCGTCGATCCCGCCGTAGGATTGCTCGAAGGCGAGGGTCGCGGCGAATGCCGGCGGCAGGTTGCCGGCGAAGCGCGCGTTGATGTAGCCGGCCAGGATCATCACGCCCTTGGAGTGCAGCGAACCGCCGAGTTCGGCCTCGCGCTCGATGTCGACGATCTCACCGCTGCCGAGGCTGACGCGCGCGGTAATGCGCGCAGGGCGTCCGAACGGCTGATCGCCGACGGTCAGCACCGACAGCCCGTTGATCTGGCCGACCCGCTCGCCCGAGGTCGCGATGATCATCGTCTCGCGCAGGATTGCTTCCTGCACGCGCTCGCGCAGGCGGCCCTTGCGGTAGGCCTGGAGTTCGATCGCGCGCTCGACGTCCTCGCGCTCGACGCGCTCGCCCTTGCGCTTGCGGGCCCAGTGGCAGGCTTCGCGCACGATGTCGATGGAGCGGCGTATCTCGGTCGAGATGCGTTCGCGGTCTTCGACCAGGCGCGATGCTTCTTCGACCACCCGCGCCACCGCGCTGCGTTCGAGCGGTGGCAGGCCGTCCTCGCGTACGACGCGGGCGAGCACGCCGGCGAACTCCATCGCGGCTTCCGCCGAACGCTCGGTGCGATCGTCGAACTCGGCCACGACCTTGAAGAAATCGGCGAACTCGGGGTCGAGTTCGGAGAGCAGGTAATACAGGCGCGGCGTGCCGATGAGTACGATCTTCACATCCAGCGGGATTGGCACGGGCTCCAGCGAGACGGTGCTGACGAGGCCGTACATCTGGTCGAGCGGCACGATGCGGATGCAGCCCGTCTGCAGGCATTCCTTGAGCGCGGTCCAGGCGAAGGGCTCCGCGAGCAGGCGCTCGGCCTTCATCACCAGGTAGCCACCGTTGGCCAGGTGCAGGGCGCCTGCGCGGATCAGGCTGAAGTCGGTCAGCAGCGCACCGAAGCGCGCGCGGTGCTCGATCTTGCCGAACAGTCGGGCGTAGTTCGGACGCTGCTCGTCGACGACCGGGGCGCCCAGATGCGGATCGTTGGCCACGAGTACGTTCACGCCGTAGCGTCGATGCGCCCGGGACTGCCCCGGATCGGCTGCCTCGGGATCGAGCTGGAACGGCAGCTCGTGCTGTTCGCCGCGCGGCTGGCGCAGAATCTCGTAGTGCTCGGCGAGGTCGGCGTGCATGTCCTCGAGCCAGGCCGCGGCGTCCTCGATCTGCCGCCAGCTGCGTGCGAGGTCGTTGACCAGTCGCTCGATGGCAAACGTCGCGACCTGCCGATCGAGTTCGCGCACGCGTTCGCGCGAGGCGCGTAGGCGATCCGGCATGTCCTTCATCGACTCCTGCAGCAGTTTGCCGACGTCCTCCACCGCTTCCTGGATCTCGCGCTGCCGGGCGGCGGGCAGCTTCTGGAACTCGTCCGGCCCGAGCACTTCGCCGTCGACCACCGGGGCGAAGACCATGCCGCCGGGCGTCTGCATGATGCGGATACCGCGCTCCCGCGCGACCTCCTGCACGCGCTCGAGCGCTTCGCTCTGTTGTTCCTGGAACTCGTGCTCGATCGCCTGGCGCTGGCCGCGGTACTTCTCCGAGCTGAACGCCGCGCTGACGGCGGCCTGCACGTCCTCGACGAACTGGTGCACATCGTTGGCGAGCCGGCGGCCGGCACCGGCCGGCAGGCGCAGCGCACGCGGCTTCTCGGGATTGTCGAAGTCGTTGACGTAACACCAGTCGGCAGCCGCCTGCTCGGTCTGCGCCACGCGTTCGAGCACGTCGGCAACGAAGCTGCGGCGCCCGCTGCCCGGCGGGCCCATGACGAACAGGTTGTGACCGGGCTGCTTGATCTCCAGGCCGAAGCGCAACGCCTCGATCGCCCGCGCCTGGCCGAACGGGCCGCGGCCGTCACTGAGTTCGGCGGTGGTCTCGAAAGTGAGGTGCTCGAGCGGGCAGGGACGATAGAGCGCGTCCTGCGTCAGTTCAGCGGGGATCGTCATCGCGGCAGCCTGGTGATGGGGGACGAAATGCCGTTACGAGCGTGCCAAGCTTAGCCTGCCCCGTCCAGTTCGGGGATGATCGGCGTCAAGCCGAACCCGGTGGTTCCCACGCGCTGGCGCATCTGCGACCCTGCAGGCATGAAACGAAGCGTTAGCACGGCCCACGGTGACCGGTGGTGAGCACGACGGCGACGCCCCATCCGCTGCACGAAGCGGCCGTGGCGCGGCTCGACGAGCGGCTCGCGGCGCGCGGCGACGGCGAGCGGGTACGTCTCGAGACGCATATCTCGACGGTGATCCTCGCCGGCGCACATGCCTACAAGCTGAAGAAGCCGGTCGACTTCGGCTTCGTCGACTTTTCGACGCTCGAACGGCGGCGCTATTTCTGCGAGCGCGAGGTCGCGCTGAACAGCCGTTTCGCGCCCGAGCTGTACGAAGCTGTCGAGACGATCGCCGCCGCCGACGGCGAGGTGCTCGACTACGCGGTGCGCATGCACCGCTTCGATCATGCCGCGACGCTCGATCACCTGGTCCCGCGAGGTGCCGTCACCGAGTCCGCCATGGCGGGGTTCGCCGCTGAGCTGGCCCGGATCCATGCCCGGCTCGAGCCGGTCCCAACCGGGTCCGAGTGCGGCAGCCCCGCGACCTGCCGCGAGCAGATACTCGCGACCCTGGAGCCGCCGCTCGACGTCCGGGTCGATGCGGCACTGGCCGACGCCCTGCGCGACGCCGTCAGCGCCGCGCACGCGCGCTTCGCGGCTCGCCAGGCGCAGGGCCACGTGCGCGACTGCCACGGCGACCTGCACCTGTCGAACATCGTCTGCCACGAAGGCCGGTTGCGAGCGTTCGATTGCATCGAGTTCAACGACAGCCTGCGCGTCATCGACACCATGGCGGATGCGGCCTTCCTGCTGATGGATCTCGACAAGTACGGCGCCCACGCCCTCGGCCATGCGTTCTTCAACGGCTACCTCGAGTCGAGCGGCGATTTCGACGGGCTCGCCCTGCTGCCACTGTATCTTGCCTACCGCTCCCTGATCCGGGCCAAGGTCGCCCTGCTCGGGAGCGCGGCCGATGCGGCCGACCGCGCCGCGGCGCACGTCGAGCTCGCGCGGCGCTACCTCGCGCCGCCCGGCCGCCCGGGTCTCGTCGTGACCTATGGCCTGTCCGGCAGCGGCAAGAGCCATACCGCGCGCCAGCTCGCCAGGGGCGCCGGCTTCCTGCACCTGCGCTCGGACATCGAGCGGCGCCGCCTGGCCGGTCTCGACCTCGACGGCGCCAGCGGTTCGGCGCTCGGTGGCGGCCTGTACACCCCGCAGGCCAGCGCGGCGACCTACGAGCACCTGCACGGGGTCGCGCGCCGCGCGCTGGTCGCCGGCTTCTCGGTCGTGGTCGATGCCGCCTGCCTGGCGCGCGCGCAACGCGCACCGTTCGTGGACCTCGCGCGCGAGCTAGGCGTACCGTTTCACCTGCTGTGGTGCGATGCGCCGGTGGCCGAGCTCGAGCGGCGCATCGAGGCGCGCCGGGACGCCGGCGGGGACCCGTCCGAGGCGACGCTCGAGGTGCTCGCAGCCCAGCGTGCGAACGCGCAGCCGCCGACGGAAATCG
>JAUIFX010000247.1 GCA_030429865.1 Gammaproteobacteria bacterium | reverse complement strand
ATCGGCGACGACGGCAATGTCCTCCGTCAGGCTGGTGTCGAGACACTCGAACACCCGCGCGACGCTGATCGGCGTATCCGGCAACGCGCTGAAGCGTGTCGGCGCCGCATGACAGCTCGGCGGCAGCGGGTCGCGCGGGCGCAGCTCGGCACGGCACAACGCGGCGAGAAACGTCGCGAGGTCAATGCCCGGATAATGATGACGGCGGATGGCGAGGGCATCGGAAGACGCCGCGATCATGCGCGCCGGGTCGAGGTTGGCAGTGAAGATGCCGGTGTCGAGATCGGTCATCATGGCGCCGAGGTTGAGCACGAGATCGCTCGCTTCGACGGCGCTGCGGGCGAGCTCGTTCGACAGGCTGCCCGCGTAGACGCCGACGAAGCCCGGCAGCTCTTCGTTGACGACCGATTTGCCCATGATGGTCGTCGCGAAGCGAATGCCGGACTTGCCGATGAAGCGGATGAGTTCGTCCTGCAGGCCGAAGCGATGGATCTCCACCCCGGCGAGGACGATCGGGCGCGCGGCAGCGTTCAGCATCGTCACCGCTTCCTCGACCGCCTCGGTGAGCGTCGCCGCGTCGATCGCCGCGGGCGGCTGCGCGCCCGGCGCAGGCACCGTCTCGGCTGTCTGCAGGGCCGCGCAGTCGCGCGGCAGCTCGAGGTAGACGGGGCGCCGGGTGCGCGCCGCGACATCGAGCACGCGCGCGATCTCGCGCGGCGCAGTGTTCGGATCGTCGAGCAGCGCCTGCGCCGCGGTGACCTCGCGGAACACGCGCATCTGGGTGCCGAAATCGCGCACCCGGTGGTGCAGCAGGGCGTCGCCGGCAATCTCGCCTACGCCCGGTGCACCGCTGATGACGACGACCGGCGAACGTTCCGCGTAGGCCTGCGCGGTCGAGTTGACCAGCTTGAGGCCGCCGACCCCGTAGGTGACGCAGACGCAGCCGAGACCGCGGATCCGCGCGTAGGCGTCCGCGGCGAAGCCGGCCGCCTGCTCGTCGCAGGTGTTGACCAGCGTCACCGGTGATTCCTCGAGCGCGTGAAACAGTCCCAGCGCGTAGTCGCCGGGAATGCCGAAGACATGGTCGACGCGCCGGGCACGCAGCGCCTCGACGAGAACCTGGACGACCGACTGTGGCATGTGATTCTCCGTGTAGGCGGCGGGAGAATTATCCATGACAACGTCGGCACGCCAAGAGCCCGGTGAGCACGACGGTGTCGGCGCGGCATGCGCGGCAGGCCGCTCGGCACATGCCCCCGGCGGGGATGCCGGCCGTGGGCCGGGGACGCGGCGATTTGCCGGCCACGGTCCGATATGCAAGGCTGCGCGCGACGGACGCGGCGGCCCGCCGCGACGCGGGCACGTGCCGGACCGCCGCCGCGAGCGGCCCGGCCCGACCGGAGAAGGACTCACAGTGATACATTCCGTCTGGGCCATCGGCAGCCTGCTGCTGTCGGTCGGCCTGCTGCTATTCGGCCACGGTATTCACCTCACGCTGCTGCCGCTGGTCGCCGAGGCGCGCGGCTGGTCGGCGGGCACCAACGCCATGACGACCTCGGCCTATTTCCTCGGTTTCGGCGCGGGCTGCCTGATCGTGCCGCGCTGGCTGCTGCGTATCGGCCACATCCGGGTGTTCGGCGTGCTCGTTGCCGTGGCCACGGCGTCGTTGCTCGCGCTGATCCTGGCGCCCTCTTCGTGGCAGTGGCTGGCGCTGCGGTTCGTTTACGGTATCGCCATCTCGGGTATCTACCTGACGGTCGAGAGCTGGTTGAATGCCGAAACGCAGGCGCGTTTTCGTGGCGCGCTGCTGGCGGTGTACGCGTTCGTCACGCTGATCGCGATGTTCGGTGCCCAGCTCCTGCTGCAGGGCATTCGCTACGACGCCGGCAGCCTGCTGACGGTGGCCGCCATCTGCCTGTCGCTGGCTGCGCTGCCCATCGGGCTGACCCGGCGCCAGGCGCCGCGCGTCGTCGCGAGTCCGCATTTCCGGGTCGACGCGCTGCTCAACGCGGCCAACCTGCCGGCCGTCGCCGCCGGCACGCTGGCCGGCACGTTCTGGGCGCTCGCGCCGGTGTATACCGCGCGGCTCGGCTTCGACGGCCAGGAAACCGCGCGCTTCATGGCAGCGGTGGTCGGCGGTGGGATGCTCGCGGTCTACCCGCTGGGGTGGCTCAGTGACAAGCTCGGTCGCGCACAGGTGCTGGCCGGGCTCGGCTTCGTGGGGCTGCTGACGACGCTCGTCTATCTCATCGTCGCCGGGCGCGGTGAAGCACCGGTGATGCTCTACGGGCTCGCTTTCGGTGCTTTCACGATGCCGTTGTATGCGCTGTGCGTGGCGCTCGCCAACGACAACGCGAGCGGCCACGATTTCGTCGAGATCGGCAGCATCATGATCATGGCCAACGCGCTCGGCATGGTGCTCGGGCCGCTCGTCGCCGGCGCGCTGCTGAGCGGCCGCACGCCGGCCGTGCTGCCGTGGTTCTGGGCCGGCGCCTTCGCGGTGCTCGGCATCGTTGCCACGCTTGCGCGACGTCCGGCCGGTGCGGGCGCGTCGCCGGGCGAAACGGCGGCCTTCGAACTCGTGCCGCGCACGGTGCCCGAAGCGCTGGTCATCGATCCACGCTCGGACGAACCCGGCGAGGCGCCCGAACGGGCCGTCGCCGAGCCCGGCGGGCCAGAGACCGCGCCGGGAGAAGCCGATGCCGACGCGGCAAGCGCCGCGCATGGCGATACCGGCACGGCGTCGTCCCGGGGGCCGGACGGCGACGGCGACGGCGAGGTGTCCGCCGCGGACGCCGCCGCGCCGGTGCGCGATACGCGGTGAGGCCCGCGGCGGCGCTCAGCGCGCGATCTTGCGTGCGCCGCCGGCCTCGGCCGGTGTGACGAGGTCGACCTGGAAGCGTGCCGGCATCAGGTGCAGGTCGACCACGGCGTGGCTGCCGGCAATCGGGTGCGTCGGCGCGAGCCCGGCATCGCCGAGTTCGGCCGCGGCGAACGCGGCAAGGCGTGGGCGCCCGCGCAGCACGCGCTTGAAGTCGTAGCCGGCCTCGAACTGGACCAGCGCCGGTTCGCCCGCGAGTGTCGTGCCATTGAGCGGCGGTGAGTACTTGATCAGCGCGCCTGCGCCGACCAGCGGCAGGCTCTCGGTGATGGCGACGTCGATCAGCGTCGCGCCGTCGACATCGACGTGTCCGCGCACGCGATCGAAGGTCTCGCGCAGGCCGACCCGGGCGGTGCGGCAGGCGAAGCCGTAGCGCGCGGCGAAGAAGTCGCCCGCCTGCGTGCTGTTGCAGAAAGCGCCTTGCACGAGGTGGCGCGGCTTGATGCCGGTGCGGCAGGCGATGCCGTACCAGGCGATGGTGAAAGCACCGAGCGGGCCGCCCGGGGCACGCATGAAGGTAAAGCCGAACAGCGCCGGTACGCTCGGATGCAGGCTGGCCGGCAGGCGCTCGAGCGCGCCGGCCATCGACATCTCGTAGAGGACGTACAGGATCTCGACGTCTTCGATGACGACGGTGTCGCCGGCCGCGGTGTCGAGCGGCGTCGTGGCGAGCGCGATGGCGTCGGCCGCGCGGCTGCCGTAGAGCAGTTCTGCCGTGCCGCTCATGCGCCCACCGCCACTTTGCGGCCGCTGTCGCCGAAATGCGGCATGACCTCGCGGGCGAACAGCCGCATGCTCTCGAGCACGTCGGCCTGGGGCAGGTGCTCGCGCGCCTGCACCATGAAGATCAGGTGATCGGCGCCCGCCGCCTGCCAGCGCGAAATGGTGTCGACGAGGGCGTCGGGATCGCCGAAGCACAGGCCGCTGGCGGGTGGCTTCTTGGCCTCACCCGGCGCATTCGGGTCCGGCCGCAGCGAGCCGAGCAGGCCGAGGGCGGAATAGTTGTTGGCGGGGTAGGCCTCCGAAACTTCGACGGTCTGCCCGGCCATGTAGCCGAACGTCGCGATGAGTTCCTCGCCGCGCTGCTTCGCGAAAGCGTCGTCGGGGTGGCAGTACATCCAGTTGGCGATCGCGACCTGGTCGTTGACGAAAGCACCGACCGGCTCGCAGCGCTTGATGCGTTCGCGGTACTCCTGGATGCGCGGCACGTTGCGTTCGACGTCGGCGATGGACAGGATGAGCGCGCCCATGCCGCGGTCGGCGGCGTCGAATTCCGTACCGGGTGCGGTGACCGCGACCCACAGCGGCGGGTGCGGGTCCTGCATCGGCTTCGGCAGCACGCAGCGCTCGGGCATGCTGAAGTAAGTGCCTTCGTAGCTGAAGCGCTCCTCGGTCCACATCTTCGGGATCACGCGGCAATACTCGTCCCAGGTGCGCTTGGTGTCGTCGACCACGGCGTTGAATCCGCCGAGTTCGTTCCAGGTCGATGAGCGGCCGGTGCCGAACTCGACGCGGCCGTTGGAGAGCAGGTCGAGAAAAGCGGCTTTCTCGGCCCAGCGGATCGGGGAGTGCATGGCCGGCACGCAGGTGCCGATGCCGAAGCCGAGGCGGATGTTGCTGGTGG
>JAUIFX010000052.1 GCA_030429865.1 Gammaproteobacteria bacterium | reverse complement strand
GCTGGCCGCCATGGCGCGGCGCCTCAAGGCGCGTTGCGCAGTCATTGCCGATGAAAGCCGCTACCGTGAATTGCAGGACCTGCTCTCGGGAAGCGGCATCGAGGTGGCTGCCGGGCGGGAGGCATTGAAAGCCGCGGCCATGCGTCCGGCGCGGACACCGCCGGATCCGCCGCCGATGACGAAGAGATCGAAATCGTAGTCACTCATGTTCAGACCGGCGCCTCGCTCGCCGCAGGACTCGAAGGCGACCTAGTATAGGCCCATCGCCGCGATGCCGTCGGCTCGTCGCCCCTGCGCGGGGTGACAAATCCCCGCCTGCGCGGTTTGGTTACAATTGCCGGCGCGACGACCACCACTCGCGGAGAGCCGCAGCCATGACACAGACCGTGGAAATCATCGACGTCGGCCCGCGCGACGGCCTGCAGAGCCAGCCGACGCTGGTCGACACCGAGACCAAGCTCGAACTCATCGGCCGCCTCGTCGCCGCCGGCGTACGGCGTCTCGAGGTCGCGAGTTTCGTCAATCCGAAGCGCGTGCCGCAGATGGCCGATGCCGACGCCGTGGTGGCGGGTCTGCCGCGGGTTCCCGGCGTGCGCTACATCGGCCTGGTGCTGAACGAGCAGGGCCTCGAACGCGCGCTCGCGAGCGGCATCGAGCAGATCAACTGCGCTGCCGTCACCACCGATACGTTCTGCCAGCGCAACCAGGGGCGCACCGCGAGCGAGATGCTCGACGCCATCGAGGCTCTCGCAGGGCGCGCGCACGATGCCGGGCGTTTCTTCGGCGTGACCATCGCGGCGAGTTTCGGCTGCCCGTTCGAAGGCGAAGTGGCGCCGGCGCGCGTGGTCGCGATCGCCGCGAGGCTCGCGCGAATGGGCGTCGATGAAATCGCGCTCGCCGATACCATCGGCGTCGCCGTGCCGTCGGACGTGACGCGGCTGGTCGAAGCGGTCGCGCCGGTCGTCGGTGACATCCCGCTGCGGGTCCATTTCCACAATACGCGCAATACCGGCATCGCCAACGTCGCTGCCGCGGTCGAGGCCGGTGTACGCGCGGTCGATGCCAGCTGTGGCGGCGTCGGCGGCTGCCCCTTCGCGCCCGGGGCGACCGGCAACGTCGGCACCGAGGACGTGCTCTACCTGCTGCATCGCATGGGCTACGCGACCGGCATCGACATCGACGCGATCATCGACACCGCGAGGTGGCTCGAAGGCCCGCTCGCCGCGCCGATGCCAGCGATGGTGACGCGCGCCGGCCTGTTTCCGCCCGCGCTGAGCACGTAATCGCAAGGGTGCCAGGCGCAGGGGCCGGGCCACGGCGTACGCGTGTTCCGCGGCCGGCTCGCGCGGCGTGCCGCTTGCGGCCAACCGGAGCCGGTGAATCTTGAAGTCGTGGGCCGTGCCCGATTCCCGTGACGTGCTCATGGTCGTGCTGGGGGCGCTGCTCATCTCGATGAAGGGCATCATCGCCAAGCTGCTCTACCGGGAAGGCGTGTCGGTCGAAGCGATCCTGCTCCTGCGGGCCTGGATTTCACTGCCGCTGGTCTGGGCCTGGGCGCTCTACCGGGTCGGTCCGCGTGGCATCCTGGCGGTGCGTCCGAGCCTCGCGGCCGGCGCGGTGCTGGCTGGCGTCGTTTCCTATTATCTCGGCGCGTGGCTCGACTTTGCCGCGCTGACGCTGATCGACGCCAGCCTCGAGCGCGTGCTGTTGTTCTCTTACCCGGTGATCGTGGTCATCGCGCGCGCCGTCGTGCTGCGCCGCTGGCCGTCGCGCCGCGTGACGGGTGCGGTGGCACTGACCTATTGCGGCATCGTCCTCGCGGTGGGCGGCTTCGAAGCCCGCCTGTGGCAGGCCAATGCCTTCGGCGCCGGGTTCGTGCTCCTCGCTGCCGCCGGCTTCGCCTATTTTCTCATCGCCAACGAACGCGTCGCGCGCGAGGCGGGCAGCGTCGTCTTCATCCTGTTCGCCAGCAGTGGCGCGGCGCTCGCGTTTGCCGGTCACTTCGCCGTGCTCGGCGATCCGGCCGAGCTGCGCGTGTCCATGCCTGCGCTGGGGCTGATCGTGTTCATGACGGCGGCGACGAACGTTCTGCCGCTGTTCATGTTCTCCGCCAGCATCCGTCGCATCGGTGCGCAGCGCGCCGCCATCGTCAGCAGCATCGGGCCGCCCTCGACCATTCTCCTCGCGATGCTGGTGCTCGACGAAGCGTTGCGGCCGGGGCAATGGTTCGGCACCGCGATGATCATCGCGGGCATCCTCGTGCTCGAGATCCGCCGCGGGCGGGGCTGAGACGTTCCGCGGATTCGCGCCGGCGGCGTGCTTACTTGAGGCCGGCGTAGAGGCGCGCCATGGCGCGCCGCCACAGCCGGGCGGGCTTGAGCGGCATGCCGGCATAGACCCCGGGTTCGCGCACGTCCTTGGTGACGCCGCCCTTGCCGAGCACGACCACGTCATCGCCGATGGTGACGTGGCCGACGGTGCCGACCTGTCCCGCCAGGGTCACGCGGTTGCCGAGGCGGGTGCTGCCGGACACGCCGACCTGCGAGACGAGCAGGCAGTCGGACCCGGTGACGACGTTGTGCGCGAGCATGACGAGGTTGTCGATCTTGGTGCCGCGGCCGACGCGGGTCTCGCTGAAACGCGCACGGTCGATGGTCGAGTTGGCGCCGATCTCGACATCGTCCTCGAGCACGACGTGGCCGAGCTGGGGGATCTTCATGTGCCGCCCCTCGTGCTGCACGTAGCCGTAGCCGGCGCCACCGATGGACACGCCCGGTTGCAGCACAACGCGATCGCCGAGCACGCTGTCCTCGCGCAGCGTGCAGTTGGGGTAGACGATGCAGTCGGCACCGATGCGGCAGCGGTCCATGATGACCACGTTGGGGAAGATCCGTGTGCGCGGACCGATGACGACGCCGTCGCCGATGACGACGTTGGCGCCGAGGTAGGCGTCTTCGGCGAGCGTCGCGCTGGCAGCGACCACGGCACTCGGGTGATGACCGCGTGCGGCACCGAGCTGGCTGGGCGCGAACAGTCCGGCGATACGGGCGATGAGGTAGTCGGGCCGCTCGTGGAACAGCCGCGCCTTGCCCGGTATGGCAATCTCGCGCCGGGTGACGAAAGCGGGGATGCGCGACGCCGCCGCGGCGTCGGTCTGCGCGGCGTCGCTGAGGAAGGAAAGGCGTCCCGGCACGTCGTCGGAAATGCCGCACACGCCGCTCAGCTCGAGCGTGGGGTCACCGTCGAACTCGACCGCGAAGCGGGCGGCCAGGTCGGCGAGTGTGTGTTGCTTGTCCGGGAATTGTCCGTCGTTCGTCATCGTCGCTGTCGACCCGTCGCGTCACCTGAGGAGCAGAGTCTACTGGATGGCCGGCCGGAATGGCGGGCGTACGGGTGCACGCGTGGCGGGTGCGCGGTTACACTCGGCGCCGGGACGGGGCGTGGGCGCACAGCGAGGACAGGGCGTGGCAAAGAACAGGCAGCGCGAGCGACGCGACGGTCGCCGGGCACGTGGCCAGAAACGTAACGAGGAACGCGGCGAGGGACGTGCGCGGGGCGCGGCGGCGAACCCGGCGGCGGCGGCCGGACTGCGCGAGCGCGACCTGCCGCTGGCACTCGTCGGCATCTGCGGCGTCGTCCTGACCGCCATACTGCTATGGCGTGCCAACAGCGCCGCGGGCCTCCCGTACTGCGGCGCGGGATCGGGCTGCGACGTGGTCCAGACCAGCGCCTGGTCGCGTTTCCTCGGCGTGCCGCTCGCGGCGTGGGGCCTGGCCAGCTACGCCGTCCTCGCCGCGCTCGCGCTGGGTGCCGTGCGCGGTGCGCGGCGCTGGCGCTACACCGCGCTCGCGGCGAGCGCCGGCTTTGGCGTCAGCGTCTACCTGACGCTGGTCTCGGCCACGCTGATCGGCGCGCTGTGCACCTGGTGCCTGGTTTCCCTGGCCCTGTTCACGCTGGCTTTCGCGCTCAGCTGGCGCGGCCGCCCGAGCGGCCCGGCGGCGCGTCCGCACGTTTCGGGACTCGTCGCCGCGCTGCTGCTCGCCGTGGCGATGCATGCCGACGCGCTCGGCTGGCTGTCGGGGCACGGTCCGGCGGACCCGCGCCTGCGCGCGCTCGCCGAGCACCTCGCCGCGAGCGGCGCACGTTTCTACGGCGCGAGCTGGTGTCCGCACTGTCAGCAGCAGAAGGAGCTTTTCGGTGGCGCCGCCGACGCCCTGCCCTACGTCGAGTGCTCGCCGCACGGCCGGGGCTCGCCGCGCGCGACCGCCTGCGAGCTGGCGGACATTCGCAACTACCCGACCTGGATCGTCGACGGGCGTCGCATCGAGCGGGTCCTCGAGCCCGACGCGCTGGCTCGCCTGACGGCCTGGGACGCGGCGGCCGCGCGCTGACGATGGCTGCGAGCAGGCCGGTCCCGCCCGCGCTGCTGCGCGATCCCGGGCACTGCCTGGCGCTCGGTCTCGGCAGTGGACTGCTGCGCCCGGCGCCGGGTACCTGGGGCACACTGGTCGGCGTGGCGTGTTACTGGCCGCTCGCCGGCCTGCCGCCGCCGGCCTACCTCGCGCTCGTCGCGCTCCTGTTTGCCGCCGGCGTGCCGCTATGTGGCAGGACGGCCCGCGCGCTCGGTGAGCACGATCACGGCGCCATCGTGCTCGACGAGATTGTCGGCTACCTGGTAACTGTAAGTTTTTGTTCCAGTGGGCCGGTCGGGGTCCTGGTCGGCTTCCTGGCCTTCCGCTTCTTCGATATCGTCAAACCCTGGCCGATCCGGCAGGCCGACCGCGCGGTCGGCGGCGGCTTCGGAATCATGCTGGACGACCTTCTGGCGGCCGGTTACGCCCTATGTGTACTGGAAATATTTGAATATTTATCATTTGGTTATAAAATATTCCAATAATTCACTTGAGATGATGACCGTATCCTGGCAGGCATGAGAAAGCGTATCTCCTTCTTCCTGCTGTGCGTGGCGTTGTTCGTGTTGCCGTTCTTCGCCGATGCCGACATCTACAAGTACGTCGATCAGCATGGCCGCGTGCACCTTACCGACCGCCCCAATCACGGCGGCTACAAGCGCCTGGTCAAGACCTGGAAAGGCTGGCAGGAAGCGACCGTCAACTACGGCGGGTTCAACCGCAACCGCAAGAAATACGAACCGACGATCGCCAGCGCGGCCAAGGCCAACCGCCTGCCTCCGGCATTGCTGCATGCGGTCATCACGGCCGAATCGGCCTATGACCCGGAGGCCATATCGAGCGCCGGCGCGGTCGGGCTGATGCAACTCATGCCGGGCACTGCCGAGCGTTACGGCGTGCGCAACCGGCGCGATCCGATCGCCAATGTCAGCGGCGGTACACGCTACCTGCGCGACCTGCTCGACATGTTCGACAACAACCTCGTGCTGGCGATCGCCGCCTACAACGCTGGCGAGAACGCGGTCATCCGCAACGGCCGCCGCATTCCGCCCTACCAGGAAACGCAGACCTACGTGCGTCGCGTGCTCAAGTACTACAACGAGTACAAAAAGAGCATGTGAAGCCGGTGGCGCGCGCCGTTGCCGGCGCGCGCGCCGCTCGTGGTCATTCGTCCATGATCATTCGTCGGATCATTCGTCGGTGACGCAACCCTCCGAAGCGCTCTTCACGTTCTTGATGAACTTGTAGAGCGTGCCGCTGCTCGCCTTGTAGGGAGGCGCTGTCCATGCCGCGCGGCGGCGCGTCATCTCCGCATCGTCGACGGCGACCTCGAGCGTGTTGCTGTCGGCATCGATCGTGACCACGTCGCCGTTCTCGACCAGCGCTATCGGCCCGCCCTCCTGGGCCTCGGGCACGACATGGCCGACGATGAAGCCGTGCGAACCGCCCGAGAAGCGGCCGTCCGTGATGAGCGCGACGTCCTCGCCGAGACCGGCACCCATGATGGCGGACGTCGGCGTCAGCATCTCCGGCATGCCGGGGCCGCCCTTGGGGCCCTCGTAGCGGATGATGACGACGTCGCCCTTGCCGATTTCCTTGTTCTCGAGACCGGCGAGCATGTCTTCCTCGCAGTCGTAGACCCGCGCGGGGCCGGAGAAGCGCAGGCCTTCCTTGCCGGTGATCTTGGCGACCGACCCGCCCGGGGCGAGGTTGCCCTTGAGGATCTGGATGTGACCGCTCGGCTTGATCGGGTTCGACAGGGGCCTGATGACTTTCTGCGTCGGGCTCAGTTCGGGCAGCGGGGCGAGGTTCTCTGCGAGCGTCAAGCCGGTGACGGTGAGGCAGTCGCCGTCGATGAAACCCTCCTTCATGAGGAACTTGAGCACGGCGGGTGTGCCGCCGATCTTGTGCACGTCCTCCATCACGTACTGGCCGCTGGGCTTGAGATCGGCGAGGAAGGGCACGCGGTCGCTGACGGCCTGGAAATCGTCGATGGTCAGCGCGATCTTGGCCGCGCGCGCCATGGCGATGAGGTGCAGCACGGCGTTGGTCGAGCCACCGAGGGCCGAGACCACGACCATCGCGTTTTCGAACGCGGCGCGCGTCATGATGTCGCTCGGCTTGATGTCCTTCTCGAGCAGGTTGCGCACGGCGAGGCCCGCGCGCCGGCACTCGGCGCGCTTCTCCGGGTCGACCGCCGGGGTCGAGGAACTGTAGGGCAGTGACATGCCCATGGCCTCGATTGCCGAGGCCATGGTGTTCGCGGTGTACATACCGCCGCAGGCGCCGGCCCCGGGGCAGGCATGGCGCACGATGTCCTGACGCTGCTCCTCGTCGATGGTGCCGGCGAGGTAGGCGCCGTAGCTCTGGAAGGCGGAGACGATGTCGATGGTCTCTCCGGCCTTGTTGTAGCCGGGCTTGATGGTGCCGCCATAGACCATCAGTGACGGCCGATCGAGACGCGCCATGGCGATGACACAGCCGGGCATGTTCTTGTCGCAGCCGGGAATGGAGATGTTCGCGTCGTACCACTGGCCGCCCATGATGGTCTCGATGGAGTCGGCGATCAGATCACGCGACTGCAGCGAGTAGCTCATCCCGCGCGTGCCCATCGAGATGCCGTCGGAGACGCCGACGGTGTTGAAGCGCATGCCGACGAGGCCGGCCTCCTGCACGCCGATCTTGACCTCGTCGGCGAGGTCGAGCAGGTGCATGTTGCACGGGTTGCCGTCGTACCACACGCTGCCGATGCCGACCTGGGCCTTGGACAGATCCTGCTCCTTGAGCCCCGTGGCATAGAGCATCGCCTGCGAGGCGCCCTGGGCGCGCGGCTGCGTGATGCGTTCACTGATCTTGTTGAGTTTCTGCGCCATGGATTCGGTCTCCGGCAGACCCGTGAGCGGGCCGGGGTTGAACGGTCTGAGAGGCCGGACATGATAGCCTTTCGCCGTGTCGGCATAGAAGCGCGTGCACACGCCGCGCATGTAGAATGCCGGCCAGCGCGGCCCAGGCCAGGCCCAGGCGAGGCGAGGAACCCAGGATGACGGATACGCTAGCGACGGTCGGCAGCAGGCTCGCCGAGCTCGTCGCGCTGCCGAGCGTGAGCTGCGTGGACGCGGCGCATGACATGAGCAATGCCGACGTCGTCGAGACCCTGGCCGGCTGGTTCGGCGCGGCCGGCTTCGCGCTCGAGCGCCAGCACGTCGCGCACGGCCCGGACAAGCTCAACCTGGTCGCCCGGCTCGGCAGCGGCGACGACGGCCTGGTGCTGGCCGGACATACGGACACCGTACCGTATGACGACTCCGGCTGGGACAGCGATCCGTTCACGCTCAGCGAGCGCGACGGCCGCTGGTACGGCCTCGGCACGGCCGACATGAAATGCTTCTTCCCAATCGTGCTGGCAGCGCTCGAGACGATCGACCCGGCGCGCCTGCGCCGTCCCCTGGTGATGCTGGCGACCGCCGACGAGGAAAGCTCGATGGCCGGCGCGCGCCACCTCGAACAGGCCGGGCGGCGTCTCGGGCGCCACGTGCTCATCGGCGAGCCGACCGCGCTGCGCCCGATCCGCAAACACAAGGGTATTGCCATCGGGCGTATCGTGCTCGCCGGACGTTCCGGCCATTCGAGCGACCCGGGTCTCGGCGCCAACGCGCTCGATTGCATGCACGAGATCATCGGTGATCTCAAAAACTGGCGCGTGCAGGCCGCCGAGCAGTATCTCGACACCGATTTCGCGGTGCCGGGCCCGACGCTCAACCTCGGCTGTATCCGCGGTGGTGACAGCCCCAACCGCATCTGTGGCGAATGCGAGCTCATGTTCGACATTCGCGCCGTGCCCGGCCTCGACATCGACGCGGCACTCGCCGAACTCGACGCGCTGGTCCGCGCGCGCGCCGCGGCCGCCGGGGTCGAGGGCCGGCTGGAACTGCCCATGGCGCCGCTCGCGGCGCTCGACACCGGGGCGGACGCGGCGCTGGTGCGCGCGCTGGAGGCGGCTACCGGCACCGCTGCGGCGAGCGTCGCTTTCGCCACCGAGGGACCGTTTCTCAACGCACTCGGCAGCGAGTCGGTCATCTTCGGGCCCGGTGACATCGCGACCGCGCATCAACCGAACGAGTATGTCGAAATCGCCCGCGTCGCGCAGATGATCGATATCCTGCGCAACCTCATCGAGCGCTTCTGCTGCCATGACTGAACCACACCCGACCCTGCAGGACGATGCGGCCGTTGCCTGGCTGCGCCAGGTCACGCCGTACTTTCGCAAGCACCGCAACAAGACCTTCGTCGTCTACCTCGACGGTGCCGCGCTCGCCGGACCCGGTTTCGGCAATCTCGCGCGCGACCTCGTACTGCTGGCTTCGGTCGGCGTGCGCCTCGTCGTGGTGTTCGGTGCGCGGCCGCAGATCGAGCAACGCCTCGCCGAACTCGGCCTCTCGCCGCGCGTGGTCGGTGAGCTGCGGGTGAGCGACGCGCCCACGATGGCGGCGGTACGCGAGGTGGTCGGCGCGCTCAGGCTCGGCGTCGAGGCGAGCTTCTCGTTCGGCATGCGCGGTGCCGCGTTCGGCGGCGACCCGGCGCGCGTCGCCGGCGGTAATTTCGTCTTCGCGCGGCCGGCCGGCATCATCGACGGTGTCGATCTCATGTTCACCGGTCTCGTGCGCAGCATCGATCGTGACGCGATCGAGGCCCGTCTCGATGCCGGCGAGATCGTGCTCATCCCGCCGATCGGCTATTCGCCGACCGGCGAGTTGTTCAACGTCAAGGCGAAGGACCTCGCCGCCACCGTCGCGAGCGAACTCAACGCGACCAAGCTGGTGCTGGTCGGCGGGCGCGACGGCATCGAGGACGGGCAGGGCAGGCTATGCCGCCAGCTGACGCTGCGCGAAGCGCGCGAGCTGCGCGAGCACAAGGCCCGCGACGACGGCGAGCGCGAACTGCTCGACAGTGCCGTGCGCGCCTGCCAGCTCGGCGTCGAGCGCGTACACATCGTGAGCCGTTTCGTCGACGGTGCGCTGCTGCGCGAGCTGTTTACCCGCGACGGTATCGGCACGATGATCAGCAGCGCGCCCTTCGACCAGTTGCGCACGGCCAAGATCGAGGACATCGGCGGTATCCTCGAGCTGATAGCGCCGCTCGAAGAACAGGGCGTGCTGGTCAAGCGCTCGCGCGAGAAGCTCGAGACCGAGATCGACGAATTCGTGGTCATGCTGCGCGAGAACACCGTCGTGGCCTGCGGCGCGCTGCACCCGTATGCCGAGCAGCGCAGTGCCGAGGTCGCGTGCATCGCCGTCCACCCCGAGTACCGTGGTGGCCAGTTCGGCGACGTGCTCATCGAAGCGCTCGAGCGGCGCGCGCGCGAGCACGGGGTGACGAGCGTGTTCGCGCTGACCACCCAGGCGGTGCAATGGTTCAGCGAGCGCGGCTACGCGGTGGCCACGCTCGATGACCTGCCGGTAGCGCGGCGCGAGCTGTACAACTACCAGCGCAATTCCGCAGTGCTGTTGAAGAAGCTGGGCTGATACCCCGCTGCACCGCGCCGCTGCGGTGGCGCTCAGTAGCCCACGCGGTCCTCGACGCCGTGCCCGCGCCTGGGAATCAGCATGCTGCGGTCGAACTCGCAGACCACCGTGCCGTCACTCTTGAGGCCACGCGTTCGCACCGTGACGATGCCGGCGGTAGGACGGGACTTCGATTCGCGCTTGTCGAGGATCTCCGACTCGGCGTAGAGCGTGTCGCCGACGAATACCGGCGCCGGCAGGCGGATTTCCTTCCAGCCGAGGTTCGCGATCGCTTTCTGGCTGACGTCACTGACGCTCATGCCGACGACCAGCGAGACGGTGAAAGCGCTGTTGACGAGTATCCGGCCGAACTCCGATGCGGCCGCGTACTCGGCATCGAAGTGCAGTGGGTGCGTGTTCATCGTCAACAGCGTGAACCAGGTGTTGTCGGTCTCGCTGATGGTGCGTCCGGGGCGATGCTGGTAGACGTGGCCCGGCTCGAAGTCCTCGTAGTAGCGACCGAAGGTTTCGCGAAAAGTGTGTTCGTCGATCTGCTTGTGATTCTGGACCACGCGGTGTTCTCCCCTCATCGATGATGACGCGCGGCGCGCGGACGGCGGACCGCCTCGGCGGGCCTGGCCCTGGCCCGCCTGGCCTCGGCCCGGGCCCTGCGCGAACGCTCGCCGGACCGTACCCGATCCGCTGGCGCCGTGAAACCTGTCGTGGCGGCGCAAACACGAACGAGCTTGCGGCCGGAGCCGCGAAACGAAAGGGCGGCCCGTGGCCGCCCCGTGACGTTCGGCAGGCGCGGCGCGGCCGCGCGCCGAGGTTCAGGTCGTCTGCTCGGTCTCGAGTTCGTACTCGACGGCGATGTCGTCGTCCTTGACCGTCACGCAGACGTGTCCGCCGTTGACCAGGCGTCCGAACAGCAGCTCCTCGGCCAGCGGCTTCTTGATCTTGTCCTGGATGAGACGGCTCATCGGGCGTGCCCCCATGACCGCGTCATAGCCGTGCTCGGCCAGCCAGCTGCGTGCCGCGGCGTCGACTTCCATGGTGACTTTCTTGGCGTCGAGCTGGGTTTCGAGCTCGACCAGGAACTTGTCGACCACGTGACCGATGATGTCGGTGCTGAGCGCATCGAACTGGATGATGGCATCGAGGCGGTTGCGGAACTCGGGGCTGAAGATGCGCTTTATCTCCGTCATCGCATCGGCCGTGTGATCCTGGCGAGTGAAGCCGATCGATGCACGGCTCATGCGTTCGGCGCCGGCATTCGTCGTCATCACGATGATCACGTTGCGGAAATCCGTCTTGCGCCCGTTGGTATCGGTCAGGGTGCCGTGGTCCATGACCTGCAGGAGGATGTTGAAGACGTCGGGGTGAGCCTTCTCCATTTCGTCGAGCAACAACACGGCGTGCGGCTGCTTGCTCACCGCCTCGGTGAGCAGGCCGCCGGTGTCGTAACCGACGTAGCCGGGCGGTGCGCCGATCAGGCGCGAGACCGTGTGGCGCTCCATGTACTCCGACATGTCGAAGCGGATCAGCTCGATGCCCATGATGCGCGCGAGCTGGCGCGTGACCTCGGTCTTGCCGACGCCGGTGGGGCCGGCGAACAGGAACGAGCCGATCGGCTTGTCGGCGTGACCGAGGCCCGAACGGGACATCTTGATCGCGGCCGCCAGCGTCTGGATGGCATTGTTCTGGCCGAACACGGTCATCTTGAGGTTGCGCTCGAGGTTCTTGAGCACGTCGCGGTCGGACGTCGACACGGACTTCGGCGGAATGCGCGCAATCTTGGCCACGATTTCCTCGATGTCGCCGACGCCGATGGTCTTGCGCCGCTTGGACATCGGCAGCAGGCGCTGCCGCGCGCCGGCCTCGTCGATGATGTCGATGGCCTTGTCGGGCAGGTGGCGATCGTTGATGTAGCGGTTGGTCAGCTCGACGGCAGTGCGCAGCGCCTGGTTGGTGTAGCGCACCTCGTGGTGATCCTCGAAGCGCGACTTCAGGCCCTGCAGGATCTTGACCGCCTCGTCCTCGCTGGGTTCGCCGACGTCGATCTTCTGGAAGCGCCGCGCCAGCGCGCGGTCCTTCTCGAAGATGCCGCGGTATTCCTGGTAGGTGGTCGAGCCGATGCACTTGAGCTCGCCCGAGGCGAGCATCGGTTTGATCAGGTTGGACGCGTCCATCACGCCGCCCGAGGCCGCGCCGGCCCCGATGATGGTGTGGATCTCGTCGATGAACAGCACCGCGCCCGGCTCGCGCTTGAGCTGGGCGAGGACGTTCTTCAGGCGCTTCTCGAAATCACCGCGGTACTTGGTGCCGGCAAGCAGCGCGCCGAGGTCGAGCGAGTAGATGGTCGAGTCGGCGATGACTTCGGGCACTTCGCCGTCGACGATCTTCTTCGCCAGGCCTTCGGCGATGGCGGTCTTGCCGACGCCCGCCTCGCCGACGAACAGCGGGTTGTTCTTGCGCCGGCGGCACAGGATCTGGATGGTGCGCTCGACTTCCTCCTGGCGCCCGATGAGCGGGTCGATCTTGCCGGCCGCGGCCTGCTCGTTGAGGTTGGTGGTGTAGGCGGTCAGCGCGTTGGAACTCGCCTCGGTCTGTTCGGCCTCGTCCTCCGCCGGCGCGTTCGACTCCTCGTTGGCTTCCTCGTCGCCGACGCGCGAGATGCCGTGCGAGATGCAGTTGACGACGTCGAGGCGCGCGATGTTCTGCTGGTTGAGCAGGTAGACCGCGTGGCTCTCCCGCTCACCGAAAATCGCGACCAGCACGTTGGCGCCGTTGACCTCCTTCTTGCCCGAGGACTGCACGTGGAACACGGCACGCTGCAGCACGCGCTGGAAGCCCAGGGTCGGCTGGGTGTCGCGGTCCTCGTCATCCGGCAGCAGGGGCGAGCTCTCCTGGATGAAGTCGGTCAGCTGGCGGCGCAGGAGGTTGAGATCCGCGCCGCAGGCGCGCAGGACCTTGGCCGCGGTAGGGTTGTCGACCAGCGCGAGCAGCAGGTGCTCGACCGTCATGAACTCGTGACGTTGCTCGCGCGCCTCCTTGAAGGCCATGTTGAGGGTGACTTCGAGTTCTTTGCTTAGCACGGTCGGGTCCTCTTAATCGTTCACGACTCGAGCTCGAGGGTGCACAGCAGGGGATGCTCGTGATCCCTCGAATAGCTGTTCACCTGCGAGACCTTGGTCTCCGCGATCTCGTGAGTGAATATACCGCACACGCCTTTTCCTTGGGTATGCACTTCCAACATCACGCGGGTCGCGGTCGGGCGGTTCATCTGGAAGAATTTTTCCAGTACGTGCACGACGAATTCCATCGGCGTGTAATCGTCGTTCAGCATCACCACCCGGTACATGGGCGGCTTCTTCAGCTTCGGCTGCGCTTCCTTCAGCGCCGTGCCGGTATCGTGATGATGTGACTCGTCGGACATGGCTTCCCATCGGTGGCGTGCGCCCGGCCTGGACCGGCGGTCCGCCCGGGGGTGGCGGTACGGGGCGTGGGTCTGATGATACTAACGTACATGATACGCAAGCCGAGTGCTTCGGGTTCAGTCGCCCGCAGGCCTTCTCCAGGCTGTGAATTTTTGCCAACGCGGACACCCCCGAGGTTGACAATTGGTGCACTGCAACGTACTTTTCGCCCCGCTTCGCGCATGGGTGTGCCCGTGGGTGCGCCGCCGCAGCGCAGCGCCTCGCCAGACCCCTGAGACCATCGCGGCGGCGGCGGGTTCGCGTCGATTCGGCGCCGCGCCCGACGGTGCTCGTTGATGGCTCCCTGCTTGCATATTAGGATGCGCGGATCACTGACCGGCGCGAGCGTTCGCGGCCCGGGGTCATGACGTGCCGCAATCGCCGCCGCCCGGGCGCGCGAGGGCTGCACGTCGAGCGCCTCGGAACCGGCCGCACGCACTGTACGAAGAGTCACGCCAGGACGTTATCGCAAGCACATCTCCGCACCCGGACGCTGCACGCGGCGCCGTGACCACGGCGCCGGCGCGGCCGCGACACAGCCTCCGCGATCAGGCTGCCCGGTTCACGCGGGCCTGGACCCCTACGGATTGTTGTCATTTTGGCAGGAGTAACAGACATGTCGTCATTCGAGGATCAAGCTAAGCAACTGAGCCAGGACTGGGCCACCAACCCGCGCTGGAAGGGCGTCACCCGCCCGTATTCGGCCGAGGACGTGGTACGGCTGCGCGGCAGCGTCATGATCGAGCACACGCTCGCCACGCGCGGCGCCGAGAAGCTCTGGAAGCTGGTCAACGAGGAAGACTTCGTGCCCTGCCTCGGTGCCGTCACCGGCGGCCAGGCGGTGCAGCAGGTCAAGGCCGGCATCAAGGCCATCTACCTGTCCGGCTGGCAGGTTGCTGCCGATGGCAACACCTCCGAGACGATGTACCCCGACCAGTCGCTGTACGCGGTCAACTCCGTGCCGACCATGGTTCGCCGCATCAACAACGCGTTCAAGCGCGCCGACGAAATCCAGTGGCAGAAGGGCAACGGCGACATCGACTACTTCGCGCCGATCGTGGCCGACGCCGAAGCCGGCTTCGGCGGCGTGCTCAACGCCTTCGAACTGATGAAGGGCATGATCGAGGCGGGTGCGTCCGGCGTGCACTTCGAAGACCAGCTCGCCTCGGTGAAGAAGTGCGGCCACATGGGCGGCAAGGTCCTGGTGCCGACCCAGGAAGCGGTGCAGAAACTCGTCGCCGCGCGTCTCGCCGCCGACGTCATGGGCGTGCCGACGGTGGTTCTCGCCCGCACCGACGCCAACGCCGCCGCGCTGCTCACGAGCGATGTCGACGAGCGCGACCATCCCTTCGTCACCGGTGACCGCACCAACGAGGGCTTCTTCGAGACCCGCGCCGGCCTCGACCAGGCCATCTCGCGCGGCCTCGCCTACGCGCCTTACGCCGACCTGCTCTGGTGCGAAACGGCAGTGCCGGATCTCGACGAGGCGAAGCGCTTCGCCGAGGCCATCAAGAAGCAGTTCCCGGACCAGCTGCTGGCCTACAACTGCTCGCCGTCGTTCAACTGGAAGAAGAACCTCGACGACGCCACCATCGCCAAGTTCCAGCGCGAGCTCGGTGCGATGGGCTACAAGTACCAGTTCATCACTTTGGCCGGCATTCACAACATGTGGTACAACATGTTCGACCTTGCCAACCACTACGTGACCGACGGCATGACCGCGTACGTGGAGATGGTGCAGGAGAAGGAATTCGCGGCCAAGAACCGCGGCTACACCTTCGCCAGCCACCAGCAGGAAGTCGGCGCCGGCTACTTCGACGACGTCACCACCGTCATCCAGGGCGGCAGCTCCTCGGTCACCGCGCTGACCGGCTCGACCGAGGAAGAGCAGTTCGACAAGGCCGGCCAGAGCTGATCCCGCCCCGCCCGTGCCCGGCGGCCGTGCGGCCGCCGACGCGCGGGCTCGCCTTGCTTCCGACTGTCCCTCGCACCCGCCGCGTCCGCGGCGGGTCATCCCGCAGCGCTAGCCTTGCCCGTCCTCGCGCGCCAGCATGCGCGCGAGGATGTCTTCGTAGATCGTCGCCAGCGCATCGAGCTCGGCGAGTGGCACACATTCGTCGACCTGATGGATGGTGGCGTTGTTCGGCCCGAGTTCGACGAGTTCCACGCCGGCCGGGGCAATGAAGCGGCCGTCCGACGTACCGCCGCCCGTCGACAGCGCCGGCGACACGCCGGCGCGCGCTTCCAGGACGTCCACCACCGTCTCGACGAGGCGCCCGCCGGCGGTCAGGAACGGGACCCCCGAGAGTCGCCAATCGAGGTCGTAGCGCAGGCCGTGGGCGTCGAGTTCGGCCTCCACGTCGCGTTGCAGCCCGGCCGCTTCGTGCTCGGTGTTGTAACGGAAGTTGAACCAGGCTTCCAGGGTGCCGGGGACGACGTTCTCGGCACCGGCGCCGCCGTGGATGTTCGAGACCTGAAACGAAGTCGGCGGATAGTAGTCGTTGCCGTCGTCCCAGTGGCGCGCGGCAAGCGCCGCCAGGGCCGGCAGCGCACGATGAATCGGGTTGTCGGCGCGCTCCGGGTAGGCGACATGCCCTTGTACCCCGTGTACGCGCAGGCGGCCGTTGAGCGATCCGCGCCGGCCGACGCGCACGGTGTCGCCGAGCCGCTCGCTGCTGCTCGGTTCACCGACCACGCACCAGTCGAGCGCGATGTCCTGCGCCGCGAGGTACTCCATCAGCCGCACCGTGCCGTCGGTGGCCGGGCCTTCTTCGTCGGAGGTGAGCAGGAAGGCGATGCGCCCGCGGGGACGCGGCACGCGGGCGAGGTAGCGTTCGACGGCAACCACCATCGCCGCCAGGCTGCCTTTCATGTCGGCCGCGCCGCGCCCGTAGAGCAGGCCGTCGCGCACGCTCGGTTCGAACGGCGGCGAGTGCCACGCGGCGAGGTCACCCGGCGGTACGACGTCGGTGTGCCCGGCGAAGGCGAAGCAGGGGCCGGCGTCGCCGTGCACCGCCCACAGGTTGTCGACGCCGTTGCGCGGCAAACGCTCGAGATGGAAGCCGAGCGCCGCGAGGCGGGCGCCGATGAGATCGAGACAGCCGGCGTCCGCCGGCGTCACCGAGGGTCGCGCGACGAGGGCGGCGGTGAGCGCGTGGACGGGCGAATTCATGGGGTCGCGGCCAGCGCAGACGCCTGGGCGTCGGCTTCACGCAGTCGCCGCACGGCGAGCTGCGCGTATTCGCGATCGACTTCGGCGCCGAGAAAGCGGCGTCCGAGGCCGAGCGCCGCGACACCGGTCGAACCCGAGCCGGCAAACGGATCGAGCACCACGTCGCCCGGCTGCGTGCTCGCCTCGAGGCAGCGCTCGATCAGCTTGAGCGGCTTCTGCGTCGGGTGGCGGCCGTGCGCCTTCTCGTCCTTGCCGGGGGCGGTGAAGCGCCACACGTTCTTCATCTGGCGGCCGTCGTTGTGCGCTTTCATGGTCTCGTAGTTGAACGTGTAGCGGGCGCGTTCGCCGCGCCTGGCGCGCGCTGCCCACAGGATCATCTCGGTCGCGTGGGTGAAACAGCGGCAGCCGAGGTTGGGCGGCGGGTTGGGCTTCTCCCACACGATGTCGTTGAGCAGGCGGAAACCGAGTTCCAGCATCGCCATGCCGACCGAGAGGTAGACGTGGTGGGTACCGCTGACCCAGATCGTGCCGGTCGGCTTGAGCACGCGGAAACATTCCGCGAGCCAGCCGCGGTTGAACGCGTGGTCGGCGGCGATGCCCTGGCTCTGGTCCCAGGCGCCCTTGTCGACGCTGACGCGGCGTCCGGACTGGCAGGTGCTGCCGCCGTTTGACAGCAGGTAGGGCGGGTCGGTCCACACGCAGTCGACGCTGGCGTCCGGCAGGCTCGCGAGGAAGCGCGCCTGGTCGGCGCGGACCAGGCGCGACGCCGCGTCGCGCGACCGCCAGGCCGCGCGCGGCGCCGCGCTACTCGTCCGGCGTGCGGGCATCGATGCCGAGCGCGTGGATGTCGGTCTGCATCAGGGTGCCGAGTGCGGTGTAGACGGCGCGATGACGCTTGAGCGGCGCCTGGCCGCGAAATTCCTCGGCCACGATCAGCACGCGAAAATGCCCGCGGCCGTCGCGGGCGCCGGCGTGCCCGGCGTGGAGGTGGCTTTCGTCGACGACTTCCAGCCGCGACGGCGCGAACGCGCGAGTCAATGCCTCTCGAATCAGTTCGACGCGGTTTTCTTGCATGCTGGTCGGATTTGCCGGTGCGCCCCGGCGGCGCGACGCCGGGCGGGCGACAGGGTTTCTGGCGCGCTTGTATCACCTCGCGCGGCTGCTAAACTCGCCGCCCGGAGTGCGCTGCAATATTGCCTCATCGACGCGATGATGGCCAGCGCGCGACCGGCCACGCCACGCGCGCACCGCCCGTTCCAGCCCGGTAAGCACCGCATGAAGTGTCTGCACATCCGCGTTCACCCGACGCACCCCCAGAAGCGCCTCGTGCAGCAGGCCGCCGAGATCCTCGGTCGCGACGGTGTGCTGGTGTGCCCGACCGACGCCAGCTACTCGCTCATCTGCCGGGTCGGCAGCAAGGCCGCGGAGGATCGCATCCGCGCGATCCGTCACGTCGAGCGCAGTCATTATTTCACGCTGATGTTTCACGACCTGGCGCTCGCCGCGCAGTACGCGAAGATTTCCAACAGCGCCTTCCGCCTGCTGCGCATGCTTACGCCGGGGCCTTACACGTTCATCCTCGCCGCGACGCGCGAGACGCCGCGCCGGCTGCAGGATCCGAAGCGGCGCATGGTCGGGCTGCGTATTCCCGACCATCCGTTCCTGCGGGCCCTGCTCGAGGAGCTCGGCGAGCCGCTGCTCGGTTCGACGCTGATGAACGACGAACTCGGCATGCCCTACGCCGAACCGGAGGACATGGGCGCCGCCGTCGGCCACGCCGTCGACGCCCTCATCGACGCCGGCGCGATCGGCATCGAGATGACCACGGTGCTCGATCTCTCCAGCGACCAGCCGCAGCTGCTGCGCGAGGGCAAGGGCGACGTCAGCCAGGTCGCCGACCTCGGCTGAGCCGATGCGATGAGCGACCTGTCCCAACTGCCGTTGCTGCTGATCCCCGCCGTACTCGCCGTCACGGTGCACGAGATCGCGCACGGCTGGGTCGCGCTGCAGCTCGGCGACACGACCGCAGCCGATGCCGGCCGCCTGTCGCTCAACCCGCTGCGTCACGTCGACCCGATCGGCACCGTGCTGGTGCCGGCAACGCTCTACCTGCTCGGCGAGCTGCTGTTCGGCACGCGGCT
The DNA here is from genome assembly GCA_030429865.1 of Gammaproteobacteria bacterium. GTDB lineage: Bacteria > Pseudomonadota > Gammaproteobacteria > JACKNG01. The sequence goes on along the minus strand of JAUIFX010000052.1, from coordinate 6,780 downwards.
GTTCTTCGGCTGGGCGCGGCCCGTGCCGGTGCGCTGGAACCGGCTCTTCCCGCTGCGCGCGGGCATCGCCGCGGTGGCTTTCGCCGGCCCAGCCGCGAACCTCCTGATGCTCGCCGGCTGGACACTCGCCGCCCTCGTTCTCAAGCATCTCGGCCTGGCCGGACCGGCTTTGATCTACATGTGTGAGGCTGGGATAATATTCAACGCAGCCATCATGATCATCAATCTCATCCCCATCCCGCCGCTCGATGGCAGCCGTATCGTGACCGCGAGCCTGCCCGCGACATGGGCCAGGCACTACAATCGCCTCGAGGGCTACGGGCTGGTCATCATCCTGGCCCTGCTGGCGACGGGAGTGCTGCAACGTATCCTCGGCCCGGTGCTGGGCCAGCTCGGCGCCTACTTCTCCGCGTTCGGCCTGTGAACGGCCGCGCTCCAGAGCGCGCGGGACGGCGCGCCTCCGATCCGATCAGCAGGAACGCCTGACATGTCGATAGCCGCCAACCGCCGCGTCCTGTCCGGGATGCGCCCGACGGGGCAACTCCACCTGGGTCATTACCACGGGGTGCTGAAGAACTGGATCCAGCTGCAGCACGAGTACGAGTGCTTCTTCTTCGTCGCCGACTGGCATGCGCTGACGACCAGCTACGACGTCACCGCGATCATCGGCGAGAGCGTCTACGACATCGTCATCGACTGGCTGTCGGTCGGCATCAATCCCGGCGAGGCGACACTGTTCGTGCAGTCGCGCGTGCCCGAGCATGCCGAGTTGCACCTGCTGCTGTCGATGATCACGCCGATCAGCTGGCTCGAGCGCGTGCCGAGCTACAAGGACCAGCAGGAGAAGCTGCGCGAGCGCGACCTGTCGACCTACGGTTTCCTCGGCTACCCCTTGCTGCAGGCCGCCGACATCCTCATCTACAAGGCCGGGCACGTGCCGGTGGGCGAGGACCAGGTCGCCCACATCGAACTGGCGCGCGAAGTCGCGCGGCGCTTCAATCACATCTATGGCCGCGAACCCGACTTCGAGCAGAAGGCGGAAGCGGCGGCGAAGAAGATGGGCCGCAAGAACGCCAAGCTCTACTTCGAGATCCGCCGGACCTACCAGGAAGGCGGCGACCTCGAGGGACTCGAGCGGGGACGCGCGCTGCTCGAGGCGCAGCAGAACATCAGTCTCGGCGATCGCGAGCGCCTGCTCGGCTACCTGGAAGGCGGCGGCAAGGTCATCCTGCCCGAGCCGCAGGCCTTGCTGACACCGGAATCGAAGATGCCCGGGCTCGACGGCGAGAAGATGTCGAAGTCCTACCAGAACACCATCGCGCTGCGCGAGGCGCCCGAGTCGGTCACGCAGAAGCTGCGCACGATGCCGACCGACCCGGCACGCGTGCGCCGCTCCGACCCGGGCGATCCGCAGAAGTGCCCGGTGTGGCGGTTCCACGAGATCTATTCCGATGACGGCGTACGCCAGTGGGTACGCGAGGGCTGCACCACGGCCGGCATCGGCTGCCTCGATTGCAAGCAGCCGATCATCGACGCAGTACTGGCCGAGCAGCAGCCGATCCGCGAGCGCAGCGAGGAGTTCCTCGACGATCCCGACACGGTACGCGCGATCATCGACGAGGGTTGCGAGGCGGCGCGCGACGTCGCCCGCGACACGCTCGATGACGTGCGGCAGGCGATGAGCCTGCTGTATCGCTGAGTGCACCGATGAGCGGACCCGAACAGCACGACGCGGCGCCGGTGACCGAGGCGGCGCAGCCGACCCAGGTCGAGATGCCGTTCGCGGTCGTGCAGGGCACGCCGATCACCGAGCCGCCGAAGGATCTCTACATCCCGCCGGACGCGCTGGAAGTGTTCCTCGAAGCGTTCGAGGGGCCGCTGGACCTGCTGCTCTACCTGATCAAGCGCCAGAACCTCGACATCCTCGACATCCCCATCGCGCGCATCACCGAGCAGTACATGTCGTACATCGACATGATGCAGAACCTCAAGCTGGAACTCGCTGCCGAGTACCTGGTGATGGCGGCGATGCTCGCCGAAATCAAGTCGCGCATGCTGTTGCCGCGGCCGCGCAAGGAGGAAGATCCGGAAAGCGACCCGCGCGCGGAACTCGTGCGGCGCCTGCAGGAGTACGAGCGGTTCAAGAAGGCGGCGGCGGACATCGACGAATTGCCTCGGCAGGAGCGCGAGTGGTTCGACGTGGTCCTGGATTTCGAGCGCGACCGCCAGCAGCAGCCGCTGCCGGAGGTGGCGCTCGAGGCCGTGCTCGAGGCGTTCCGTGACGTGTTGCGGCGCGCCGACATGTTTGCCGACCATCGCGTGCAGCGCGAAACCTTGTCCCTGCGTGAGCGCATGAGCGTCGTGCTCTCGCGCGCCAACAACGAAAGGTTCACGCCGTTCCAGGATTTCTTCACCGTCAGCGAAGGCCGTGCCGGCGTCGTCGTCACGCTGATCGCGATTCTCGAGTTGCTCAAGGAAGCCCTGATCGAGATCGTGCAGAACGGCGAGCACGAGCCCATTTACGTCAAGCTGGTGGCCTGACAGTCGTGGAAGCGCCGCCCTGCCCGCTGCCCGGAATGTCGTGTGTGCCGCGCGCCGTTGCGTCAGCGTGGCGCCGGGCATCGTGTCCGCGTGAGCAGCGGCGGCCGTTCCCTGTACCGGCATCGAGAGCCGCGGAGTGAGCAACGAAATGAATGCCGAGCAACTCAAACCCGTCGTCGAGGCGCTGTTGATGGTCTCCGAGACCCCGCTGTCGCTGGAGCGCCTCGCCAAGCTGGTTGTCGCCGAGGATGGCGCGGCAGCGGACCGCGAGGCGCTGCGCGAGGTGCTCGGCGAACTGGCACGGGATTACGAGGGACGCGGCGTCGAACTGGCCGAGGTCGCGAGCGGCTGGCGTTTCCGGACCCGCAGCGCAGTCGCCGGGCACGTCGGCCGCTTGTGGGAAGAGCGTAAACCGCGCTACTCGCGGGCCTTTCTCGAGACGCTCGCGATCATCGCCTACCGCCAGCCCATCACGCGCGGCGAGATCGAGCACATTCGCGGCGTGGCCGTCAGCAGCAACATCATGCGCCAGCTGATCGAGCGGGACTGGATCAAGGTCGTCGGTCACCGCGACGTGCCGGGCCGGCCGTCCGTATTCGCGACCACGCGCGCTTTCCTCGACTACTTCGGCCTGAGTTCGCTCGACCAGCTGCCGACGCTCGCCGATCTCAAGGACATCGACGATCTCAACGCCGACCTGTTCGCCGGTGAAGCCGTGGATGATGCCGCCGGAAGCGAGTCCGACGAGTCCGCCGAGTCTGCCGAGTCTGCCGAGTCTGCCGAGTCCGCCGAGTCTGCCGAGTCCGCCGAGTCCGCCGAGTCCGACGAGTCCGACGAGTCCGACGAGTCCGACGAGTCCGACGAGTCCGACGAGTCCGACGAGTCCGACGAGTCCGACGAGTCCGACGAGTCCGACGAAGACGACGAAGACGACGAAGACGACGAAGACGACGAAGACGACGAAGACGACGAAGACGACGAAGACGACGAGGCGCCAGCCTCCGCGCACGTCTGAGGACAGGCTGACCCATGACTTCCGCGGAATCCGGTTCGGGTAACGACGGCGAACGCATCCACAAGGCGCTTGCCCGTGCCGGTTGGGGCTCGCGCCGCGAGATCGAACGTCTCGTTGCGGCAGGTCGCATCCGCATCAACGGGCGCAAGGCCGAGCCGGGTTGCCAGGTGCGCCCGGGCGATCGCATCCAGCTCGACGGCGGCCCGATGCGCCGCCTCGAGCCGCCCGCCGACGCGCTGCGCGTGCTCGCCTACAACAAGCCGGTCGGCGAAGTGTGCACGCGCAGCGACCCGGAAGGGCGCCCGAACGTCTTCGCCGGCCTGCCGCGGCTGCGCCACGGCCGCTGGATCAACATCGGTCGGCTGGACATCAACACGAGCGGCCTGCTCCTGTTCACCAACCACGGCGAACTGGCGCACCGGCTGATGCACCCGCGCTACCACGTCGACCGCGAGTACGCGGTGCGCGTGTTCGGCGAGGTCGACGCCGCGATGCTCCGGCGCCTGCGCGAGGGCGTGGCGATCGACGGCGAGGAGGCACACTTCGACGATATCGTCGTCGGGGAGGGCGAGGGCGCGAACCGCTGGTACTACTGCGTGGTCCAGCGTGGCCGCCACCGCGAAGTCCGGCGCCTGTGGGAATCGCAGGGAGTCAAGGTGAGCCGCCTGATGCGGGTGCGCTTCGCCAACGTGATGCTGCCGACCGACCTGCGCGCCGGGCGCAGCGTGGAACTCGGAGGCAAGCTGCTCGACGAGCTGTGTGAGCTGGTCGGCATCGCCCCGCAGGCGCAGCGGGAAGCCGGCGGCCGCGCGGCGCGTCGCCCGCGCCGCGGCGCCGGCGATGACGGCCGCGCGCGTTGACGGTGCCGCTGTCGGCGGGGCGGGCAGCGGTCATGGCCTGGGCGCGGCTCGCGCAGTCTGTGCGCGCCTGCTCGCGGCCTACGGACCGCAGCACTGGTGGCCGGCCGAGTCGCGTTTCGAGATCATCGTCGGCGCGGTACTGATCCAGCGTACGAGCTGGCGCAACGCCGAGCAGGCGCTGGCGCGGCTGCGGGCGGCCGGCGCACTGGCACTCGCGCCGATGGCGGCGCTCGACCGCGAGGCGTTGGCCGGGCTCGTGCGGCCGGCCGGGTTCTATCGGCAGAAGGCCGCGCGGCTCGGTGCGATCAGCGCCTGGCTGGTGGCGCAGGGCGGTTGCGAGGGCCTCGACGGACTCGACGACGCTGCGCTGCGCGCCGCCTGGCTTGCGCAGCCCGGCATCGGGCCGGAAACCGCCGACGCCATCGCCTTGTATGCCTACGACAGGCCGGTCTTCGTCGTCGACGCCTACGCCCGCCGCCTGCTCGCGCGCCTCGGCCTGGCCGCTGGCGACGAACCCTACGAGACGCTGCGCGCGGCGCTCGAAAGCGCGCTGGACGCGGGCAGCGACTATTACAACGAGTTCCATGCGCTGATCGTCGCGCACGGCAAGGCGCGTTGCGGCGTGCGTCCGCGCTGCGACGGCTGCGTGCTCGCCGGCGACTGCGCACATGCCCGCGCGCCGCGTTGATCTCACCGGGCGTCGCCGCTAAGCTTGGCCGCCCTCACCACCCCCCCAAGCCCGCCGAGGTCCGATATTTCGATGCGACGCGCCCTGGTTGCCGGTAACTGGAAGATGAACGGCTCGCGCGCGATGGCGCACGAACTCACTGCCGCCATCGTCGCGGCGCGACCCGACAAGGCCGACGTGCTGCTGTGTCCGCCCACGCCCTACCTCGGCACGGTCGCCGCCGCCCTCGCGGGCAGTCCGGTGATGCTCGGTGCGCAGGACTGCTCGGAGCACGCCAGTGGTGCCTACACCGGTGAAGTCGCCGCGTCGATGCTGGTCGATGCGGGCTGCAGCCACGTCATCCTGGGGCATTCCGAGCGGCGGCAGCTGTTCGGAGACGACGATACCCGCGTCGCCGCCAAGGTCGCGCGCGCTCACGGCTGCGGCCTCAGGCCTGTGCTCTGCGTGGGCGAGACACTCGCCGAGCGCCGTGCCGACGCCACCGAGGAGGCCGTCGCGCGCCAGCTCGACGCGGTGCTCGGACTGGACGGCATCGGGGATATCCTGGGCGACCTCGTCGTCGCCTACGAACCCGTGTGGGCCATCGGCACCGGCGAGACCGCCACGCCCGAGCAGGCGCAGGCCGTGCACGCGTTCATCCGCGAGCGGGTGGCACGGGTCGACGCTGCGCGTGCCGCCGACATGCGCCTGCTCTACGGCGGCAGCGTCAAGCCGGCCAACGCGGCAGAACTGTTCGCGATGCCCGATATCGACGGCGGGCTGATCGGCGGCGCCTCGCTCGAGGCCGAGCCGTTTCTCGCCATCTGCAACGCGGCGCCCTGAGCGGCTACCGCGTCCGAGTTCAAGAGAGAACACCGCATGTCACTGACTTTCTCCATCCTGCTCGCCGTGCATCTCGTGCTCGCGGTGTTGCTCATCGGTATCATCCTGCTGCAGCAGGGCAAGGGCGCGACTGCCGGCGCGGCGTTCGGCAGCGGTGCCTCGTCGACGGTCTTCGGTGCGCGCGGCTCGGCCTCGTTCCTGTCGCGCACCACGGCGGTGCTCGCCGCGCTGTTCCTGACCAACAGCCTGCTGCTGGCCTATCTCTACGGGCAGACCCTGGAAGCGCCGAGCCTGCTCGACAACGTCGACACGCCGGCCGCGCAGGGTGCGCCTGCGACGTCTCCGGACGAGATCCCCGCCGCGCCGGCCGACGTACCCGTCACGCCGAGCGACGTGCCGGCCGACGTGCCGGCAGCGTCCCTGGGCAACGACGACGTGCCGGCCGCGCCGGCGGAATGACGCCGCGCTGTCGGCGTGCGCGCGGCGCGTTCGCGGCGTGCGCGAATTTTCGAACGCGAATTCGTTTTTTTCTGTGGAACCTCGGGTGCGCATTTCGTATCATTGCGCGCCACGATTCGGGACGCGCCAGACAGTGTGTGCGCCCCGTCCGAAGAAACCCCATGCCGTTGTGGTGGAATTGGTAGACACGCTGTCTTGAGGGGGCAGTGCCGAGAGGCGTGCCGGTTCGACTCCGGCCAACGGCACCAAATCATCGGTCCGGCGGCTCGCGCCGCGAGCCGCCGCCCGGACCCGGTGATTGCGGCTGCATGAGACGCTGGCAACGTCGCCCCGCGCCGCGCGGGCACCATGCAGAATCGGTTACCATCGAGCGGTAACGGTCGCACCGCGACCAC
>JAUIFX010000051.1 GCA_030429865.1 Gammaproteobacteria bacterium | reverse complement strand
GTCGATCTGCTCGCTGGTGAGGCCGGGCCCGGTATCGGCGACGCTGACCCGCAGCTGCGCGTCACCGGCGCGCGCGAGCGTCACCGTGACCGCGCCGCCGACGACGTTGTACTTGATCGCATTGCTCAGCAGGTTGAGCAGGATCTGGCGGACACGCGTCCGATCGGCGAAGACCACGTCGTCGCCCTCGGCCACCTCGTGGTGGCGCCGGATGGTGATGTCACGCGCCTGTCCCTGCGATTGCACCATGGAGACGCACTCCGCGACGGTGCGCGTGAGCCCGATCGCTTCCGGTTCCATGCGCAGCTTGCCGAGTTCGATGCGGGTCAGGTCGAGCATCTCGTCGACGATCTCGAGCAGGTGGCGGCCGGCGCCCAGGATCTCGCCGACGCTCTGGCGCTGTTCGGCAGTCAGCGGCGTCTGTCCTTCGTGCAGCAAGAGCTGGGCGAAGCCGAGCACGGCGTTGAGCGGCGTGCGCAGTTCGTGGCTCATGCGCGAGAGGAACTCGGTCTTGGTGCGGCTGGCGTCGTCGGCTTCTTCCTTGAGGCGCTGCAACTCGGCCACGCGCCGCGCATCGGTGACGTCCTCGGCGAAGCCCGCGATGCGCACGAGGCGCCCGCCGCCGTCGCGGATGGGAAAGGCCCGCGTGTGGATCCAGCGCAGCTCGCCGTCGGCGCGCATGATGCGGTATTGCGCATCGAAATGACCGCTCGCGAGCATCTGCGCGCGCAGCGGCCGTATGCGTTCACGATCTTCGTCGAGCAGGCCGCGCAGCCACGGTGCGCCGCGGGTCACGACCGACGGGCTCTCGCCCCAGACGCGGGAGAAGCCCGGCCCGATGTAGACGATCTCGGCGTTGGTCGCGTCCATGAGCCAGAACACGTCGCGCGTGTTCTCCGTGATCTGGCGCAGCATCTGCTCGCTCGCCGCGAGGGCGAGTTCCGCCTGCTTGCGCTCGGTGATGTCCTGCGCAATACCCAGCATGCGGACAGGGCGGCCATCTGCGTCGCGTTCGAGACGCCCGCGTTCGTGCAGGAACCGGACCTCGCCGCCCGGCAGCGACACGCGGTGGTCGACGCGCAGCGGTTCGTCGCGCGCGATGGCCTCGCGCACGCGCGCCTCGACCAGGTCCCGGTCGTCGGCATGGATGAGTTCGAGGACACGCTCTAGCGGCACGCCGTAATCGCCATCGTCCGGCAGGCCCAGCATGCGCATGACATCGCCCGACCATTCGACCCGGCGCGTCTCCAGGTCGAGTTCCCAGAACGCGGTGCCCGCGACGTCCTGGGCGTCGGCGAGCTTGCGCGCATAGTCTTCGAGCGCCGCCTGCTGCACCTTGCGTTGCGTGATGTCGGTGGTCAGACCGGCGATGAGGATGCTTCCGGGTTCACCCGTGACCACGCGGTGGGCCCGTTCCAGTACCCAACGTTCGCCGCCATCCGGCCGCACGATGCGGTATTCCGCCTCGAAACCCTCGCCGCGCTCGAGCCCGGCGAACAAGCCGGCCATGCGCTCGCGATCATCGACGTGCACCCAGCGCAGCCAGGCGCCGGCGTCGCCGCCGCACGCCGCCGCCGGCCGCCCGTAGATGGTCTCGAAGCCGGGACTGACGTACATCGATTGCGGGCGGCCGATTTCGCTCAGCCAGAACATGTCCTCGATGGTCTCGGTGATGCGCCGCAGCGTCTCCTCGCTCTCGCGCAAGGTCATCTCGGCGCACTTGCGGTCGGTGACGTCGCGCACCAGGCCGACCATGCGCGCGGCGCGTCCTTCAGCGTCGTGCTCGACCGAGGCCTGCGCCTGCACGTAGCGCTCGCTGCCGTCGGCCAGGATGACGCGGTGCTCGACGTCGTAATCGGCGACACCGTCGGCGGCCTGCGCGACCCGATGCGCGACGTACTCGCGGTCGTCCGGGTGCACGAACTCGAGGTAGCTGTCACGGGTCACGAGCCGCTGCGGATCGTCGAGCTGGAACATCTCGTGCATCGCCTGTGACCAGTAGACGGCGCCGCTCACCAGGTCGAGTTCCCACAGCCCGAGCTGCCCGGCCGCCTGCGCCAGCTCGAGCCGGCGGCGGTTGGTCTCCAGGCGCACATCCTGCTCGACCCGCTCGGTGACGTCGCTGAACACGCTGGTCAGGCGCGGCGCGCCGCCGCGCGCCATGGTGACGACGTCGGCCTTGTCGTGCAGCCAGCGCACCGTGCCGTCGGCGGCGACCACGCGGTACTCGACGGCGAAACCGCCGTTCTCGGCAACCGACGCCAGGGCCTGCTCGAGGCGCGGGCGGTCCGCCGGGTGCACCGCCTCGCGCCAGTTGTGGACCTCGACGTTGTGCGGCCACAGCCGCCGGATACCGGGGCTCGCATAGTAGACCTCGGTGCGCGCGAGGTTGCTGAGCACGAAGCCCTGGCTGCTGCCTTCGGTGACCTGGCGCAGCAGCTCGCCCTGCGCGTCGGCCCTGGCCAGCGCGTGCACCGACTCGGTGACTTCGTTGATCAGAACCATGAAGCCATGCTGGCGCGTGCCATCGGTCAACGGCACGTACGTACCGACGTAGTACCCGTCCTCCCCGGTGACGGGCCGCCGGATGCGGCGCGGTTCGCGCGCTTCGACGCGTTCGCCGCCGATCACGCGCTCGATCTCCGGCGCGATGAACTCGTGCAGCGCGGGCGGCGCGATGTCGAAGGCCGTGCGGCCGGGCAGTTCAGTCGCCGGCAGGCCGAGCCACTCGCCGAGCGCACGGTTGGCGTAGACACAGGTCCCGGCCATGTCGAAAGCCGCGATGAGTGCCGGGGCGGCGTCGATGATCGCGCGTATCTCCTGCTCGGCGCGACGCAGCGCGGCGTGCGCGGCAAGTTCCTCGGTGACGTCCTGCATCAACGCGATGAAGCCGCGCGCCCCGCCGGCGCCGGGATCCGGCACCAGCTGCACGCGCAGCGTGCGTTCGCAGTCGTCGAACAGCCGGTTGCGGCGTGGATAATCGAAGTGCAGCTCTTCGCCGGCAGCGGCCCGATGCAACAGCGCGCCGGTTTCGGCGAAAGCCTCCGGTCCGACGACGTCCTCGACGCGGCGGCCGATGAACCAGGCCGTGGGCAGGCCGTACCACTCGCGGAAGCGCTCGTTCACGTAGCGATAGCGCAGGTCGGCGTCGATATAGGCGACGAGCGCCGGCAGGTGGTCCGCGATCGCCTGCTTCTCCCATAGCGCCTGGTTCACGGCCCGTTCGGCCAGGCGCTGCTCGGTGACATCCTCGAGCAGGGCGAAAGCCCCCGGCACGGCACCTTCGCCGCGGCAATCCGGGATCAGGCTGGCCTTGAGCACGTGGCAGCGTTCGCCGTGGGGCTCGGCGCGTTCGAATTCGAACGCGACGGCGGCCCCGGTGAGTGCGCGGTCGAGGTGCGGGCGCAGCTGCGCGAACGCGTCCTCGCCGACGACCGACTCGATGCGGCGGCCGGTGAACCAGGCGCGCGGGCGCTGGAACCATTGTTCGTAACGCGCGTTGACGAAGTGGTAGCAGTAGTCGCGGCCGTAGTAGGCAATGAACACCGGCAGACGGTCGACCAGGCCCAGCACGTCCGCGGCCGGCGCGAAGGCCGGCCTCGGCACCCCCTGCGGCGCCGGCAGCTCGCCTTCGAGCGCGACGACCGCCAGGCAGGGGCCGTCGCCGTCGTGCCACGGGCGGCAGCGCAGGTGCAAAGCCCCGGCCTGACCGCGCGCGCCGCCGTGCAGGGCTTCGCCGGGCATGCCGGCGAGCGCCCCGGCGAGGACGGGCTCGAGAGTCGCCTGCACGTCGGGCGGCAGCGTCGCGTCCACCAGACGCCCACGGCAGCTTGCCGGATCGAGGCCGAGCCCCTGCGCGAAGGCGTCGTTGACCTGCCGGTAGCGGCGGTCGGGGCCGACCACCGCCAGCGCCGTCGGCACGGCATCGAGCAGCGATTGCAGGCGGGCGGCCTCCCCGTGCAGGCGTTCGGCTATGCGTGCTTCGCTCATGGTGATCCCGTCCAGCGCGGCCTCCGGCGCCGGCCCCGGCTTATGGCGCCCCCCTGCCGCGATGTATCATCGCCTGCGAGGCGGCGGCCCACAACCGCCGGCCGAACGCACCAACGCCGTGTCCCGCGGCACGCTGCCCGCCTCCTGCCCCGCGAGCGCATGAACGTACTCTACATCGAAGACAATCCGGCCAACGGGCGCCTGCTGAGCAAGTACTTCGCGCTGAAGAGCGAGACCTGGCGCCTGGTACTCGCCGACAGCGCCGAGCACGGTCTCGCGCAGGCGGCGCGCGAACCACCCGACCTCATCCTCATGGATCTCAACCTGCCCGGTAAGTCGGGTATCGAGGCCTTCCACGAGCTGCGTGCGAACGCCGCGACCGCGGCCGTCCCGGTCGTCGCCATTTCCGCCGATGCACGACCCGCGCACGTGGCCAGCGTGCTCGCGCTCGGATTCGCCGCCTACGTGACCAAGCCGGTCGATTTCGACGAGCTGGAAGCGCTGCTGCTACGCTACGCGCGCTGAACGAAGCAGCCGCGCGTCAGGCCGGCATCTCGATGCCCAGCACCGCGCCGAGGTCGGCGATCGCCTGGTCTTCCGACACCACCTTGATGGTCGTCATGCCCATGCCGCGCGCGGGCTTCAGGTTGACGCCGAGATCGTCGAGGTAGACGACCTCCGCCGGCGCCACGCCGATGCGTTCGCAGGCAAGTGCGTAGATGCGCGGGTCGGGCTTGCGCATGCCCTCCTTGCTCGATTCGATGACGAGGTCGAAGCGTGCCATCACCGCCGCCATCTCGGCGGCCTGCGCTGCATCGCGCGCCATGCCCGGACCGCGCGCCGAGGCAACGTTGTTGGTCAGGCAGGCGCAGATGTAATCCTGCTTGCAGCGTTCGAGCACCGCGACCATGCGTGGGCGCACGTCGCCGCCGAGCAGCGCGATGACGTCGTGACCCGGCACCTCGTGCCCGGCCGCCGCGGTCTCGGCGCGAAACTCGCGATCGAACGCCTCGGCGTCGATACGGCTCGACTCGTAACGTGCCCAGGCGTTGTCCTCGTGGTTGACCGCGTTGACGCCGCGGATGAAGTCGGTCGGCAGGCCATGTTCGGCCTCGTATCGGTTGAAGGCCTCGAAGGGCGAGCTGGTCAGCACGCCGCCGAAGTCCCACAGTACGGCTCGGTAGCTCATCGGGTTCCCTGCTGGTACGTTCAGCCGCCCATTGTCTCAGATTCATGCATGCGCCGAGGCCCACGATGTCCGTCATCATCACCCACCTGTTCCAGGGGCGCCGCGGTACCGCGCTGGCCGACGGTACGCCGAGCGGCATCTTCAAGCGTGCGGTGACGGCGCCCGTCGCGCTCGGCACCGCGGGGCTCGACGGCGATTACCACGCCGACCCGAGCGTGCACGGCGGCGCGGAGAAAGCCCTGCATCACTTCCCGGCCGAGCACTACGCGCAGCTCGCCGCGCGCTTCCCCGCGGCCGCCGCGCTGCTCGAGGTCGGTTCGATCGGCGAGAACCTGTCGAGCCGCGGCCTCGACGAACACCGTGCCTGCCTCGGTGACGTCTATGCGCTCGGTGATGCGCGCGTGCAGATCACCCAGCCGCGCCGGCCGTGCTGGAAGATCGACCAGCGCTACGACGTGCGCGGTCTCGCGGCGTGCATCGCGCGCGAGGGGTTCACCGGCTGGTACTACCGCGTGCTGACACCGGCGACGATCCACGCCGGCATGACGCTGGAACTCGTCGAGCGCGACCCGGCGGCGCCCAGCGTAGCCGAGTTTCATGCCACCCTCGCCGCGCGCCGGCCGCCGCTGGCGCGCCTCGCACGCTACGCCGCGCTCGACGCCCTGCCGGCCGCCCTGCGCGCCCGCATCGGCAAGCGCCTCGCCTGGCTGCGCCGGCACCCGCCGTCCTGACGCTCCCCGCGGCCGGGCGCCGCTGCCGGGGCGACACCGGCGGTGCGGTTATCATGCCGTCCCGGCGCCGCCGCATCGAGGCGCCACCCGGCCCTATCCACGAGGACAGCGAACACGTGAGCGCAGCATCCGACTCCCCGGCCCGCACGGCGATCGACGAGATCCAGCAGGGCTTCGCCGCATCCGGCTACATCGCCAGCGACGCCATCGCGACGCTTGTCTACCTGGCACGCGCCTTGTCGAAGCCGGTACTGGTCGAAGGTCCGCCCGGCGTCGGCAAGACCGAGCTCGCCAAGGCAGCCGCCGCCCTGTTCGACAAGCCCCTGATCCGCCTGCAGTGCTACGAAGGACTCGACGAAGCCCGCGCACTCTACGAGTGGAAATACGGCAAACAGCTGTTGTACACGCAGGTGCTGAAAGAGAAGCTCGGCGACCTCATGGCCGGCGCGCAGGGCCTGAAGGAATCCATCGCCCGGCTGCACGAGTTCGACGATACCTTCTTCAACGAGGAATTCCTCGAGCCACGGCCGTTGCTCAAGGCCTTGTGGGCGGAGCAGGGTGCGGTGCTGCTGATCGACGAAATCGACAAGTCCGACCAGGAGTTCGAGGCCTTCCTGCTCGAGCTGCTCGCCGACTACCAGATCTCGATCCCCGAGATCGGTACCGTGCGCGCGAAGCATCCGCCGCTGGTCTTTCTCACCTCCAACAATACCCGCGAGATCGGCGACGCCCTCAAGCGCCGCTGCCTGCATCTCTACATCCCGTTCCCCGACAGCCGCCTGGAACAACGCATCATCGAGACGCGCGTGCCCGAGCTGGAGGCGCGCCTGCGCGGCCAGCTGGTGAGCTTCGTGCAGGGTCTGCGCGGCATGGATCTCAAGAAGGTGCCGGCGGTCAGCGAGACCATCGACTGGGCGCGGACGCTGGTGCTGCTGCACGCCAACGAGCTCGACAACCAGCTCGTGCGCGAGACCCTCAACGTGCTGCTCAAGTTTCAGGACGACATCGAGGCAATCGACGCCGAGATCCCCGCGCTGACGCGCAGCGCGGTGCGCGGCTGAGCCCGTGACCCAGGTCCTGAGCGATTTCGTCAAGGCGCTGCGCGCGGCCGACGTGCGCGTGTCGACGGCGGAGAGCATCGACGCGGCCGCCACGGTCGAGACGGTCGGCTTTGCCGAGCGCGGCCTGCTCAAGACCGCGTTGTCGCAGGTGCTCGCCAAGAGCGCCGAGGACAAGGCGCGCTTCGACGACTGCTTCGATCGCTTCTTCACCACCGCCGAACTCGCCGCGCTGGGTGCGGAAGCCGCCGCCGATGACGCCGGCGAAACGGGCAGCGACGCCAACGAACCCGGCGCGGGCGGCAGCGGCGGTGACGGCAGCGGTAGCGGCGACGGCGCGCTCGTCCAACTGCTCGAACAGGGTGATACCGCCGGGCTGCAGCGGCGCATGGCGGGCGCGGCGCGCAACGTGCAGCTGCAGAACATCCGCCTGTTCACGCAGCGCGGCATGTACATGCGGCGCATCCTCGAAGACATGGGCATCGAGGCGGTCGACGACCTGCTGCATGCCCTGGTCAAAGCGGATGACGACGATGCGCGCGCGGCGCGGCTGCGCGAACTCAAGGCGCGGCTGGTCGAGAACGTTGCCGAGCTCGTCGACCGCGAAATGCTGCTCTACACCGCCAACGCGGGCACGCGGCTGCGCGAGGAAGTGCTGCAGAAGACGCCGCTGGCGCGCGTCGAGATGCGCGACTTCAAGGTCATGCACGAACTCGTGCGCAAGCTCGCCAAGCGGCTCGTCTCGCTGCATGCGCGGCGCCGCCGCGTGGCGCGGCGCGGCCGCCTCGACGTGCGCCATACCATCCGCCGGAACATCGAGTACGGCGGCCTGCTGTTCGACACGGTGTGGAAGCGCGTGCGCGTCGATCGGCCCAAGGTGATCGCGGTCTGCGACGTGTCCGGCTCGGTCGCGCAGGTCGCGCGTTTCCTGCTGTTGTTCCTCTACAGCGTCAACGAAGTCATCCCCAAGGTGCGCTCGTTCGCCTTCTCCAACCACCTCGGCGAGATCACGGAGCTCTTCGAGACGCGCCCGGTCGAGGAGGCCGTGACCATGGCCTTGAACACCTGGGGCATGGGCGCGACCGATTACGGCGGCGCCCTGGCCGAACTCGAAAGGCTGACGCTGGAGGATATCGACCACCGCACGACGGTGCTGATCCTCGGCGACGCGCGCTCGAACTACAGCGACCCCGGTGACCGCGCGCTGCACCGCATCCACGAGCGCGCACGGCGCGTGCTGTGGCTCAACCCCGAGCCGCCGGCGCTGTGGAACAGCGGCGACTCGGAGATGCGCAAGCTCGGCAGTTGCTGCGATCGCGTCGAGCCGTGCCGCTCGCTCAAGCACCTCGAACGCGTCATCAGCGAGATCGCGCGCACCGCGATCTAGGCGCCGGCGCGTGCCGCTACCTGGCCGTCCAGCCGCCGTCCATCGACAGCGTGGTCCCCGTGATCTGCGCGGCTTCCGGCCGGCACAGGTAGAGCGCGAGCGCCGCCACCTGTTCGATGGTGACGAACTCGCGCGTCGGCTGCGCGGCGAGCAGCACGTCGCGCTTCACTTCCTCCTCGCTGATGCCGCGCGCTTTCGCCGTATCCGGGATCTGGCGCTCGACGAGCGGCGTGTAGACGTAGCCCGGGCAGATCGCGTTGCAGGTTACGTGATGCTCGGCGAGTTCGAGCGCGAGCGTCTTGGTCAGGCCGGCGATGCCGTGCTTGGCGGCGACGTAGGCGGCCTTGAACGGCGAGGCCACGAGGGCGTGTGCCGAGGCCATCATGACGATGCGCCCGAAACCGGCCCGCTTCATGTGCGGCACGGCAGCGGCGCTGGCGTGAAAGGCCGAAGACAGGTTGATCGCGATGATGTCGTTCCATTTCTCGACGGGGAACTCTTCGATGGGCGCGACGTGCTGAATGCCGGCATTGTTGACGAGGATGTCGATGCCGCCGTGATCGGCAGCGACCTGCTCGACGAGCGCGCGCACGGCGTCCGCGTCGCGCATGTCGGCCGCGCCGTAGGCCACACGGCCGCTTCCGAGGGCGTCCAGGCGAGCCACGATGGCCGCGATCTCGTCGGCGTCGCCGAAACCGTTGATGACCACGTTGGCGTCGTTGGCGGCGAGCTGTTCGGCAATGCCGAGGCCGATGCCGCTGGTCGAGCCGGTGACGAGGGCGGTGCGATTGTTCAACATCTGTGCGGAACTCCGGGAGTGTGGATGACGGCCGTCCGATCGGCCACGGCCGATGCTGCGGGCCTCGTCGGCGCTACAATGGAGCGCTACGGCCGCAGCGCCGCCCCGGGGAGGAACACGCCATGGCCGCGGAGTCACGCGCCGACGACATCTCACGCTACTCGTTTCTGGTCATGTTCGCCAACGACGAACTGATCGACGCCGGCGAGCTGGCCTTCATCGAACGCCTCGCGCTGTCCGACGGTATCGTCGACGAGGCGGAACGCGAGGTGCTGCGCGGCATCTTCGCGCGCGTCGATACGGCGCGCCTGGCGCCCGCGGTACGTGACGAGATCGACACGTTCCGCGCCCGTTACGGTATCTGACCCAATGTACCGCCCGCGCCCGCCCCGAGCCGACGGGCAGATGCCGGCTGCCCTCCCCCCCGCGCGGCGAGCGAACGGATGAGCGGCGCCGCGTCCCGTCCGCCGGCCGCACGCGCCATGCTGCTGACGCTGCTGGCGATGCTTGCCTTTGCCGGCAATTCGCTGCTGTGCCGGGTCGCGCTGCGCGATACCGCGATCGATGCCGCCAGCTTCACCAGCATGCGCCTGTGCTCCGGGGCGCTGACCCTGTGGCTGCTGGTCCGCTTCACGCGCCGTCCCGGCGCCGCGGCGGGTGCCGGCGACTGGCGCTCGGCGCTGGCCCTGTTCGTCTATGCCGCGGGCTTTTCCTGGGCCTACCTGCAACTCTCCGCGGGCCTCGGCGCGCTGCTCCTGTTCGGCGCCGTGCAGGCGACGATGATCGGCTACGGTCTCGTGCGCGGGGAACGTTTCGTCGCCAGCCAGACGGCCGGCCTGCTGCTCGCGCTGGGCGGGCTCGCCGGCCTGCTGCTGCCCGGCGCCGCCGCGCCGCCACCGGGCGCCGCGCTGCTCATGCTGCTCGCCGGTGTTGCCTGGGGCGTGTACTCGCTGCGTGGACGCAGCGGCGGCGACCCGTTGTGCGTGACGGCGGGCAACTTCGCCCGCAGCGTGCCCCTCACGCTCGCGCTCTCGGCGCTGCTGATCACGCAGGCCGAGCCGGCGCCTGCCGGCCTCGCCTACGCGGTGGCGTCGGGCGCGCTGGCCTCCGGCGTCGGCTATGCCGTGTGGTACGCGGCGCTGCCGGCGCTGAAAGCGAGTTCCGCGGCCACGGTGCAGCTCAGCGTGCCGGTCATCGCCGCGCTCGGCGGCGTCGCCTTTCTCGGCGAAACACTCACCGTGCGCCTCCTCGTCGCCGGCGTCGCGATCCTCGGCGGCATCGCGCTCGTCATCCGGGCGCGCTGAGCGCGCCTGTCGTGGGCCGCGGCGCGGCCGAGAACAGGACGCGACGGGGCATGACGGTGTCCGAGGGGGACGGTGTCTGACACTTTTGCTCTCCGACCGCCCGAGCCATGTCTTCGCGCCCTTCGAGCAAAAGTGTCAGACACCATGACGAGCGCCGGCCTGAAACGAGCATGTCCGGCGCCACGCCGGTGCCCCATGGACAGCGCGCGGGCCTCTTGTACCACCCGGACGCATTTGGACGGTGTCTGACACTTTTGCTCCCCGGCGGCCGTGCCGTGGCTTCGCGCCCTCCGAGCAATAGTGTCAGACACCTAGCGGGAAGGTTGAACAGAAGTGTCAGATACCCCGCCGCTACTCAGGGGCGCAGCGCGGGCGCCGGGCGGGCACGGCCGAGCCAGCGCCGCCAGGCATCGCGCCGGCGCAGCAGGGCCACGCAACGCGGCCGTGGCGGCGGCACGGGCTTGTCATACCAACGGTTCATGGGCGTATTCCGGGCTCAAACGGGCATGGCCATCGAGCAGCAAGATCCGCGCCTACCCGACAAGCCCTCAATTTACGGCGAAACTGTGACCGTTCCGCGACTTTCCCGCAGGCTGCCGGCGCGCAGGGCGTCGCCCCGGCACGACACCCCGGCCGCGTGGCGCTTGCTCGCAGCGCGCGGTGTGCTAGCGTATGCGGCGTCATGAGCGCACGCCGCCGCACCGAGTTTTCCGCCGAACGCCGGCGCTTCCTCACCCAGGGCGCGCAGGCCGCCGGCTCGGTCAGCCTGGTCGGCTTCCTGCTCGGCGCGTATGGCGAACCGGCCGCGTCGACCCCGGTCGCCGCGCTGCGCCCGCCGGGCGCGCTGGCCGAGGACGCGTTCCTCGGCGCCTGCGTGCGCTGCGGGCTGTGCGTGCGCGACTGTCCCTACGACACCCTGCGCCTGGCACGCTTCGGCGAGCCGCTGGCGACGGGCACGCCGTATTTCGTCGCGCGCGACATCCCGTGCGAGATGTGCGAGGACATACCCTGCGTCAAGGCCTGCCCGACGCCGGCGCTGGACAAGTCGCTGACCGACATCCGTGCCGCGGACATGGGTGTCGCGGTGGTCACCGGCACCGACACCTGTTTCTCGATCACCGGTGTCGCCCACTGCGTGGGGTGCTACGAAGCCTGCCCGATCAAGGACGATGCCATCACGATGGAAATGAAACAGGAGCACGGCAAGGTTTTCTTCGTTCCCACCGTGCACCGCGAGCACTGCACCGGCTGCGGCAAGTGCGAGGCCGATTGCCTCTATCCCGAAGCGGCCATCAAGGTGCTGCCGCGCGCCCTCGTACGCCATGACATCGGCCAGGACCTCGCCTGAGCAGCGCGCGCCCGGCCATCCCGCCACGCGGCGCATCGCGCGGCGCTCGTGGTGGCTGCGCCAGCGCTTCCTGCTCGCCCGGCGCGCGGTGCAGCTCGGCCTGCTGGGGCTGTTCCTGCTCGGTCCCGTGGCCGGGATCTGGTGGGCCAAGGGCAACCTGGCCGCGAGTACCTGGTTCGGCGTGATCCCGCTGAGCGATCCGTTCATCGTTGTCCAGTCGCTGCTTGCCGTCGGCCACGTGACCGTCACGGCGCTGCTCGGCGCATTGCTGATCGGCGCGTTCTACTGGCTGGTCGGCGGGCGCGCGTTCTGCTCCTGGGTCTGCCCGGTCAACATCATCACCGACGCCGCGCACTGGTGCCGTGAACGCCTGCGCCTGCCGCCCGGCTGGCGCCCGCAGCGCAACCTGCGCCACTACCTGCTCGCGATGTGCCTGGTCAGCGCGGCGCTCACCGGCACCCTTACCTGGGAGCTCGTCAACCCGGTCACGCTGGTGCAACGCGCGCTCGTTTTCGGTGTCGGCCTCGGCTGGGCGGTGATCCTCGCGGTGTTCCTGTTCGACCTGCTGGTCAGCCGCCGCGGCTGGTGCGGCCACCTGTGCCCGGTCGGCGCGTTCTACGGCCTCGTCGGGCGCACCTCGCCCCTGCGCGTGGCCGCCGACCGCCGCGAAGCCTGCACCGACTGCGGCGATTGCTTCGCGGTCTGCCCGGAGCCGCACGTCATCACGCCGGCGTTGCGCGGATCCGGATCGCGCCTGGTGCTGGCCGGCGACTGCACCAACTGCGGGCGCTGTCTCGACGTCTGCGACGACGACGTCTTCCGCTTTACCGAGCGCTACGCCTACGCGGCGCGCGAACGGGACCGGCTACCGTCCGGCTGAAACCCATGCACCAACGTTCCAACCCCCGCGGCGACGCCGGCCCGCGCCAGCCCGCGCCGCCCGCTGCGCGTGCGCGGCGCCACCGTCCGCGGCGTGCCCGCGCCGTGGTCTTCTCGACCGTGCTGCTCGCGGGCGCGTCGACCACCCTGGGCGCATCCCCGCGGCTGCCGCTGAGCGTGCCCGTGACGCTCGACTACGCACTCGTCGAACGTGCCCTCACCGAGCACGTTTTCGTCGAACCGGGCCAGCGCGCGCGCCTGCTCGGCACGCCCGAGGGCTGCAACGAACTGGTCGCGGCCCGGCCGCGGGTGGCTGCCGCCGAGGACGGGCGGGTGCGCGTCCTGCTCGACCTCGAGGCGCGCGGCGGCACGCCGCTCGGCGCGCGCTGCCTGTTGCCGTTCAGCTGGCGCGGGCAGCTCGAGCTGTTCGAGACCGCGCGCTTCGGCGAGGTCCCGACGCGGCTCGAATTCCACGTCACGGACTCGCGCCTGTCGGCGGCGACGGATGCCGCCACGACGGCGCCCACGGTGCTGTGGAACTGGGTCAAGCAGTTCGTGCACCCGCGCATCGAAGCGGTGGGTATCGATCTCGCAACGCTGATCGACGATGCCCGGCGCCTGCTCGACGGCGCGCTCGCCGCGGCGCCGGAAGCGCGCGCGATGGCGCGCGAGAGTCTTGCCCTGCACACGCCCGTGGCGCGTCCCGCCGGGCTCGAGATCACGCTCGGCGCCGACCTGCCGGGAGAGGCAGCGGGCGTGGCGCCCGCCGCCGCGCCCCCCGCCACGCCGGCCGAGCTGCGCGCCTGGGACGCGCGCTGGCAGGCCTGGGACGCCTTCTTCACCTGGACCATCAAGACGCTCGTCCGGGGCATGGACGACGCGCTGCACCGGGCCCTGCTCGAGGTCCTCGAGCAGGCGCGCTACGCGCTCCGCGATGCCCTCGCCGCCGACACCCCGGCTGCCGACCCGGTGCGTGAACTGTTCCTCGACAGCTGGCCGCGGCTCGCGCCGCTGGTCGGCCGCGCCGCCCGCGACGGCGGCGCGGGAACGGCGCTGCGCTACCTCGCCTTCGTCAGCGCCGGCGACCTGCTCGGCAGCCTCGACCGCCTCGGCCGGCATCTCGGCGTAAGCATCGACCGCAACGGCTTGCGCGAAATCGCGCGGACCCTGGTCAGCGACGTCGATGACAGCGAACTCGCCTACGACACCGCGCCCGATCCCGAACTGCGCGCCCTCTACGGGCTGCCGCCGAGCCTGCCCGACATTGCCGACGGCGCACTGCCGGCGCGCGCCGCGCAGCGGTCCTGGCTCGCGTGGCTGATTGCGCCCGCGCACGCCGCCGCCGCCCCTGCCGCGGATCTCGACGCGTGGCTGCCGCGCGCCGGCGCGCTGGATGACTACCTGGCGCGCATGGACAGCGTGTTCGACGAGGTCATCGCCGCGGAAGAGCAGCGCGGCAAGATCGCCGCGCGCTTCCTGCCGGTCTACCGGCGCCTGGTGCGCGCGACCGCCTGGCAGGAGAGCTGCTGGCGCCAGTACATCGAACAGGCCGGCACGGTCGAACCGATTCGCTCGCAGGCCGGCTCGGTCGGCCTGATGCAGGTGAACAAGCACGTCTGGCGCGGCATCTACGATCTCGAGCGCCTCGAGCGCGAGGTCGCCTACAACGCCCGCGCCGGCAACGAGATCCTCGTTCACTACCTGCTCGATTACGCGATCCGAAAGGGCGAGCACGAGGTGACCGGCGACGTCGACGCCCTGGCCCGAGCGACCTACGCGGCCTACAACGGCGGTCCCGGGCACCTCAAACGGTATCGCCAGCCCGATACCCGTGGCCACCTGCGCGCGATCGACGAGGCGTTCTGGCGCAAGTACCAGGCCATCGGCGACCACGGCGCACAGGCAGTCAGGGCCTGTTACGGCGACTGAGCACGCCGACGCCGGCAGGCGCGCTCAGGGATACAGCCGCGCGCTGCGCCAGCCCGCATCGTCGCGCTCGAAAAGCTCGCGCTGGTGCAGGCGGGAGCGCCCCTTCTCCCAGAACTCGACGCGCTCGGGCACGACGCGGAAGCCGGACCAGAATTCCGGGCGCGGCACGGGACCGATGGCGAAGGCCGCGGCGTAGCGCGCCACGCGCTGCTCGAGCTTGAAACGGCCCTCGAGTTCGCTCGACTGCTTGGACGCCCACGCGCCGATCTGCGAATCGCGCGGTCGCGAGGCAAAGTAGGCATCGGCCTCCGCGGCGTCGACCGCGCCGGCTGGCCCCTCGACGCGGATCTGGCGGCCGGTCGACTTCCAGTGAAAACACAGCGCGACGTGCGGATTGGCGACGAGTTCACGCGCCTTGCGGCTGGTCAGGTTGGTATAGAACACCAGGCCACGGGCATCGAGTCCGCGCACCAGCACCATGCGCACCGACGGGCGACCGTCCGCCCCCACCGTGGCGAGCGACATCGCCTCGGCGTCCTCGGGCTCGTGCTCGCGCGCCTGCGCGAGCCAGTCGGCGATGCGGGCGAGCGGGTCGATCTCGCTCATGCGGACACGCTCATTCGAACGGGTGCCGGATGACGATGGTGTCGGCGCGGTCCGGTCCGGTCGAGATGATGTCGACCGGCGTCTCGGCGATCTCGGCGATGCGCTCGAGGTAACGGCGCGCGTTGGCCGGCAGGTCGTCCCAGCTGCGGATGCCGACGGTCGACTCCTTCCAGCCCGGCTGCTCCTCGTAAATCGGCGTCACCTGCTCGAGCAGCTCGGCGCCCGTCGGTACCGACTGCAGCCGCCCGCTGGGCGTGTCGTAGCCGACACAGATGCGGATCTCGTCGAGACCGTCCAGGACGTCGAGCTTGGTCACGCAGAGTCCCGAGACGCTGTTGAGCTGCTGCGCGCGGCGCAGCGCCACGGCATCGAACCAGCCGCAGCGGCGCGGCCGGCCGGTCGTCGCGCCGAACTCGTGGCCGCGGCGCGCGAGGTGCTCGCCCATCTCGTCGAACAGCTCGGTCGGAAACGGCCCCGAACCGACCCGCGTCGTGTAGGCCTTGGTGATGCCCAGCACGTAATCGAGCACGCGCGGCCCGCTGCCCGTACCCGTCGCGGCAAAGCCCGCGGTGGTGTTCGACGAGGTCACGAACGGGTAGGTGCCGTGGTCGATATCGAGCAGCGTGCCCTGTGCGCCTTCGTAGAGCACGTTGGCGCCGCGCTGATGGTGCCCGTAGAGCATCTCGGTGATGTCGCCGACCATCGGCCCGAGGGTCTCGGCGAACGCCATCTGCTCATCGAGAATCTGCTGGAAATCGAGCGTTTCGACCTTGTAGTAATTGGCCAGCACGAAGTTGTGGTAGTCGAGCACCTCGCCGAGCTTCGCCGCGAAGCGCTCGCGGAACAGCAGGTCGCCGACGCGCAGTCCGCGCCGCGCCGCCTTGTCCTCGTAGGCCGGCCCGATACCGCGCCCGGTGGTGCCGATGGCCTGGGTGCCGCGCGCCTTCTCGCGCGCCTGGTCCAGCGCCACGTGGTAGGGCAGGATGAGCGGGCAGGCCGCGCTCAGCACGAGACGTTCGCGCGCCGGTACGCCGCGCGCCTCGAGCATGGAGATCTCCTCCATCAGCGCCGCGGGCGAGACCACCACGCCGTTGCCGATGAGGCATTCGACGCCGTCGTGCAGGATGCCCGAGGGGATCAGGTGGAGTATGGTCTTCTCGCCGTCGATGACCACCGTGTGCCCGGCATTGTGACCGCCCTGGAAGCGCACCACCGCGTCGACGCGATCGGTGAGCATGTCGACCACCTTGCCCTTGCCCTCATCGCCCCACTGGGTACCGATGATGATGACTGATTTACCCAAGCTGTCCCCCGATCAGGAATGTAGCATTCATGCGTCGTCGACCTGCCAGGCACCGTTGCGCTCCACGAGGTGCTGCTGACAGCCCATCTCCGCCGCCGCGCCGTGCTGGCCCGGCAGCGCCTGTACCACGGTATAACCGATATTGCGGTATTCGCGGATCGCGGCGAGCAACCCGGGCGCGGTACCGGCGGGCGCGAGGATGCGCCCGAGTTCCACGCGTTCGGACTGGCTGAGCGCGGCGAGCGTCTTGAGGTCGGTACTGAACCCGGTCGCCGAGCGCGCGCGGCCGAACGTGCGGCCGATGTTGTCGTAGCGCCCGCCCCATGCGATGGCGCGGCCGGCCTCGGGGGTATAGGCGGCGAACATGATGCCGGTATGGTAGCGATAGCCGCGCAGCTCGGCGAAATCGAGGTGCAGGTCGACCGCCGGCGCGTGGGCGAGGAGGACATCGGCCAGCCGCGCGACCTCGTCGAGCGCGGCCATGACCGATGGCGGCGCGCCGGCGAGCGCGTCGCGCGCGCGCCCGAGCACCGCGATGTCGCCGTTGAGTTCGATCAGCGCCTGCAGGCGCTCGGCGACGGCGGCGCTGACGCGGGCGGCCTCGAGCTCGCCCGCGAGACCACTGGCGTCCTTCATGAGCAGCCTGTCGAGGACCCGCGATTCCAGCTCGGCGCCGAGGTCGGCCGCTTCGCAGATGGCATGGAACAGGCCGATGTGGCCGAGTTCGATGGTGACGTCGCGGACTTCGGCCGCGGCGAGAACCTCGAGCAACAGGGCGATGACCTCGGCATCGGCCTCGATGCCGGCATGACCGTAGAGCTCGGCGCCGATCTGCAAGGGGTTGCGCGAGCCGGCGAACTTGTCCGGCAGGGTGTGCACGACCGGGCCGATGTAGCACAGCCGCTGGGGGTTCTCGGTGACGAGACGGTGGGCGTCGATACGCGCCACCTGCGGCGTGATGTCGGCGCGCACGCCCATCAGCCGTCCCGTCACCTGGTCGATCAGCTTGAAGGTCTGCAGGTCGAGATCCTCGCCGATGCCCGACAACAGCGAATCGAGATACTCGACGATTGGCGGAATGACCAGTTCGTAGCCCCAGCGCTCGCACACGTCGAGCAGGCGGCGGCGCAGCGCCTCGAGCACCCGCGCCTGAGGCGGCAGGACCTCGTCGACGCCGTCGGGCAGCAGCCAGCGGTTGACCACGCTCATGGCTCGGAGTGGTTCCGGACCGGGGCCATGCCACCGGCCGGCAGCGTGGCGCGTCGTTGTGCGATGCTCATCAATCCTCCGTAAAGTGCGCCCGGGGTGCGGCGCACGTCGGGCCACCGGGCATGTCCGCTCACGTGTTGCGTGTTTCCTCAGTGCACCAGGTAGAGCAGCACGACGCCGCCGACCATGCTGAGCAGGCCGACCGCGCGCAGGCTGCGATCGTCGAGACGTGCCGCGCTGAGCAGCGCCAGGCGGAAACGCGCCGGGCTGAGAAACGGCATGATGCCTTCGAACACGAGCATGAGGGCTATCGCTGCGAGCAGGTCCGCTAGCACGGTGACACGGGATCGGACGCGGGAACGAAGTGCCGGGGGCCGACGGCCGCGTCGCGGCTATTGGCCACCCGGGTCGCCGAAATACTTGAAAAAGTCGGAATCCGGTTCGAGCAGCAGGACGTCGTCCTTGCCCTGGAAACTCGACTTGTAGGCATTGAGGCTGCGGTAGAAGTCGAAGAACTCAGGGTTGCGGTTGTACGCCTGGGCGTAGACCTGCGCCGCGCGCGCGTCGCCGGCGCCGCGCAGTTCCTCGGCGTCACGATAGGCCTCGGCGGAAATGATCGTGCGTTGACGGTCGGCGTCGGCGCGGATGGTGATCGCCTCTTTCTCGCCGCGGGCACGGAACTCGCGCGCGACCCGCGCGCGCTCCGAGCGCATACGCTCGTAGACGTTGCTCGAGACTTCGGTCGGCAGGTCGATGCGCTTGAGGCGTACGTCGACGATCTCCATGCCGAGATCGCGCCCGCGCTCGTCGGCCTGGCGGGTGACGATCTCCATGATCTTGCTGCGCTCGCCGGACACCACTTCCTGCACCGTGCGTTTACCGAACTCGCTGCGCAGGCCGTCGTTGATCTTCTGGTAGAGCAGCAGGCCGGCGCGGCGCGGATCGCCATCGGTCGACTTGTAGAAGCGTTCGACGTCCTCGATGCGCCAGCGCACGAAGGAATCGACGATGACGTCTTTCTTCTCGCCGGTGAGGAAGCGCTGCGGCTCGGCGTCGAGCGTCTGCAGGCGCTTGTCGAACGTGCGCACGTTGTGCCACACGGGAATCATGAAATGCAGCCCCGGCTCGTAGTCCGAGCGCTGGATCTTGCCGAGCTGGAACAGTATGGCGTGCTGGTATTCGTAGACCCGGAACGTGCACAGGTAGACCAGCCCGACGAGGACGGCAAGCAGAACGAGGATACGTGCGGCCATGTTCAACGCACCTCCCGCGTGCGCCCGCTGCGACGTTCGCGCAGGCTGTCCTCGACCATCGGGCTGTACGGCACGGGTTGCGGCGCGGTTTCGCGCGTCGACTCGCGCGCCGAGCGAGCACGCCCGCCCTCGATGAGCTTGTCGATCGGCAGGTACATCAGGCTCGACCCGCCCTTGTTGTCCATGATCACCTTGGTGCTGTCCGACATCACGCCCTCGAGGGTCTCCAGGTAGAGGCGCTTGCGCGTGACCTCGGGCGCCTGCTCGTATTCCGTGAGCAACTGGGTGAAGCGGTTGGCCTCACCGTCGGCCTGTGCGATCACGCGCCGCTTGTAGCCCTCGGCGTCGAGACGGATGCGCGCGGCTTCACCGGCCGCCCGTTCGACGATCTCGTTGCGGTAGGCCTCGGCCTCGTTGATCTTGCGCTGCTCGTCCTCGCGCGCCTTGATGGCGTCGTCGAACGCCGCCTTGACCTCTTCCGGCGGCTTGGCCGGCTGCATGTTCACGCTCGAGATCTCGATGCCGGAATTGTAGTTGTCGAGGATCTGCTGAATGAGCTCCTGCGCGCCGACGGCGATCTCGGCGCGGCCCTCGGTGATGACGAAGTCGAGCGTGCTCTGGCCGATGATGTCGCGGATGGCGGACTCGGTGACGCGCTGCACGGAGACGTCGGGGTCGGCGATCAGGAACAGGTACTTCTGCGCGTCGCGCACGCGGTACTGCACGGCAAGCTCGACCTCGACGATGTTTTCGTCACCGGTCAGCATGGCGGCATCCGCGGTGAGCGTCTGGATACGCTCGACGTTGACCTTCCTGACCTCTTCGATCGGTGGCGGCAGGCGGATGTGCGGACCCGGCTGCAAGGTGGTGACGTACTTGCCGAAGCGCATCACCACGCCGACTTCGGCCGGGTCGATGCGGTAGACCATCTGCCAGCCTAGCAGCGCCACGAGCAGGATGCCGACGACGACCCAGACCGCGGCGTTCTCGCCGCTCCCACCGCCGCTGCCGCCGCCACGGCCGCCGAACAGGCCGCCGAGCTTCTCCTGCATGCGCCGTACGACCTCGTCCAGATCGGGCGGACCCTGGTCGCCGCGCCGATTCCCCCAGGGGTCACGATCGTTACCGTCTGGATCATTCCAGGCCATTGAATTCTCTTGTCTTGTTGTGGTCGGGGGTGAGGAAGGCGATTGTACGGGGCGGCTACTGGTTGTTCAATCGCGCGCCCGCTCAGGCCGGCAGGTCGGCGCTCGTGCGCGCCGCCTCTTCGGCCAGACTGCCACGCGGCGTGACCTCGGTGACGAGCTGCGCGAACCGGGGCGTCGTCAGCAGCGCGTTCCAGCGTGCCTCGCCGAGCGTCACTTCGAGCAGCCAGCCGCCCGCGGGCAGGTCGCATTCGTCAATTACCGCACCCCATTCGAACAGCTGCGCGCGGACCCGGCCCGCGGCCGGTGAGAGCCGCAGCCAGCGCCGCTCCTTGCGCTGGTCGAGATGCTCGCCGATGGCTTCCAGCAGCAGGTGAATACCGCGCCCGTCCACCGCCGACAACCAGACCCGGCAGACGCGGCCCTGCGCGTCGCGCTCGACCGCCGGTTCGCGTCCCTCGAGGCGGTCGATCTTGTTGTAGATCTCGATCACCGGGACGTCGCTCGCGCCGATGCGCGCGAGCACGTCGCGCACGTCGGTGATGCGCTGGTCGCGCTCCTCCTCCGCCGCGTCGATGACGTGCAGCAGCAGGTCGGCGTCACGCGTCTCGTCCAAGGTCGTTTCGAACGCCGCCACGAGTTCGGGCGGCAGGCGCCGGATGAAGCCGACCGTGTCGCTCAGCACCACCGGGTGCTCGCCGGGCACCGCCAGCGTGCGCAAGGTGGTGTCGAGCGTGGCGAAGAGCTGGTCGGCGGCGTAGACGGTGTCGCTCGTCAGGCGGTTGAACAGGGTCGACTTGCCGGCATTGGTGTAGCCGACCAGGGCGACGGTGGACAACAGCGCACGGCGGCGTGCGCGCGTGCCCTGGCTGCGCTGGCGCTTGACCTTCTCCAGGCGCTCGTTGATCTGCTTGATGCGCTGGCCGATGAGGCGCCGGTCGGTCTCGAGCTGTGTCTCGCCCGGGCCGCGCAGGCCGATGCCGCCCTTCTGCCGCTCGAGGTGGGTCCAGCCGCGCACCAGGCGCGTCGAGAGGTGCTGCAGCTGCGCCAGCTCGACCTGCAGCTTGCCTTCGAAGGAGCGTGCACGCTGCGCAAAAATGTCGAGTATCAGCCCCGTGCGGTCGAGGACCCGGCAATCGAGGGCGCGCTCGAGATTGCGTTCCTGCGCCGGCGAGAGATCGTGGTTGCACAACACGACCTCGATGGCCTCGTCGCGGCAGGTCGCCGCGATCTCCTCGACCTTGCCGGTACCGATGAAGAACTTCGGATCGGGCACGTCACGGCGCGCCACCACCGCGGCGACGGGCTCGACGGCCGCGGCGCGCGCGAGTTCGGTGAACTCGGCGCGCTCGTCGTCGTCGCCGGGAAACTGGACGTGGACGAGCAGCGCGCGCTCGCCGCCGGAAGGCCGCTCAAACAAGTGGGCCGCGCCCTCCGTCCATGCTCACGAGGCGTCGTCGCCCTTGGCGTCGCCGTCGTCGGCCTGGTCGGCCCGCGGCAGGCGCACGTTCCGCGCCGGCACGACGGTCGAGATCGCATGCTTGTAGACCATCTGGCTGACCGAATTCTTGAGCAGGATGACGAACTGGTCGAACGACTCGATCTGCCCCTGTAACTTGATGCCGTTGACGAGGTAGATCGATACCGGAATGCGCTCCCGGCGCAGGGCGTTGAGATAGGGTTCCTGTAAAGATTGACCCTTGCTCATGGCAATCTCCTTGTTGTTGTTCTGGACGGCCGCGTCGGGCGCGCGCCGGGTTGATCGCTGTCCCTGCGAGGCTGTTAAGCGCTTGTCTCCCGCCGATACTCTAGATCAGTTCCGCGGCGTTTGAAAACGCAGCGTTTCCTCGATGCGCCGGAGCAGGGCCCCGGCGAGGTCGGGGGTCCCGGGTTCCCACCAGCACGCGCCTTCCTCGCGCCGCAACCAGGTGAACTGTCGCTTGGCGAGCTGGCGCGTGGCGATGATGCCGCGCTCGCGCATTGCCGCGTAGTCGAGTTCGCCGTGCAGGTAACGCCACACCTCGCGGTAACCGACCGTGCGCAGTGCCGGCGATGAAGGCGTCAGGTCGGGGCGTTCGCACAGCGCACGCACCTCGTTGACGAAGCCGCGCGCGAGCATGGCATCGAAACGCCGCGCGATGCGCGCATGCAGATCACGGCGCGCGGCCGGCGCGATGACCAGCTTGAGCGGCGCCCGTGCAAGGCCGGCCAGGCTGCGTTCCCCCCACAACTCGCTCATCGCGCGCCCGGTCAGCGCGTGAACTTCGAGCGCGCGCACGATGCGCTGAGGGTCGTGCGGGTGTATGCGCTGCGCGGCGGCCGGATCGCAGGCCGCCAGGCGGGCGTGCAGCGCCGCGCTGCCCTGCCGTTCGAGATCCGCGGCGAGCGCCGCGCGCAGCGCAGGGTCGGCATCGGGCAGGTCGGCGAGCCCGTGTTCGAGTGCGCGGAAGTAGAGGCCGGTGCCGCCGACCAGCAACGGCACCCGGCCGCGCGCCCGCACCGCGCTGATGGCCGCATGCGCGTCGGCGCGGAACTGCGCCGCGGAGTAGCGCTCGGCCGGATCGCAGATATCGACGAGGTGATGGCGCACCGCGCGGCGCTCGAGCGGGGTGGGCTTGGCCGTGCCGATGTCGAGACCGCGATAGACCAGCGCCGAGTCGACGCTGACGATCTCGAGGGGCAGTCGCGCGGCGAGTTCGAGCGCCACGCGCGACTTGCCGACGCCCGTCGGTCCCATGATGAAAACCAGCGGCTGCGCGGCGGCGGTGTCACTCATCGCCGGCGGCCGGGCGTCGGTCGGGCTGCCGGGACGCGGCCGGGGCGTGCGCACCCGGCTCACGCGCATGCAGGCTGGCGAGCGCGTCGGCGGTGAGTCGCGTGGCGCCGCCGTGCAGGTCGATTGCGGCGGCGGCGGCCCCGGCGACCAGCGCCGCCAGCGTCTCGCGCGCCGCGGCCCCGGCCTCGCCGCGGCGGATTGCGCTCGCCGCGGCGGCGGCCACCCGCGCCGGCAGCGGGGCTTCGCCGCCCCCGCTGTCGAGGGCATCAAGCGCATCGAGCAGGCGGGCATGATCGAGCGGCGGCAGAACCTGCGGCACCGCCCGCAGCACGGCCCCGGCCGGCCCGAGCACGTCGAACTCGAAGCCGAGCGCGCCCAGCGCGCCGCGCGCGGCCGCGCCGGGCGGTTGCGCGCGTACCGGCAGCAGCAACGGGCGGCTGGCGCCGTCGGCCGTTGCCAGGCGTTGCGCGAGCACCGCGTTCCAGGCGCGCTCCAGGTCGAGCGCGTACACAGCCTCGCCGCGCCGGTAGAGCAACTGGCGCCCGTCGACCACCGCGAGGACCTGGCCCAGCGCACTGCCGACATCGGCCGGAGCAGGCGCCGCGTGGCCCGACGCGCGCCGCGCCGCCGGCGCGCGATACGGTGACGGCGTCGCCGCGTAAGCTTCGCTCGGCGAGCCGCCCGCCGGGCCGCCGGCCGCCGCCGCGGCGGGCGCGGCGGCGCCCCCGGACAGGGCTCCGGCGATCGCGCGGCGCACCGCCAGCAGGAGGATGTCGTGTACGGTGCGCAATTCGGCGAAACGCACCTCGAGCTTGGCCGGGTGGACGTTGACGTCGACGGCCCCCGGCGCCACGGTCAGGGCGAGCGCGTAGGCGGGAAAACGTCCGGGCGCGATGGCCTCACCGAAAGCGAGCCGGATCGCGTGCTGCAGGTGGCGATCGCGGATGACGCGGCCATTCAGCGCCAGGTACTGCAACTCGCTCTGTGCCGTGGCGAGTTCCGGGCCGCCGATCCAACCCGTCACGCCGATACCCTCGGCCCGTTCGTCGATGACCACGGCGCGGGCCAGGAAGGCACGCCCGAAGAGCGTGCGCCAGCGTGCGTCGGCATCGCCCTTCGCCGGGCGCAGGTGCAGACCGCGCGCCGCCGGCTGCGCGAGGCTGAACGCGATGTCCGGGCGCGCAAAGGCATACTGCCGCACGAGGCGCTGCACGTGCAGGAACTCGGTACGCGGCTGCTTGAGGAAGCGGCGGCGGGCCGGCACGCGGTGGAACAGGCGCCGCACTTCGATGCGCGTGCCGGGGTTGCCGCGCGCCGGGCGCGGCGCGGGCGGCTCCCGGCCCGCCTCCAGCGCGACGCTCCAGGCGTGCTGCGCGTCGGCGGTGCGCGAAGTCGCGACGACCTCGGCAACGGCGGCGATGCTGGCGAGGGCCTCGCCGCGAAAACCGAGCGAGGCGATGGCATCGAGATCGGCCGGGGCGCTGATCTTGCTCGTCCAGTGACGGCGGAAGGCATGCGCCAGTTCCTCGGCGCGGATGCCGCACCCGTCGTCGGTGACGGCGATGAACTCGGTGCCGCCATCGACGAGTTCGATGTCGATGCGGCCGGCACCGGCGTCGATCGCGTTCTCGAGCAGTTCCTTGACCACCGACGCCGGGCGCTCGACGACTTCACCGGCGGCGATCTGGTTGACGAGATGATCGTCGAGCGGACGGATCGAGCGGGGCGCGGCGCACATGCGCCTAGTGTACTGCGCACGCGCCGCGCGGGCGGCGCTCCCGGTGCGACCGCGCCTCGCTCAGGGTATGCGCAGCAGTTCGCCGGCGCGCACCATCTCCGTGGAGAGATTGTTGGCCATCTTCAGGCTGTTGACGGACACCGCGTAGCGGCTCGCGATGCCCGAGAGCGTGTCGCCGCGCGCGACCCGGTGCTTACGCACCTGCGCGAGGCGCGTGCCGGGCGGCGGGCTCGACTCGAAGTAGCTGACGACGCCGCGCACCATCGCCGCGGCAAGCTTCTCACGGTAGGCGCGGCTGCGCAGGCGCTTCTCCTCGGTCGGGTTCGAAATGAACGCGGTCTCGACGAGGATGGAGGGGATGTCGGGCGACTTGAGCACCATGAAGCCGGCGTGTTGCACGTCCTTGCGGTGCACCGGGCCGATGCTCTTGAGGCCGTCGAGCACGTGTTTGGCGAGTTCGATGCTCGACTCGAGCGAGGCGGTCTGCGACAGGTCGAGCAGGACGGATTTGAGCAGGTCGTCCTTGTCCTCGAGCGACACGCCACCGATCAGGTCGGCCGCGTTTTCGTTGTCGGCCAGCCACTTCGCTGCTTCGCTGCTGGCCCCGCGCTGGGATAGCACGTAGACCGACGAGCCGTGCACGCGGCGATCGCGAAAGGCATCGGCGTGCACCGAGATGAACAGGTCAGCGCGCGCCGCGCGCGCCCGGTCCATGCGTTCGCGCAGCTTGAGATAACGGTCACCGTCGCGCGTCAGCACCGCGCGCATGCCGGGCTGGCGGTCGATCAGCGTCGCGAGTTCGCGCGCCACGGCCAGCGTGATGTCCTTCTCGTAACTGCCCGACGGGCCGATCGCGCCGACATCGGCGCCACCGTGACCGGCATCGATAGCGACGACGACGTCGCGCAGCGCGGCCGGCGCACGCGTCGTCACGGGCACGGTCTTCGCGGGAACTGATGCCGCCGGCGCGCTGGCCGGGCGCGGCGCGGCAGCGGCGCGCGGCGCCGCGGCAGCGACCGG
>JAUIFX010000050.1 GCA_030429865.1 Gammaproteobacteria bacterium | reverse complement strand
GCGCGGTCGCGAGAATGCTCGGGATGATCGGTTTCAGGTTCATGGCGATGCTCCTGCTGGCTTGGGTGCTGTGATGCGGGCCGGGCGGTTCCTGGCCGGCCGTGGTGCGAGCATCGCCCCGGGCCGGAATCACCGTCATCCCCCACTTGGGGGAAGGCCCGCCGCAGCGAGGGCGCGAGGAGCCGGACAAATGTGGCGATCGCCACAGCCGGTTCGACGGGTCAGGGCGTGGAATGACCCTGCACGTTCGCTGCAGGGAGAAACAACGATGAACGAAATTCCCGTTCCCCGGCGCCTGGCCGAATCGGCCCCGCTTCAACTGCATCAGCAGGCGGAGATCGGCATGGCCGCGCTCGAGCTGATCGATCTCGGCGTGTTCGGCGTCGACGGTCACGGCCGGCTGTACTACGCGAACCACGCGGCGCGGGAACTCGCGCGGGCCGCCGAGGTTCTCACGGTCCGCGCGGGCCGCTTGCGCTGCATCGGCGCGTGGAACCGGGCCTGCTTCGAACAGTTACTGGCACGCGTCGCGCGCGGCAAGCAGAGCGCCTCGCTGCGGCTGCAAGGCAGTGGCGCTGTGGCGGAGAGCATCATCGTGGTGACGCACGCCTGCACATTGAGTGGTGCGACGGCGGTCGTGGGTGAGGCTCCCGACCGCGTCCTGGTGATCGTCGACCAGCCGGAACGCCGGCGTCTGCCGGATGCGGGCCAGCTCCGCGAGCTGTTCGAGCTGACCGCGGCGGAATCGCGCGTCGCGCGGGCGCTGGCGATGGGCCTGTCGCTGGAAGACTATGCGGCGGCACATGGACTGCAGCCGTCCACTGCCCGCTCGCAACTGCGCGCGGTGCTGCGCAAGACCGGCTGCAACCGCCAGCAGACCCTGATCCGCTTGCTGGTCGGTATCCCCGCGGCACCTCACTAGGGCTGCGCCATCGCGCCGCGTGGTCGGCGTGCGGGCGGGCTTACGCGCCCTGCTCGCGCAGCCTGGCCGGCGCCTCGCCAACGTTGCGCGCCGCGTCCCTTCCGATGGCCTTCGTGGAGCGCCAGGGATGACGCAGAAACCCGCACGCTGCCGGCTGATGCTTCAATCGGGATTGCTGACCGTGATGGTCTGCGCGGCTTCGACCAGCGGGCCGATGGCGGGACTGGTCAGGCTTTGCAGAAACGCGACGAGGTCGTCCTGTTCCGAATCGCTCAGGCCGAGCGGGCGGATCAGGGGATCGAGCAATTCGTTCGGACTGCCGCCGCGATTGTAGAACGCGACCACCTCGGCGAGCGTGGACAGCGAGCCATCGTGCATGTAGGGACGGGTCAGCGCGACGTTGCGCAGGCCCGGCGTACGGTATTTCCAGCGGTCGTCCGGATCCTGCGTGACTTCGTAGCGGCCGAGGTCGTTCGGCCGGCGCTCGGCCGACGGCGCGACGTAGGCGAGGTCGTAGGCGATGGCCGTGCCCGGAGCGAGCTCGGCATGGCGCTGGCCGCCGCCCGGCGCCATCGATGCCGCGTAGCCGATACCCGTGTTGTGCAGCGCCTGGTCGGTGAACAGGGCATGGCCGTCGTCCATGGTGTGACAGGCGATACACCCGGCTTTGCCGCGGAACAGGGCGAAGCCGCGCTTGACGTCCGCACCGACGGCGTCCTCCTCACCGCCGAAATGCCAGCGATCGAAGGGCGAGCCGCCGGCGACGAGCGTGCGTTGATAGGCCGCGAGCGCGGCGCCGATCGACTCCATGTCGATGTCGGCATCGAAGGCCTCGCGGAACGCCTCGCGATAGCCCGACCACTGCGCCAGGTTATCGATGACGTAGCCCACCGACGGGTTGGCCATCTCGTTGTGCGCGAGCAGCGGCGACCACACCTGGTGTTCGAGGCGGGTCTCGCGGGCGTCGTGGAAGAGATTGTCGAGCCAGGCCGAGTTGAGCAGCGTCGGCGCGTTGCGCTTGACCGTGCGGCCCTCGATGCCGACCGCGGTGGCGAGCTCGTTGACGGTGAAGCCCTGCGCCGGCACGTGGCACATGGCGCAGGAGATCGTGCGGTTGTGCGACAGGCGCCGGTCGAAGAACAGGCGGGCGCCGAGCGCGGCCTGCGCGGCCGTCGGCGGCGGTCCGTTCATGGCGCTGTCCGGCGGCAGGCCGAGGTGTGGATCGGCCGGGTCGCGGCCGCCGTTCGTCTTCTGCGCCGGCTGCGCCGCGGCCGCGGCATCGAGGCGCCCGGCTTCGATGAGCAGCGTACGCACGTCGGCCGCGACGGTGTCGGCGTGCAGGAAGGCGGTACTGTAGATATTGCGGATGCGCTGCTCGGCGTCGATCAGGAACACGCGCAGGATGTGCGCGAAAGTGTGGCCGCCGCTCTTCTGGAAGGACTGCTGGTAGGCGGCGAGGGTGCGTTCGAGCGTCGCTGCGTCGGGTGCGGTGACGAAGTCCCAGTGCGCACCCTCGGGGCGAAACGCGCTGGCGTATTTTTC
This sequence comes from Gammaproteobacteria bacterium, assembly GCA_030429865.1. Classification (GTDB taxonomy): domain Bacteria; phylum Pseudomonadota; class Gammaproteobacteria; genus JACKNG01. The sequence goes on along the minus strand of JAUIFX010000050.1, from coordinate 23,329 downwards.
CAGCACCGCGGGCGTGTCGTGCTCGATGTCGAAGCTGTAGCTGACCAGGCGCAAGGCATCGCCGATGGCCGGGTCGCGCTGCAGACGCTTCGCCATCTGGCCCATGACGAAGGTCGCGAGCGGACAGCCGTTGACGTCGTTGCAGCTGGTGTAGATGAACGCGAGCAGGGTCAGCCGGTCGCCGAACAGCTCGTGCAGGGTGCGCGCCTGGCCGTGCGAGTCGACGACCGCGCCGTCGCTGGCCGCACCGAGTGGTGGCAGCCGGTAGCTGCCGGGCTGCGGCGCCTCGTAGGACAGTGCGCCGTAGCCAGGGGCGAGTACCGCGGCGTCGCCGTGTCCCGCGCCGTGCGGGTGCGCGGCCCCGGCGTTGCCGCCGGCCAGGGCAGCGCACAGCGCGAGGATGCGCAGGCCGGGCGCGCGGCGGCGCGCCCGGGTCCTGGGTGCCACGGCGTCGCGCGGCTCAGTCGTTGGCGGCAAGTGCCGGCGCGGCATCTTCCTCGGCATCGGCGGCATCGGCGTACAGGGCACGGGCGCCGAAGCGCATCTGGTGCGGGCGGCCGAGCTTCTGCGCCAGGAAGTCGATGGCGAACTTCTGCTCCAGCTGCTCGCCGTTCCAGGTGTAGGCCTTGAAGTACTGCAGGTCGCCCGGCGCGCCGTCCTTCTTGTCCCAGTTACCCAGCAGGGACGAGGTGTAGTAGGCGCGCTTGCCGTCCCAGCTCTGCGAGACCATGTTGACCTGGTCGCCGATCTTCTTGGTGTAGATCTCCTTCGGCGCATGCGGATCGGACACGTCGAACAGCCGCGTCATGCCGTCGTTCCAGGTGTTGACCCACAGCAGTTCGTCGTCGGCCGAGATGGAGATGTCGACCGGCAGCGGGATCTTCGAGGCGTCGCCGATATCCGCCACGGCCTTCGCGGCCCATTTGCCGTCCTCGTGGTAGATCAACCAGATCTTCGAGGTCAGCGCGGTCGTCGTGAAGCAGTAATCGTTCGAGGAGCCCCAGGCGCAGCGCACCTCGAGCGGCGCGCCCGGCACGTCGAGCACGACCTTGGGCTGGCGCGTGTGCAGGTTCCACACCACCGCCGTGTTGCCGAACTGCTTCATTGCTTCCGGATCGGCCATCATCTTGCCGAGATCCATCATGTAGTTGTTCCAGCCCGTGAAGGAGGAACTGACCAGGGCGTTGAGGCGCGGCAGCGCGCGCACGTCGTAGCCGAAGCCATCGGCGAACTGGCCGCTCTTGACCGCACCCTGCAGTGCACCGTCCTTGGGCATCCAGTAGGTCGCGACGTACTCGCCCTCGTTCGTGTACTCGGCCATCGCGGTCACGCCGCCATGGTCCTCGTGGTTGGAGAGCCCCGTGACGAGCATGCGCCCGGGCAGGGCGTAGGTCGTGTGCGGGCCGACCACGCCGCCCGTCTTGTCGACAAAGTCGGTGATGGTCTTGTGCAGCCGCGGCTTGGCGGGGTCGGTGGCGATGTCGAAGATGAAGATCTTCGAGGTATCGAGGCCGCCGGCCCACAGGTAACGGCGATCGTCGGTGAGGCCCGAGTGATGGGCTTCGTTGCGGCCGCCGACCGATAGCGTGTGCACGATGGTGCCGTAGCGCTCCGATGCCGGGTTGACGTCGATCGTGACGAGCTTGTCCTGCTCGTCGCCGAGGCCCGGAATACCCAGCGTCCAGACGTAGACGTAGTCCTCCTGGCCGACAATCTTGGCCATGTAGGGCGAGTTACAGGTCTCGTCGGCGAACGCCGACGGCGCGAACAACGTGAGTGCAAGCACGAGCCCCGCGGCGAATCCCGCGTGACCGCGTGACCGAACGGAATGATTGAAACGCATGACCGACCTCCTCGATTGAACGGTGGCGTGAGCAACCGGTCTCCGAACCATATTAGACCGAAAAGTCATAAGCAAATAACTTATGAACATATGCAGCAGGCATCTGATGCTTTTGCTTCATTGTAGTGCCAACACGGCGCCGCCGCGGCCGGCGGCGGCGCGCCCCGCACGCAACCCCGGCGTGCTCAGTAGTCTTCTTCCCGCGGCGCGTCGAACGGACGCCAGGCGAGGATCAGCTTGGGCATCAGGGTCAGGGCGGCGAGTAGCGCGATGATCATCGCGAATGCCGTGAGGACACCGAACAGGATGGTCGGAATGAAGTTCGACAGCACCAGGATCGAGAAGCCGACCGTCACCGTGAGCGTGGTGTAGTAAGCGGCCTTGGCGATGTTGTCGTGGCAGTAGTGCATCGTCTCGATCGGGTCCTGCAGGCGCGGCAGCTCGGTCTTGAAACGGTACAGGTAGTGGATGCAGTCGTCGACCGCGATGCCGACGGTGATCGCGGCGATGGTGATGGTCATGATGTCGAGCGGGATGCCCATCCAGCCCATGAAGCCCAAGATGCTGGCCGCCGCGATGGCATTCGGAATGATGCCGACCAGCGCCACGGTGAAGGAGCGGAACAGGATCATCAGGGTCAGCATGATGCCGATCATGACTGCGCCCAACGTCATGATCTGCGAGCGGAACAGGCTCTGCAGCACGTTGTTGTAAAGGACCAGCAGGCCGGTCACTTCGTACTCGTCGCTTTCCATGCCGAACTTCGTTGCGAGGTCCTCGTTGATCTCCTTCAGCAGCTCGTTGCGGCGCAGGTCGGGCAGGGTGTCGTGGATGCGCACGGCGATGCGCGCTTCGTCGTGATCGATGGATACGTAGGGATCGATCATGGCCGCGCGCACCGGCGGCGGGATGCGCTTGTAGATGACGTTGAGTTCGAACGCGGTGAACTCGCGCCCGCCGTTGAGTTCTTCGGCCACGCGCAGCGTCGAGGCCAGTGACAGCACCTTGCCGATCTCGGGGCGCGCGTCGAGGTAGTCGTGCACGGCCTTGATGCGGTCGATCTTCTCCGGGGTGAACCACGAATCGGCCTTGGCCGACTCGTTCTGGACTTCGCTGAACATGGCCGCGAGGTCGTCGTCGAGGTCGCCCAGGTCGCTGTCAGCCGCACGCTCCGGGAACTTGAGCACGATGTCCAGCGGCGTCGTGCCGCCGAGCTTCTGGTCGATCAGCTTCAAGCCCTGGTAGATCTCGGTGTCGTCCTTGAAGTAGCTGATGAAGCTGTTCTCCACCTCGAGCCGCTGCATGCCGCTCACGCCCATTACGGCGAGCACCAGCGCAAGCACCAGCACCAGGCGGCCGTGGTTCTCGGTGAAGCGGCCCAGCGCGGCGGTGAACGCGTAGCTGTCGCCTTCGGGGCGCCGCAGCGCGCGCTTCTTCGTCAGCAACAAGATGCTCGGGAAGAGCACGAAAGAGCTCACGAACACGACCGACAGGCCGATGGTCATCATCCAGCCGAAGTCGATCACCGGCTTGATGTCGGAGACGACGAGCGAGGTGAAGGCGATGATGGTGGTGACCGCGGTGTACAGGCACGGCAGCACCATGTTGTGGATGGTCAGCCGGACCAGTTCGTAGTGGCTCGCTTCCGGGTGGTCGCGGAACAGCTCGCGGTAGCGCACCACGAGGTGAATGTTCATCGACATCGTGATGATCAGCATCAGCGCGATGAAGTTCGAGGAGATGATGGTGACTTTCCAGCCGACCAGGCCGAGCAGGCCGAGCATGACCACGCTCGCGTAGATGCAGGTCGCGAAAGGCAGCACGACCCAGCGCGCTTCGCGGAAGATCAGCGTCAGCATCACGACCAGGAAGATGAACACGCCGGCGCCGAACACGGTCAGGTCGTTGGCGATGTAGGTCACCATGTCGTCGGCGATCATGGGAACGCCGCCGAGATAGAGTTCGGTGCCGCTGTCGTCGTAGGTGTCCATGACGGCGCGAATCTGCTCGATCGCGGCGTGGGTCTGCGCCTCGGCTTCTTCCTTGGCCTGCTCGTACTCCGGGCGCAGCCGCTCGAGTTCCAGGACTTCCTGGGGATTGAGACCGGTGGTGGTCTTCTTGTAGAGCAGTTCGTCGCGCAGGCGGCGCAGCCGCGGCAGCTCCGGGTGGTCGTCGAGGAAGATCTGCATGGCCGTGATCTTGCCGTCGGCGCTGGCGACGAGGTTCTTGTAGATGGGACTCTGCGTCAGTTCCTCGCGCGCGCGCTCGAGGTTGACGTCGGCCTGGCGCAGGGTACGGAAATTGTTGACGACGTCGGCCAGCGAACCCGGCACGTTGGTCACCAGCGGCACGTCGAGCATCGAGTTGATGTCGTGCACCTGCTCGATGCGTGCAATGTCGTCGCGCAGTTGCGCGACGAGTTCGCGCGTGGCCGGGGCGAGGATGTCCTCCGGCGGCACGATGGCGATGAAGAGGAATTCGCGCGCCTCGTAGCGCATGCTGACCTGGCGGAAATCGCGCAGGTCCTCGTCGCTTTCGAGCAGCAGTGCGTCGGCCGAGGCGTCGAGGTCGAAGTGCGGCAGACCGCGCGCGAAGAACGCGAGAATGGCGGCGAGGACCAGCAGGGCCAGCAGCGGGTGGCGCAGGATGGCGCGCTCGTAGACGGACGCAATCAGGTTCTTCATGGTGACTCGCAGCGGTCTCAGGTTCGTTCGCTGTCGTGGTGGCGCCGGCGGCGCCGGGCCGTCGTGCGGCGTGATCCCGGAGCGGCACAGGGCGCCGGGCGCTCCCGCGCCCGCTGTCCGCCGCACGGACCGTGCGTCAGCGGGGCGCCATCATAGCGTGAACCCGGAGCGCTCACTATCCGCGCCGGCGGGGCGCCGTGGTGCGATCCGCGGGCTTTGGAAAATTCGCGTTGGCGATGACATCATGCGCGCTGATCATATGACCTGCTGCCGCCCCGATGACGCCAATCGACGCAACCGAACTGTGGCCCTTCTTCGCCGAACTTGCCGACGTCGCCGCGGCCGAGACGCTGCCGCGGTTCCGCGCCGGCGTCGCCATCGACAACAAGGATGGCACGGGCGGTTTCGATCCGGTGACGGCCGCCGACCGTGCGGCCGAGTCGGCCCTGCGCGCGGCCATCACGGCGCGCTACCCGGACCACGGCATCCTCGGCGAGGAGGAGGCGGACAAGCCGGCACGTGGTCCTTACAGCTGGATCATCGATCCGATCGACGGCACGCGCTCGTTCGTCTGCGGCATGCCGACCTGGGGCACGCTGATCGGCCTGCTGGAAGCCGGCGTGCCGCGCTACGGCATGATGAGCCAGCCGTTCGTCGGTGACCGCTTCATCGGCGGTGGCGGCCGCGCCGAACTGGTGCGCGCCGACGGTGTCACGCCGCTGCGCTGCCGGCGCGGCACGGCGCTTGCCGCGGCGACCCTGTTCGCGACCACCCCCGAGATGTTCGCGCCTGGCGCGGAAGCCGAGGCCTTCGCGGCGCTGTCCGCACGCGTGCGGCTGACCCGCTTCGGCGCCGATTGTTACGGTTACTCGCTGCTCGCGGCGGGTTACGTCGACCTCGTCGTCGAGGCCAATCTCGGCTACTACGATGTCGCTCCCGTCATTCCCATTGTCGAGGCGGCCGGCGGCATGGTCAGCGACTGGGCAGGGCGCCCGCTGCGCAGCGGGGGGCGCGCCATCGCCGCCGCCGATGCGGCGCTCCACGAGCAGGCGCTGGCGCTGCTCGCGCACGCGCTCTGAACGGTGATGCGCGCACGGCCGGGGCGGCGTGCCGTGGTCCGCTCGAGGGCTCAGCCGTGACCGCGCTCGACGCCGTGGTGGTCGCCGCGCCGATGCAGCCGCCGCATGCCGGGCACCGTGCCGCGCTCCTCGCTGCCGCCGCGCACGAGGTGCCGGTCTTCGCGCTGATTCTCGGCGCCGAGGCCGCGCCGACGCTGAATACGCCGTGGAGCACGCGCGAGCGCGCAGGCATGCTGCTGGCGGACTGGCCGGTACAGGCGACACCCGGCGTGCTCCCGGTACGCGACGTCCCTTATGACCGCAGCCGCTGGCAGGCGGCGATCGCGGCGGCCGTCGGCGCCGCAGCAGGCAGCGCCGCCCGGATCGGCATCGTCGGTGACGCGGCGCCGCCGTGGCCCGTCACCTGGCAGCAGCTCGGTCCGGCGGCCGGCTTTGCCGAGCGCGAGCGGCATGTGCGCGAGGCGCTGCTGGAGCCGTCCGCGCCGCCGCGCGAAAGCCTCGCCGCGCACGTGAGCGCGGCACAGCTCGCCGCGCTGCTCGACTGGCGCGAGAGCGCGGCGGGACGGCGCCTGCGCGAAGAGGCCGACTTCATCCGCCGCTTTCGCGAGAGCTGGGCCCTTGCGCCCTACCCGCCGGTATTCGTGACCGTCGATGCCCTGGTCACCTGGCGCGACGAGATTCTCCTGATCGAACGCGAGCGCGCCCCGGGTAAAGGCCTGTGGGCGCTCCCCGGCGGTTTCATCGATGCCGGCGAAACCCTCGAGGCCGGCGCACGCCGCGAGCTGGCCGAGGAAACCGGCCTGGTGGCCGAGCCGGTCTGCCTGCGCGCGAGCCGCGTGTTCGACGCGCCGCAGCGCTCGCTGCGCGGGCGCACCATCACTCATGTCTTCCATTACGACCTGAGCGCGCTGGCCGAGCGCCCGGTGGTGGCCGGCGCCGACGACGCCAGCGCCGCCGCCTGGGTCGCGCGCGACCGGCTGGCGCCCGCCCGGCTGTTCGAGGATCACTACGCCATTCTGCAGGTCATGGCGGGCCTGCCCTGAGCGCGCTGGCGCCGCGGGCTGCCGGGGCAGCGGGGTACCGTGCGGCCTCGCGTCGGCCCACGGCTCGCGCAGCGGCCGCGCGGGTCAACCCGTGGCTCTACCGGCCGCTATCGAGGGACATGCAACGATGCCGCTTCGTGACCCGCTGCGCGTGCGGGCTCGGCCTGTTCCTGCTGGTCGCGCCGCTCGCCAACGCCACGCTCGATCCGAGCGCGCCGCTGGTGCACGCGCTCGATGCGCTGCGCGGCGCCGCGGCGGCGACGCGCGCGCGCTTCGTCGAACTCGCCGTGGACGCGCTGGTCGCGCGCCACCGGGCGGTGTTGCAGGGGAGTAGAGGGGATGCCTCGTGGTCACGCGGCACGCGCGAGTACATCGCGCGCCTCGAGGCCGCCGCGGCGGCGGCGCGGCGCGGCGCGCGGGTGCTGCTGATCAACGATCCGCAGCAGGGCCTGCGGGTGATCGTCGGGCAGCGCCCGGCACGTCAGTTCGCGCTCGTTCCGCCGCGCCCCTCCGAGCGTCGTGCGCTCGAGCGCGACGTGCTCGCGCGCCTGTGTCTGGAATTCGACTGCCGCGGCACGGCGCCGGCGCCGCGCCGGTCGCTGCCGCAGCTCGCGGCGCTGGACCGCGCGCTCGATGGTGCGCTCGATGGTGCGCTCGATGGTGCGTCGGCAGGCGCCGGCGGCGTGCCTGCCGCGCCGCCCGCCGCGCCGCCGCGTGCCGACGGCGTGGTCGATGCACTGCCCACGGGCGATGACGCACTGGGCTGCGCACGAGGCGACGGCCGTCATCGCAAGCTGCTCGACCGCGCCTGCGCCGGCGTGCTGACCGAAGTGCGTGCGCTCGCCGCGGCGCTGCACGCGCATGCCCGCGCCGGTCACGTGCTCGACTGGACGCTGCTGGAGCGCGGCGCGTGGCGCACGCCGGGCGCGCTGCTTGCCGCCGCGCGCGACGGCAGCACCGTCGCGCTCGATGCGCCGATCCTGGCGCGCTACCCGGCGCTCTACGCGGCCGCGCTGCCCTGGATACGCGCCCGCCTGACCGGTAAGGTGCTCGCCACTACCCTCGCGCCTCCTGCGCCGCTGCTCTACGCGGTGGGCCCCGAGATGCCGGCCGACTCACCTTGAATCGCAGGATGCCCTTCATGAAATCGCGTGTCGCCTCCGTCTTGTTGTTGCTCTGCCTGGCCGTGCCAGGCCTGGTCCGCGCCCAGGAAGGCCGCTTCCAGGCCATCGCCATCGACAGCGGTCTCGAGTACGGAACCGAGAAGGCCCTGATCCTCGATACCTACTCCGGGCACTTGTGGATCTGGGTCGAGAGCCCGGCCGTCAACGACGAGCCCGGCGGGCGCTACCTCATCTACCAGGGGCAGCTCGAGCCGGGCAAGACCATGGGCCAGGTGATGGACCGGCAGGAATGGGAGGTCGGACCGGGCGAGTGAGCGCGCGTAGGCGCGCGGCGCCGGATCGGTTTTAATCGGCACTCGGGCGGTGCATCGTGCGCCGCCGCGCAGAGGGGAGGAGTGCCATGCCCAGGCTCAACGAGAGCGAACGCGACCGGTTCCTGGATGAACCGGGCATGATCATGAACATTGCGACCGTCGATGCCGACGGCGCGCCGCTGGTGACGCCGATCTGGTACATCCACGATGAAGGCCGCATCTGGTTCACGCCGCGTCAGCATTCGGAATGGTTGCGCCACATCCGCAACGACAACCGCGTCGCCCTGAGTATCGATGAACCGGCCTTGCCCTATCGCAAGGTCGTGGTGCGCGGACGCGCGCGCATCGATCACGAGGTCGGCGAGGACGATGCCTGGCGCGATCGCTACCGGCGCATCGCGCAGCGCTACATTCCCGTCGACGACGCCAACGCCTACGTCGACGGCACCGACGATCAGCCGCGCGCGCTGTGCTCGGTCGTGCTGGCCGAGGCCCAGGTGCGCTCCTGGCGCATGCCGGTCGAGGACGAGCCCTACCAGGGCATCTGGGCGCGGCGCTACTGGACCGAGGACGCCAAGGTCAAGCAGGACGCTCCGGCGCTGTTCGATCGGGACGAGCGCTGACCGGGCACGGCGGCGGACCGGGTATAATCGCGCGCCCTGCCGTCCCGGTCCGCCGTTCGTTCCCGCCGATCACCCGCAGCGCCGATGAGCTTCCGCGTGCCGATAGTCCGCCGCGCCGTGCCGCGTGCGCTGCCGCTCCCGGCGCTGGCCTGCGTCGTCACGCTGGCCGGCTGTGCCTTCGAGCACTACGAGCCGGCGCCGCTCGATACCGGCGCCGTGCCCGCGGCGCGCGCCGCGGCGCGCCTCGATGACGCCGCGCACGCTGCGCTCCTGGCGCGCCATGCGCCGGACGTGTCATGGCCGCCGCCGGCATGGTCGTGCCGTGAACTCGGGCTCGTCGCCGCGGCGCGCTCCGGCGCGCTCGCACGCGCCCGCGCCGAACTCGCCGCGCGCGAGGCCGAGCGCGTGGTTGCCGGGCAGCGGCCCAACCCGCGCGTCAGCGTCGGGCTCAGCTACAACTCCGACCAGGACCCCGGTGACGACAACCACTACGGCATCGGGCCTGGCATCGACTACCTGTGGAGCCCGGTCGACCGGCGGCGTATCCGTGTCGGCCAGGCCGATGCGCGCATCGTCGCGGCGCGCAGCGCGCTGCTCGAGGCGGCGTGGGCCGCCCGCGACCGCGCCTGCCGGGCGGCCGCGGCACTGGCCGCCGCGCGCGGCGCCGACCGCGCACGCGAAGCGCAGGCGGCACTGCTCGACGAGGCCGTCACGCTCGCCGAGACGCGTGCCCGGGCGGGCCTCGCCGACGCCTTCGAATGGCAGTCGCTGCGGCTCGAGGCCAACGGGGCGCGGCTCGACCGCCTCGACCGGCTGGCGCGCGTGACCATCAGCGGAGCGGAACTCGCCGCGGCGCTCGCGCTGCCGCCCGCCGCGCTCGGCGAGGTGCGCCTCGCGGCGCGTGCCGAGCCCGGCGACTGGCCATCGGCGGCGGCGGTGCAGACCCATGCGCTCGGTCATCACCCGCGCATGCTGACGGCGCTCGCGGCCTACGACGAGGCCGAGCGCGACCTCGAACTCGCGATTGCCGCGCAATACCCGGATATCGAACTCTCACCGGGTTACTTCTTCGACCAGGGCGATCACCTGTGGTCACTGGTCGGCGGTATCGTCGTACCCCTGTTCGCGACCCAGAAGGCGGCCATCGCCGCGGCGGCGGCGCGCCGCGACGCGGCGCGGGCGGCGGTCGAGCAGGTCCAGTACGAACTCGTCGCCGGCGTCGAGCAGGCGTACGCGGCGTGGCAGGCGCAGCGTACGCTGCGCGCGGCGCTCGAACGCACGGCGGCGCAGGTCGAGGACAGCATCGAAGCGATCGCGCGCCAGCAGGCCGACGGCCTCTATGATGGACTGATGCTCAAGCGTGCCGAGCTGCAGCGCGCGCAGGTCGCGTTGCGCGCCGTCGAGGTGGAGGCGGCCTACCGGCGCGCGCTGCTCGCGCTCGAGCGCGCCGCGGCGCTGCCGCTCGACGGCGGCGGTTTCGCGGACTATCTCCGCGCGCTCTACCACGAAGGCGAAAACACGCAGGAGGCGCGCCGATGAATCGCGCAATGTTGCTGTTGCTCGGTATCGCCGGCGGTTTCCTGCTGGCGCTCGGTGCTCTGCGCCTGGGCCTGCTCGAGGACGCCGGCGTACCGGTCCCCGGCGCGTTCGACGAAGCCACGCAGGCAGCCGCCGGGGACGATGACGACGGCCAGGATGACGACGACGACGATGACGACGCTGTTCCGCAGCGCGTGGTGGTGGCGGCCGGGCGGCGCTACGTGCGCCTCGATGACGCGGAGCAGGCCCTCGCCGGCGTCGCCAGCGAGCGCCTCGGTACGACGATGCTCAGCCCCGAACGGCAGGTCGTCGGCATCGTCGCCGACGACCTCGTGCTCGCCGCACAACAGGCGGCGCTGACGCTCGCCCGCGAGCGTCGTGACGCGCAGGCGGCGACGCTCGCAGTCGTGCGCGAACGCCTCGCGCGGCTGCGCGGACTGGCCGGCCAGGGGCAGCTCGGCGCGGCCCGCGAGATTGCCGAACTCGAACTCGCCGCCCGGCGCGAGCGCGAGCGGGCGCTGCAGCTCGCCGAGCACGTCGCGCAGGCCGAGCAGGTGCTGGCGACGCAATGGGGCGGGGAACTCGTCGCACGCACGGCCCCGGGCAGTGCGCTCGCGGCGGCGCTCGCAAGCGGCGAGACGGCGCTCGTGACCTTCGCGCTCGGGGCGGCCGGGGAACCGCCCGCCGGCGTCGCGGTCGGTATCGACGGTGTGCGCGAGCAGGCCCGCGCGGCGCGTGTCGTCGCGCCCGCGCCGGCCGTGCTCGCCGGCAGCAATCGCGCCAGCTGGCACGCGGTCGTCGCGGCGCCGGCGCTGCGCCACGGCATGCATGTCGACGTCTGGGCCGAGACCGCGCACGAACCGCTCGAGGGTGTCCTGCTGCCGGACGGCGCGGTGGTCTGGCACGGCGGGCGGCGCTGGTATTTCGTGCAGCGTGAGGCGGCGCTGTTCGAGCGCGTCGCCTTGCCGGCGCAGCCGCCGGGCCTGGCCGCGGCGTTCCTGCCGGCGTCGGCGGCCGGTGACGCGCGCGTGGTCACGCGTGGTGCGCAGACCCTGCTCGCCGAGGAGTTCCGCGGCGCGATTCCCGACGAGGACGACGACTGAGCCGGCGCCGCGGCCTGGTCTCCGTTCGATCCCATGCTCAGCCAGCTCGTCCGCTTCTCGATCGAACGCCGCGCCGTCGTGCTGACGCTAGCGGTGGCGTTGATCGCCTACGGCCTGGTACGCCTCGGCGACGCTGGCCTCGACATCTTCCCCGAGTTCGCGCCCAAGCTCGTCGTGGTGCAGACCGAGGCGCCAGGCTTCACCGCCGAGCAGGTCGAGGCGCGCGTCACGCAACCGCTGGAGGCCGCGCTCGGCGGCCTCGTCGACCTCGCCTACGTCAGCTCGGAGTCCATCCAGGGCCTGTCCATCGTCACGCTCGTGTTCGACGAGCACAGCGACACCTACCGCAACCGCGCACAGGTTGCCGAGCGCCTCGCCGGTGCGCGTGCGCGCCTGCCGGCCGCGGCGCACGAGCCGGTCATCGCGCCGCTCGCATCATCGTCGGCGACGGTGCGCACCATCGGGCTGACGGTGAGTGACGATGACCTCATGCGCCTGCGCGACATCACCGAGACGGTCGTCGTGCCGCGCCTGCTCGGCGTCGCCGGTGTCGCCGACGTCAACGTCTTCGGCGGCGTCGAACGCGCGCTCGTCGTCGCCCCCGACGTTAACGCGCTCGCCCGCCACCGGCTCGGCCTCGACGAGCTGGCCGCGGCGGTCGCCCGCGCCGCGGCGCGCCCGGGGCTCGGCGTTGTCGAGAATGCGAGCCAGCAGATCGCGATCACGGCGAGCGGCGACGAACTCGACCCGCAACGCCTGGGCAGCGCCATCGTGCGCGCACGCGGGCTCGAGCGTGTCCGCGTCGAGGACGTTGCCGACGTTGCCTGGGGCGGCCTGCCGCGCATCAGCGCGGCGCAGATCATGGGGCGGCCGGCGGTGGTGATGATGGTCATCGGCCAGCTCGGTGCGAATACCCTGACGGTCTCCAACGCGCTCGAGCAGGCGCTGGCCGACCTCGCGCCGGTGCTTGCCCAGCAGGAGGTGACCCTGCACGGCGAGCTGTTCGTGCCGGCGCGCTACATCACGACCGCGATCGGTGAGATCGCGCGGCACCTGCTGGTCGGCGGTACGCTGGTCCTGCTGGTGCTGCTGGTCGGCTTGTACGACTGGCGCACGGCGCTGATCTCGGCACTCGCCATCCCGCTGTCCTTGCTCGCCGCGGTGGTCGTGCTGGTCGAGAGCGGGGTCAATCTCAACGTGCTCGTCATCGGCGGACTCGCCATCGCGCTCGGCGAGGTCGTCGACGATGCCATCATCGATACCGAGAACATCTATCGCCGCCTGCGCACCGCGCTGCCCGGCACCTCGTTCGAGGAGGTCGCGCTGTCCGCCTCGCTCGAAGTGCGCGGTTCGGTGGTCTACGCGACCTTCATCGTCGCGCTGGTGTTCGTGCCGCTGCTGCTCCTCGGCGGCGTCAGCGGACGACTGTTCGCGCCGCTCGGACTCGCCTACATCCTCGCCGTCATCGCCTCGCTCGTGGTTGCCGTGACGGTGACGCCGGCGCTGTGCGTGGCCCTGCTCGCCGGGCGCAGCGGGCAGCGTGCCGAGGCGCCGGTGTTCCGTGCGATCAACCCGTGGTACGGCCGCGCGGTGGCCGCGCTGGCGCGGCGGCCGGGTGTCGCGCTCGCCGCGAGCGCGGCCTGCGCGCTGGCCGTCGTCATCATCATGCCGGGCTTCGGCGCGCGCTTTCTGCCGGACCTGCGTGAAGGTCATTTCATCGTGCACACCACGGCCCTGCCCGGAACTTCGCTCGACGAATCACTGCGCATGGGCGGCAACGTCACGCGGGCTTTTCTCGCCATCGACGGTGTGCGTTCGGTGTCGCAGTGGGCCGGGCGCGCCGAGCGCGGCGCGGATACCTACGGCAGCCATTACAGCGAGTACGAGGTCGCGCTCGAACCGATGAGCGGGCCGCGCCAGCAGGCCGTGCTGGAAGCCTTGCGCGAGGTGCTTGCCAGCCACGCCGGCTGGAGTTTCGAGGCCAACACTTTTCTCACCGAGCGTATCGACGAGACCATTTCGGGCTACACCGCGCCGGTCGTGGTGAACCTGTTCGGGCGCGATCTCGAAGCACTCGATCGCACCGGTGCGGAGATCGCGGCGCTCGCCGCCCGGGTGCCGGGTGCGCGCAACGTACGCCTGCGTGCCGCGCACACCACGCCCAACGTGAGCATCGCGCTCGACCCGGGGCGCCTGGCCCGTCACGGCGTCAGCGCGGCCGACGCGCTGGCCGCCGTCGAAGCCGCCTACGCCGGCCACGAACTGGGGGAAATCCATCGCGGCAATCGCCGCGTGCCGGTGACCATGATGCTGCCGCCGGCGACCCGTGCGCGGGTCGAGGCGCTGGCCGGACTGGTCGTCGCCCGGCACGCCGCCGGTGCGGTCACGCTGGGTGACGTCGCGACCATCCGCCAGACGGCGGGACGCTACAACGTGTTGCATCGCGACGGCCAGCGCCTGCAGGTGGTGACCGCGGAGGTCGCCGGGCGCGATCTCGGCAGCTTCCTCGACGAGCTGCGCGAGCGCGTGCTCGCCGAGATCGCGTTCGACGAGGGCATGCATGCCGAGTTCACCGGGGCCGCGGTCGAGCAGGCCAGTGCGCGGCGCGAACTGGTGCTGCACGCTCTGGTCTGCACGGTCGGCGTGCTGCTGCTGATCCTGATGGCGGTCGGCCGCCTGCGATACCTGCTCCTGATCCTGTTCAACCTGCCGTTCTCGCTGCTCGGCGGCGTGCTCGCGGTGATGCTCGGCGGTGGCGTGGTCTCGGTCGGCTCGATCGTCGGCTTCGTGACGCTGTTCGGCATCACCGTGCGCAACTCGATCATGCTGGTCTCGCACTACGACCACCTGGTGCGCGTCGAAGGCGAGCCCTGGCACCTGGACACGGTGCTGCGCGGCGCACGCGAGCGGCTGCCGGCTATCCTCATGACCGCGCTCGTGACGGCGCTCGCGATGCTGCCGCTGACCATCGACAGCGACAACCCGGGACGCGAGATCATGGGGCCGATGGCCGCGATCATCGTCGGCGGCCTGGTGTCCTCGACGCTGCTCAACCTGCTCGTGATGCCGGCGCTGTTGCACCGCTACGGACGCTTTGCCGCGGGCCAGGGGCGCTGATGTCCACGCGCGCGGAAATCGCGTATCGTGCCGGCTCCGCCCGCCGTCCGTTCTGCCCATGAAGACCGCACACATCGATTCCGGCTATGCCTGGCTGCGCCTCGCGACCTGCCTTGCCCTGACGACGGTCGGCGGCGCCGGCATGTTCGTGGTGGTGGTCGCGATGCCGGCCTTCCAGCTCGATCTCGGCATTACGCGGGCCGGTGCCTCGGTGCCCTACACCATGGTCATGGCCGGATTCGGTATCGGCGGCATCGTCGCCGGGCGCGTGGTCGATCGCTTCGGCGTCGTGTTGCCGCTGGCCGTCTCCGCCGTGGCGCTCGGCCTGTCCTACGCACAGGCGGGCCTCAGCGAGAGCATGCTCGCGTTCAACCTCGCGCACGTGCAGATCGGCTGCTTCGGCTGCGCCATCGTGTTTGCCCCGCTCATCGCCGACATCTCGAAGTGGTTCACGCGCCGGCGCGGCCTCGCCGTCGCGATCTGCGCGTGCGGGAACTACGTCGCCGGCGCGCTGTGGCCGCCGGTGATGATCGACATGATGGCCGAAAGCGGCTGGCGTGAGACCTACATCACCATCGGCGTGGTCAGTGCGGGCATCATGCTGCCCCTGCTGCTGCTGCTCAGGCGCCGCCCGGTCGGCGACAACCGCATCAGCGGCAGTGGCGGCAGCGCGGGCACGCCGGCGACGCTGGGCCTGACGCCCAACGGCCTGCTCGGGCTGCTCTGCGTGGCCGGTCTCGGCTGCTGCATGGCGATGGCGATGCCACAGGTCCACCTGGTCTCGCTGTGCGGCGACCGCGGCTACGGCGCGGCGCGCGGCGCGGAGATGCTCTCGTTGATGCTCGGCTGCGGTATCGTCTCGCGCCTCGCGTTCGGCTTCGTCTCCGATCGTCTCGGCGGCCTGCGCACGATCCTCATCGGTTCCGCCGCCCAGGGCATTGCGCTGGTGCTGTTCCTGCCTGCCGACACGCTGACCTCGCTGTACCTGGTCTCGGCCCTGTTCGGCCTGTTCCAGGGCGGCATCGTGCCCTGTTACGCGCTCATCGTGCGCGAGTTCTTCCCCGAGTCCGAGGCCGCGAGCCGGCTCAGCCAGATCATCCTCGCGACGCTTGCCGGCATGGCGCTCGGCGGCTGGACCTCGGGCGCCATCTACGACTGGACCGGTTCGTACGCCGTGGCCTTCGTGCACGGCATCGGCTGGAACCTGGTCAACCTCTCCGTGGTGCTGTTCCTGCTGGGCCGCGCGCGCGCCGCGCAGCGCGGCGCTGGCGTGCCCGACGCGGCCTGAGCGGGCGGCCGCCGGCGCGGACGCGTACAATGCGCGCTCGCCCGCATTGAGGTCGCCGCGGCGGCGCCACGCCGTCGCCAGCCACGGCCCGACCGCCAGCACAGGATCCCGTTCGTCGATGAAGCCCCAATTCGGGCTCGGCCTCGCCGCAGCCCTTTTCGCCACCATGACCTGGGGCGTGCAGCTGCCGCTCGCCAAGGATGCTTTCGGCGCCGTCGACCCCTTCCACATCACGGCCACGCGCTACCTCGTCGCGGCGCTGTGCCTGGCGGTGGTGCTGGTGGTGCGCGAGGGCTGGGGCGCGCTGAGTTATCGCGGCCACGGCTGGATCGCCGCGGCGCTCGGCGTGGTCGGCATCTGCGGCTCGCCGCTGCTCACGTTCATCGGCATGTCGATGTCGCGTGCCGAGCATGCCGTGGTCATCGTCACCATGCAGCCGATGATCGCGGCGCTGGTGCTGTGGATCCTGCGCGGGCTGCGTCCGGCGCCGGTTACCGTGGCCTGCATCCTGGCCGCCTTCACCGGCGTGCTACTGGTCGTGACCAAGGGCAGCCTGACGCTGGTCGAGTCACCGCGCGCGCTGCTCGGCGATCTCATCGTGCTGGTCGGCGCGGTGTGCTGGGTGGCCTACACCATGGGGTTGGGGCGCCTGTCCGGCTGGTCGGTGTGGCGAATCACCGTGCTCACGATGCTGCCCGGTGCGATCATGACTTCGCTGATCACCGCGGGACTGGTCGGCCTCGGCGTGCTCACCGTGCCCGGCCCGGCCGCGGTTGCGAGCGTCGCCTGGGAACTCGCCTACCTGACTTTCGTCGGCGTGCTCGCGGCGATGCTGGCGTGGAATTTCGGCACGCGGCGGATCGGGGCCCTGAACGCGACGCTGTTCATCAACTGCATGCCGGTGGTGACGTTCGTCTACCGCGCGCTGCAGGGGCGCAGCTTCGCCGCGGTCGAGATCGCCGGCGCCGCGCTCGTCGTGATCGCGCTCATCGCCAACAACCTGTACCTGCGCGCGCGTCAGCACGCCTGAGGGCAGCGCTGGGCTCAGCCCGACGCCAGCGCGGCCCGGATCGCGGCCCCGGTATTGGCAATCTCCTCGCGCGGCGGCGGCGTGTAATAGCCGTCCGGCAGCTTCCAGCGAAAGCCGTCCTCGGCGTGTCGCGGGAATACGTGCAGGTGCAGGTGGAATACGGTCTGGCCGGCAGCGACGCCGTCGGCGAGGAACAGGTTGATGCCTTCGCAGGCGAGCTCGGTGCGGCGAATCGCGGCGCCGATGCGCTGCGCGACGGCGAACATGCGCTCGCCGGTGGCCGGTGGCAGTTCGGCCAGCGTGGCTGCCTTGACCAGCGGCACGACCAGCGTGTGCCCGGGCGTGATCGGCTGGATGTCCATGAACGCGGCCACCAGGTCGTCGCGGTAGACGAACGTCGCCGGCAGCTCGCCGGCGAGGATCTTCTCGAACACCGTGTGCGGATCGAAGCCGCCGCGCTGGACGGCGTTGCGTCCCTGTTCGCCCTGCATGGGCTACCTCCTGTCGAGTCGATGGACGAATTCCCGCGCCGGCTGGCCCTTGACCTCGGCGTTCGCCTCGGCGAGTGTCTCGACGTGCCAGTCGGCGTCGAACAGCGTACCGATCTCCGCCGCCGGCACGACGAACGGCGGTGGCCTGATCGCCTGCTCGTCGTAAGCGACCGTGATGAGGAGCATGCGCGTGCCGGGGCCGGCCAGCGCCGCGAGGTGCGCGGCGTAGGTACGCCGTTGCGCCGGCGTCAGTGCAATCAGCGCGGCGCGGTCGTAGATCGCGTCGACCGGTCCGAGCTCGGCGGCGTCAAGGTCGAAGAAGTCGCCGTGGTAGAGCGTGTAGGGCGGGGCGTGATGACGGGTCAGGTCGCCGCGCTCGTCGGCGCGCGCGCTGAGGCCGCGTTCGGCGAAGAAATCACCGACCGCGACCCCGGCCAGTTCGATGCCGACGACCTCGCAGCCGGCCTCGGCCAGCCAGCACAGGTCGAGCGACTTGCCGCACAGCGGGACGAACACGCGTGCGCCCGGGGCGAGGCCCAGCGCCGGCCAGTGCGCGACCAGCAGCGGGTGCGGCGCGGCTTCGTGGAAGCCGATCTGGTCCGAAGCCCACTTGTCGAGCCAGAAATCCGGTTCCATCGCGGTATCAGGCGGTCTGCGCGAGCGCTTCGCCGAGCAGCTCCAAGGCGGTGCGGACGAAGACCGCCATGTTGCCTTCGCGATCGGCGGCGCCGGTTTCGATACGCCGTGTGAGCGAGACCGGTCCGTTCACCGCGACGACGCAGATCCCCGGCGGGTGGCCGTAGGGCGTGCCGGCCGGCCCGGTTGCGCCGAGTTCGGCCAGGCCCCAGGTCGCGCCGAGGCGCGTGCGGATGGTCTCCGCGCAGAGCATCACGTAGTTTTCGGTCAGGGGTTCCTGGCGATCGAGCGTGGCCTGGGTGAGCCCGAGGAGGTCTCGGCGCGCGCGCAGCGTGTAGATGACGGTGCTGCCGAGGAAATACGCCGAGGCGCCCGGCACGGCGAGCAGGCCGGCGCTGAGCAGACCGCCGGTCGACGATTCGGCCACGCCGATGGTCTGGCGGCGCGCCTTGAGCGTCGCGGCGAGTTCGTGGGGGACTTCGAGAACAAGGCTCATGGCGTTGACTCCGGCGGGGTGCGGTTATGATGCGGCACGCCCACGGCGGTCGCGGCATGCCGCGCGTGCCGCCGTCCGCACCCGGGCCGTGCGCGCTCGCGGCGCTGGACATCGCCGCGGTGGCAGGCGGGCGGACGGCGCGCGGTGGACGGGCGCCAGGTGATCGGACTGGACACTGAAACGGACGCGGAATGACTGATGACAGCATGCTGGCGTGGCGCTGCCACGCTTATGGAGATTACCACGATCTCGTTCTCGAGACGGTGCCGTACCGTTTACCGGACGCCGGCGAGGTGCTGGTCGGGGTGCGCGCATTCGCACCGGGGTTCCCCGACATGCTCATGGTCCAGGGGGGCTACCAGCTCAAGCCGCCGTTGCCGTTCACACCCTGCGCGGAGTTCGCCGGCGAGGTGCTCGCGTGCGGCGCCGGCGTAACGCGTTTCGCACCCGGCGCCAGAGTCATGGGCTCGGTCCGCCACGGCGCCGCTGCCGAACGCGTGACGGCACAGGCCGCGCACTGTTTTTCCTTGCCGCCGGCATGGGACTGGGCGCGCGGCGCGGCCTACCTCGTCGCCTACCGCACGGCCTGGGTCGGCCTGGTCGTGCGCGGCCACCTCGCCGCCGGCGAGACCGTCCTCGTCCATGGCGCGGGCGGTGGCGTCGGCCTCGCCGCGGTCGACCTCGCACGGGCGCGCGGCGCCACGGTGATTGCCATGGCGCGCGGCGCCGCGAAACTCGCGGCGGCGCGCGCGCAGGGCGCTACGCATGTCATCGATTATGCCGACGGCGCGTTCCGCGAGCGGGTCAAGGCGCTCACCGGCGGGCGCGGGGTCGATGTCGTCTACGATCCGGTCGGCGGCGACGTGTTCGACGAATCGCTGCGCTGCGTGGCGCCATTCGCGCGCGTGCTCGTGATCGGCTTCGCCAGCGGACGTATCCCCGAGGTGCGCGTCAACCACGTGCTGATCAAGCAGTACTCGGTGATCGGCGTGCGCGCGGGGGAACACGGGCGCATCGACCCGGTGGCCGGCGCCGCGGTCGACCGTGCGCTCGAAGCGCTTGCCGCGGATGACGCGGTCAACCCGCACGTCTGCCGGCGCCTGCCGTTCGACCAGCTCGTCGCGGCCTACGACGACATCGCGGCGCGGCGTGTCATCGGCCGCATCGTGGTCGAAACGGCACGCGGTAGCCGGCCCGGCGCCGGCGCGTCGGTCGAATCGTGATAACTTGCCCCGGCCCCGCGTGCGGGGTTCCGGCCATGTTCACCTTCCGCGGAGGGCTTCGATGAGTCATCGTCTCGAGTTCTACTTCGACTGCTCCAGTCCCTGGACCTACCTCGCGTTCGAGTACGCGCAGCGGCGTCTTGCCGACCTGGACCTGGTCATCGACTGGAAGCCGATCCTGGTTGGCGGCATCTTCAACACGGTCAATCCCAGCGTCTATGCCTCGCGCGAGAAGCCGGTAGTGCCGAAAGCGCGCTACATGCGCAAAGACCTCAAGGACTGGGCCGCGTTCGTCGGTCTCGACATCGGCTGGCCGGAAGTCTTTCCGGTCAACAGCGTGAAAGCGATGCGCGGGGCGTTCTTCGCCCTCGAACACGACGCCCTGGTGCCTTACGCGCGCGCCGTGTTCGCGCGCTACTGGGGCGATCTGGAGGACATCTCGCAGGACGCCGTGCTGGCCAAAGCGGTCGCCGCCGCCGGACTCGACCACGATGCTTTCTTCGCCGCCATTGCGAGCCAGCCGTACAAGGATCGCCTGCGCGAGACGACCGACGAACTCATCGCGCGCGGCGGCTTCGGTTCGCCGACGCTGTTCCTGGACGGTGACGACATGTACTTCGGCAACGATCGCATCGACCTCATCCGCTGGCGCATCGAGCAGGGCGGAGGTGCCGCATGAGCGACCTCGTCACCATCGAACTCGAGGCGGGTATCGCCGAGGTCACGTTCAACCGCGGCGACAAGCACAACTCGCTCTCGCTCGAGATGTTCGAAGCGATCGCGGCGGCGGTCGAGCGCATTCACCACGAACCGGGCGTGCGCGTGGTCGTGTTGAGCGGCGCGGGCCCGAGCTTCTGCGCCGGACTCGATCTCGGCCTGATGCGGCAGATGATTGCCGGTGACGCCGAAGCCGGGCGGGTTGCGGCGACGCTGATGCGCCGCGACGAAGGGCCGGACAACCTTGCCCAGCGCGTCGCCTACGGCTGGAAGAGCGCGCCGGTGCCGGTTATCGCGGCCATCCGGGGTGTCGCCTACGGCGCCGGGCTGCAGATCGCGCTCGGCTGCGACCTGCGCATCGCCGCGCCCGACGCGCGCTTCTCCATCATGGAGGCGCGCTACGGCCTCGTGCCCGACATGTCGATCACCGCGACCCTGCCCGAGTTGCTGCCGCGCGACGTCGCGCTCGAACTCGCGCTGACCTCGCGCGTGCTCGATGCCGCCGAGGCGCACGCGCTTGGACTCGTCACGCGGTGCGCCGAGGATCCCCTGGCCAGTGCACGCGAGCTGGCCGCGACCATTGCCGCGCGCTCGCCGGACGCGGTGCGCGCGACCAAGCGCCTGTTCAACGAGGCCTGGCGCGCCGGGGCGGCCCATGGCCTGCGTCTCGAGGAGGCCCTGCAGGTGCCGCTGATCGGCGCGCCCAACCAGCTCGAGGCGGTTGCCGCCGCGCTCGAACAGAGGCCGCCGCGTTTCCGCGACGCGGGCGCCTGAGGCAGGCGCCGCCGCGCGCACCCCGTCAGGCGTTCGCGCGGCCGCTGAAGGTGAGCGCGCGGCCGAGGCGCTCGCGCCCCAGCGCGGCGGTCGGCGCACTGCCGTCCCACACCTGCGTGCCGGCGATCCAGACTGAGTCGACGACGCCGTCGGAACGATTGACGAGCTGCTCGGCGCCGAGCACGTCGCGGTAGACCATCTGGCGATTGGCATCCGTGTCGTAGCGGGCGAGCGCTTCCGGGTCGATGAGCGTCAGGTCGGCTTGCGCGCCGGTATCGAGCGTGCCGACGTCGAGGCCGAAGAAGGCCGCGGGGTCCCGCGTGAGACGCCTGACCGCCAGTGCTACCTTGTCCAGCGAGTGACGCTGCGCGATCTGCAGCGTCAGCAGGTTGCCGTCGAAGAAGGCGAGATTGATCAGGTGGGCACCGCTGTCGTTGAAGCCGGGCAGGGTGTAGTCGCTGAACAGCAATTGTTCGAGGACTTCGGGGCGGTCGTTGCCGACCACGATGTGCCAGCGCAGGTCGCGGTCGTAGTGCGCGAGCAGGTGGAGGAAGAAGCGCGCTTCGCTCGGCTCGGCGGGCGCCGCTTCGAAGGCCGCGCGCTCGGCGTCGCTGCGCGCGGCGTTGGTGTCGCCGCGTTGGAAGCGCTGCAGCCGGGCGTAGACGTCGGCGCCGGTCTCGCCGCACCACTCGCTCACCGGGCAGCCGTCGATGCGCATTACGCGCAGGTCTCGCTGGAAGGTCGACACGATGCGCTTGTCGTACCAGTCGCGCTCGAAGCGCTCGATGTACTCGGGATTGGAAAGGATCGCCTGGCGCCCGGCACGATCGTCGACATCGCAGGCGAGCAGCGGCCGCGTCGCCGCGAATTCCTCGAAGATCGGCGAGATGGCGCCCTCCGACCACAGCAGGAACGGCGTAGACAGCACCTGGAAGTGGAACTTGCCCTGCATCAGCCACGAGTTGAAGAAGCGCGAGAGCTGCAGGAAAACCTTCCACACGCTGCGGTCGTGGACGAGATCGATGGCGGTCAGCGCGGTGGTGCGCAGCGGCTTGCCGAACAGGCGCCCGCTCGTATAGAGGAAGCGCTTGAAGGTGCCGAGGCGGTTGACCGCGTCGGGCGTCGCCTGCCACACGCGATCGTGCTCGCGCACGACGTCGAGCAGGCGGCGATGCTCGCGCTTGTCGGCATAGGGCGACGGGATCTTGGCCTCGGTGTGCGGCTCGTTGGCGAGGTAGTGGAACGGGATGTTGTCGGTCGAGAAGCCGACGTAGCCCTGGCGCATGGCGTCTTCCAGCAGGCTTTCCATGCGTGCCAGCTCGGCGTCGCTGGGGCGGCGCGAAATGGCGCCCTCCATGCCCATCACTTCGATGCGCAGCATCGAGTGCGGCAGCAACGGGGCGATGTTGGGACCGAGCTTGAGGCGGCCGAGGTGGGCCAGGTAGCCGGCCGTGTCGTGCCAGTCCATCTGTGCCACGCAGCGCTCGAGGATGTTCTTGGGGATGTTCTCGACCCGGGCGAAACAGTCGAGTATCGGGTCGTCCTCGCCGCGGCGCTGCGAACCGAACGCGGTGCCGATGGAACAGTTGCCGACGACGCAGGTGGTCGTGCCGTGTCGCACGACTTCGGACAGCCCGGCGTCGAGTTCGACTTCGAGGTCCATGTGCGTGTGGATGTCCAGCAGTCCCGGCATCAGCCAGTGACCGTCGGCATCGTGCACGGTGGTGGCACGCGACGCATCGAGGCCCGGTCCGCGCGCCGCGATGCGTCCGCCGGCGACCGCCAGGTCTTCGACCTGGGGCGGTACGCCGCTGCCATCGAATACCAGCGCGTTTCGAATCAAGAGGTCCCAGTCTGTGGCCATCGGTCGTTCTCCCCGTCGCGAGCCAGGGCGGCTCGGTGCCCAGTCTAGCAGGACGCGTGGCGCGGCCGGCCGGTAGCGCCCTGCCGCGGCCGCGCCGCGCGGCGCCGGGGGCACCGGTGCGCGGCCCGTGCGTCAGTCCCTCGAGGGCTCGCGCTCGTCGAGCCAGCGCAGCGCCGACGCCTCGGTGGCACAGAAATTGAGGTTCAGCTTGAGCAGGCGCTCGAAGCTGCGGAACGTGCGCGCGAGCAGCGCCTCGGCGAAGGCCGGGGAGACGATCGCGATGACGTCCGGGCCACGGCCGCCTTTGTGCCGCACGACGAACTCGGCAATGCTCATCAGGG
>JAUIFX010000049.1 GCA_030429865.1 Gammaproteobacteria bacterium | reverse complement strand
AGGTTCCGTGGGGGCTCGGCGGGCTTTCTCGGCTATGGCGGAGAGGGATCGCCGACGAGAACCCTTCGGTTCGACAATCTCGCGAAGCGAGATTGGACGCCGCAGCGCAGCGGAGGCGCCCCGCAGGGGCGAGAAAACGCAACCAGCGTTTTCGAGTCAATCCCTCGGTGATGGCTCGTCAGGTTCCGTCGGGGCTCGGCGGGCTTTCTCGACTATGGCGGAGAGGGATCGCCGACGAGAACCTTTCGGTTCGACAATCTCGCGAAGCGAGATTGGACGCCGCAGCGCAGCGGAGGCGCCCCGCAGGGGCGAGAAAACGCAACCAGCGTTTTCGAGTCAATTCCTCGGTGATGGCTCGTCGGGCTGCGGGGACGGCTCAGCGACCGGGCACGGTGCCCAGCGGCGCGCCGATGTCGGAACGTGCGGAGGACGGGAAGTCAGCGGCCGGCAGTCCGTCGACGTCGAATTCGAGCGGCGCGCCGATGTTGACGGCTTGCTGTTCCGGGTCGCCCACCGTCCGGCCGGCGAGTGCCTCGATGTCGAGCGGTGGACCGATGTTCCTGGCCGCGCTGTCAGCGCCGTTGCCGTGCCACCCGGGCCGTTCGATGCTGGCCGGGAGCACCTTGCCGATGTTGACGGTCGCAGTGGGCCGAATGCCGCGGTCGGCGTCATGGTGGACGAGCCCGCCGCCCGCATCGTCCACGGCGGCGGCGCTGACGTCGTCGTCGACTCTCCCGGGACTTCCCGCGTGGTGTGCCATGCCGCCGGCGGCTGCGGGCAACTGGCCCGGGGCAGTGAGCGCATCAACGCGGTGACGCGGCCGTTCGGGTAAGGGTGTGCCGGGTGCGGTGAGCGTGACGGTCGCGACCGGCTCGCCAGGATCCGCGGCGTGGTCGCGAAGAGCGATGCCGGCGGCGCCGGCCACGACGAGAGCGACGATTGCCGTACCCCACGCGCCGGGGCGCGACGCTCCCACCTCGAGCACCAACCGGCGCTCAGGGCGCGACGAGTATCAGGGGGGCGAAACAGAACCCGTTGTGCTTGCGGCTGTCGTCGACCTCGACGTAGATGGTGTTGTCGAGGGTATAGGCCATCTGCGCGGTGTCGTACATGCGCCAGGCAACGTCCCGCCCCTGGAAATCGCCGCTGCAGCTGAACGTGACGTGGTTGCCAGGGCAGTTGAGGCCGCTCGCGGCCAGGTTGGCGTCGAGTTTCACGAGACACGTGCCGTAGCGGCCCTTGTCGGCGAGGACCATCTTGATGATCTTGGCGTACACGCCGGCGGTGGCGGCATGGCCGTTCGCGGCGAAGCACAGGCAGGTTGCCAAGAGTAGGGATCGCGACATCTTCATCGGGCAGCTACTCCGGAAAAAAAGCGTTTCATCTGGCCATCACGCCGAGGCGCCAGCCCCGCGGCGACCGGGGGCATACGTAATCAGGGCAATACGTGCCATCGCGCGGGTCGTAGCCCCACTCGATCTCTCGAGCGTCCGTGAGGCCATCGTTGTCATCGTCGTCGTCGCAGGCATCGCCGAGCGCGTCGCGGTCGAAGTTGGCCTGCGAGGGATTCGGTGTGGTCGGGCAGTTGTCCTCGACGCGCGGCACGCCGGCGAACAGGCCGTCACCGTCGGCGTCGATGAAGTACGACCGCAGCACGCTCGTGACCGTGGGCGCCGTCGACACGTTCTGGACGAAACCGACGTCCTTCGCGAACCAGTAGCGCTCGACGATGGTCTCGTCGAGCGATTGGCCCTGGACGGTTGCTCTCAGGCGAAACTGGAAGTCGACGCGCACGGCATCGAAAGTCCCCGCCGGCGTGCTCAGCCGGCCGAAGCCGGCAACGGTAGCCTGGCTCGTTGCGTTGAAGGCGAACGTGCCGAGGCCGGCCAGAACGATCGTCCCGTTACCCGAGCGCGAGCAGGACGAGCCGGGGCCGAAGGAGGGCGGCAGGAGGCAGAGTGGCGTCTGGAACGACACGACCCCGTCGTCCACCGTCCCCTGGTGCATTTCGAGGCCACGACCGGTGCTGTTGGACATCACGATGCGGGCCGTGCTGCCCGGCTCGGACTCGACGAGTTCGAACAACTCGCGCCCGGCGGCATCGACGCGCAGGAACCGGGTGCGCGTGGTCGAGATGCCGCTGGCGCCGCCGGTGGTGTTGAACTGCCACTCGTTGCCGTCCGCCAGGGGCAGGTAATCGACGGACCGCGATGCGGCGAGCGCGACGCCCGGTGAGCCGGCACAATACAGCGTGCCGGCCAGCAGCAATGCGCCTATCCGCGTGGTCATTTCCGTGCCGCTCCCCTGGCAACTCGCTTCGCTGCATCCTGCCGCAATCCCGCCGCGTTGGAAAGTCACGGACCGTTACCGGTCGCGCGGCACGGGCCGCCGCGGAGCACGTGCCGATCGCCGACGGGGCAAGGGATGCCGAGGGCCCCTGTCGCGAGCCTCCGTGCCCGGCAAAGCCGCGGGCGGCGCCGCGGTCAAGCGGCGCTGCGCGTGACCAGGAAGAGCAGCGCGGGCAAGATCGCGAGCCAGGCAAGAAAGAGGCTCCAGACGCGGCCGGCGCGCAGGTCGTAGTCCGCCCACAGCCGCTGCCAGCTATGTCCGGCGACGAAGTGGCCGAACAGGCATTCGAAGGCGACGGTCATCCCCAGCCACGCGAACCCGACACGCAGTGCCGTGGCGAGATCGGGCAGCGGCCAGGCGCGATGCAGCAGCCAGGTGACGGCCGTCACGGCGGCGCTGGCGAGCAGGGTCGAGAGCTGGTGAGCTTGGCGCTCGGGGAGGCGGCGGCCATAGGTGCGCTCGCGCACGATGCCGTTGACGATGGCGACCAGTGCGAGGAGGAACCAGCCGGACAGGTAGGGCAGGGGCATGGTCGTACTCCGATGGGCAGGCGCGGCGCGCGATGGCCGCCTGCGATGGATCCGCGGCCCCCGGCGCAGCGCGCGCCGCGCGGTGCCCGCGACGATACGGGGCCACCGTGGATTGTAACGGGCGTGCACGCGTCGGCCGGTCCTCGCGTGTCGCTACCCGGCAGCCGTGGCATGATGCGCGCATGAATGCGAGCGACGCCGAAACCCTCGAGCTGCGGCTGGCCTACCTCGAGCGCACCACGCAGGAGCTCGGCGACGTGCTCTATCGCCAGCAGCGCGAACTCGAGCTGCTGCGCGAGCGACTTGCCGCCTGCGAGCGCACGCTCGCTACGCGCGACGGGCCGGCTGCAGCGGGTAGCGCGGCCGATGAGCGTCCGCCGCATTACTGACGATCGCTTCGGGAAACGCCGAACAAGCGGGCGAGCAGGCCTGCCGGCAACGACGATGGCGCCAATCGGGTCATCGACGCAGCGCGCGCCGGCACCGCGGGTACCAGGCCGCGCCCCACGCGGGAGGACATTCTGAAAATCAGTATTGCAAATACGAATGATTAGCGTTTAGAGTCATCTTCCTGGTGCCGCCCCAACGGGCGCGCCGCACCGGCCAACCGTGCCTCAGGAGGATGACCCGAACATGAATTCGCAAGCATTGCCCGTCATTATCTGCGCTGCGGCGCTGCTCGCCAGCCCGCTGGCGCACGCAGACTTTACCAATGGCCCCGACCCCTACGCGGCCGGATTCGGCTTCGAGACCCCCGGCATCGCGGACTGGGGTGGCTGGAGTCGCGGTGACAGCGGGACCCTGTACGCGGAGTGGGACGATTTCCGTGGCGCCAATCCGAGCGCGCCGGATGTCGGCGTCGCCGGTGCGAGCAGCGCGACGTTCGGCTGGAACCCGGGCACGTTCGCGACGGGTGTGGGCAACCTCTACAACTTCGGCAGCACCCAGGTCTTCACCATCAACATGGCGGGTAGTGTGGGCAGCGGAAACGGCCCGGTGACCGTCGCTTTACAGACCGAGACCTGGGGGACACCGCTCGAGCAGACCGACCAGGGCGCGGCGCTGCCGCCGGTGACGCTGAAC
Organism: Gammaproteobacteria bacterium; assembly: GCA_030429865.1. GTDB lineage: Bacteria > Pseudomonadota > Gammaproteobacteria > JACKNG01. The sequence goes on along the minus strand of JAUIFX010000049.1, from coordinate 22,140 downwards.
GGCCTGGCCTGGGACAGCAAGGTCGTGACCTACCAGGAACCGTCCTTCGCCTCGGCCTTCGGGCCCGTGCTCCTCGAGCAGGTACTGTTCCTGTGGACCCTCGACGCGCCGCTCGCCGGCTACGAGTTCGTCTTGCAGGGCGGGCCGCACATGTCGTTCGCCCAGGCCGCGGTCGACATGGGGCCGAGTCCGGTCCCGTTGCCGGCAGCGGCGTGGCTGCTTGCGGCCGCAATCGCTCCCGTCGCCGGCTTCGCACGGCGCCACCGCGCCTGACATGAGCGCGGCTCGGGCGAGCGCCGTGGCGATGGGCGCCCGCGGCGCGCTGTACGGTGCGCTGGCGCTGCTCGTCGCCGTGCTCGCACAGGCGCCGCGCGGCTGGCTGCTGGTGCCGCTCGAACAGGGACGCATCGGCGGTGCGTACGCGATCGACTGCACCGCGCACTGGCTCGGCTTTCTGCTCGGGGAGCGCGCGGTGCAGGTCAGCCGGACGCGCGCGGGCCACGCGCGGATTGCCGTGCTCGGCACGGGGCGTACGCCTGATGCATCGCGCCTGGTCACGACGCTGCGCACCGCGCCGGTGACGGCCGACGCGGCTGCGGCGCGGGTCGCGCGTGCGGGCCTGCGGCGAGTGCCCGGCAGCCTCGACACGTTCGCTGCCGCGAGCGGCTATCGCCGCTGGCCGAGTGAACTGGTGCGCGCGAGTCGCGCCAAGCACCTGCCGCGGCGCATCTACCGTAATCCCGGCCTGGCCTGGTCGATGTCGGTCGCCGAGACCCTGCGCGCGGACGGGTCGGTGCGTGAGACCGAGGTCGTGCAGCGGCGCGCAGGCACTGACGGGGCGGTCGATTTCTTCGTCTACGACGCGCGCGGCGCGCTCGCCGACACCGCCGACTTCGGCGCGCCGGGGCAGCCGGCCATGCTGCCCGCACCGGCCGTTTGTATGCGCTGTCATTACGACGGCAGCCATGGCAGGCCGCGCCGCCTGCCGGCCTTCCTCGGCGCGATGCGTTGAATCAGGCCGCGCCTGGCGCGCTGCCGCGGGCTACCGTGGCGAGCGCCACCAGCGCCTTGCGCACTTCCAGCGCCGTCGCGCACGGTGCCGGGAACGCGAAGCGCGCCGGGCCCGCGTCGGCGAGGACGAAGAACCCGTGGCGGTCGATGCCCGCCATGCGCGGCGGCCGCCGCCGGCAGGCGACCCCGGCATGTGCGCAGTAATCGCGCAGCGCATCGACGTGGTCGTCGTTCATGTGCCGCACCATGCGCGTTTCGGTGGCCGCGTCGAACAAGACCTCGGCGACCAGGTTCGCGTAGTCGAGCGCGTGGCGCTCGCCGCCGGTGGCGAGCAGGGCACGTGGTTCGACCAGTTGCACCGGCGGCGCGCTTTCCGCCTCGTGATGGCGGCGGAAGCGTTCGCACGCGGCATCGTCGGGCGGCGAACTCGCAGCGCGTCCGCGCAGCACCAACGCGGGAGCGCCGCGGTCACCGGCGAGCGCGATGCTCACCGGCGCGCCGGCGGTCGCGCGCAGCAGCGCGGTACCGTCGGCCGACAGGCAGAACGGCGTGAATGCCAGCTGCCCGCGCCGCGCGTCGGTGAATCGCGCGCGCGTGCTGCCGAGGAGCAGCGCGCGCGCCGCGTCGAAAAGGGCGGGATTCATCGAACATCTCCCGTCGCGAGGCGGGCGACGATGACCGTGCCGCCGTCCGGGGTACGGAGCTGCTCGGCGCCGACGCGGTAGGTGCGTTCGACGTTGCCCGGGGTGAGGGTCAGCGCGGTGGGCCCGGCGGCGACGACCCGTCCCTGTTCGAGCATGACGGTGTCATCGGCGTAAGCCAGCGCGAGGTTGAGGTCATGCAGCACGGCGATCACCGTCAGGCCCTGTGCCGCGAGTTCACGCAACAGGCTCATCAAGGCGTGCTGGTGATGCAGGTCGAGGCTCGCGCTCGGCTCGTCCAGCAGCAGGCAGCGCGCACCCTGCGCGCGCGGGTAGTCGAGTTGTGCCAGCGCGCGCGCGATCGCGACGCGCTGCTGCTCGCCGCCCGACAGCGTCGGGTAGAGGCGCGTGGCGAGATCGCCGACCCGGACGCGGGCGAGGGCGGCGTCGATTGCTGCGGCCCGCTCGCGGCGCGTCTCCCGCCGGCGCCACGGCGCGCGTCCGAGGCCGACGATCTCGGCAACCGTGAACGGGAACGCGACCTGGTTGAACTGTGAGACCACCGCGCGGGTTCGGGCGAGTGCATCGGGTGCCCAGGCGGCAACGGCACGATCGCCGATACGCACCTCGCCGCGAGCAGGGCAAAGATCGCCCGCGAGCAGACGCAACAGGGTCGACTTCCCAGCACCGTTCGGACCCAGCACGGCGGTGACCCTGCCGGTGGCGAAGCGCAGTGAGCAGTGCGCGAGCAATGGCCTGCCGCCGACTTCGTAGGCGAGTCCGTCAGCCGCGATCATGGCAGCGCCCGCGCGCGCCGTTGGCGTTGCATGAGCCAGAGAAAGAACGGTCCGCCGAGCAGGCTGGTGAGAATGCCGATGGGTAACTCGGCCGGCAGTACGACGGTGCGCGCGAGGAGGTCGGCAACGAGCAGCAAGGCCCCACCGGCGGCCGCGGCGCCAAGCAGCACGTAGCGATTGTCGGCGCCGACGGCGAGGCGCAGCAGGTGCGGGACGATGAGCCCGACGAAGCCGATGACGCCCGCGATCGCGACCGCGGTACCGACCGCGATCGCGGTCAGGCCGACGACCATGGCCTTGACCCGGTCGACGCGATAGCCGAGATGCCAGGCTTCGGCCTCGCCGAGCGCGAGTGCGTTGAGGGCATTGGCGAGCAGCAGCAGAAACGCCGTCGCGGCGACCAGCCAGGGCAGGGCGGGCAGCAGCACCGGCCAGTGCGCGCGGGCCAGCGAGCCGAGTGACCAGAAGGTCAGTTCGCGCAATTGCTCGTCGTCGCTGACGAAGATCAACAGGCCGGAGGCTGCAGCACACAAGGCGTTGATGGCGATGCCGGCGAGGAGCAGGGTAGCGACGTCGATGCCGCGCGCGGCGCGGCCGAGACGGTAGAGCAGGGCGGCGGCAGCGAGTGCGCCGGCGATGGCAGCGACGGGTAGCGCGGCCATGCGTGGCAGCGCGGCGAGCGGTCCACCGAGTGCGCTGCCGAGCACGATATAGGCAACCGCGCCGGTTGCGGCGCCGGAGGAGATGCCGATCAGGCTCGGATCGGCGAGCGGGTTACGGAACAGGCCCTGGAAGGCCGCGCCGGAGACGGCCAGCGCGGCGCCGATCACCAGGCCTTGCAGGACCCGTGGCGCGCGCAATTCGAGCACCACGTTCGCGGCGAGCGCGGCATCCGGTCCGGCAGTATCGGCGTTGCCGGCAAGAATGCGCAGCAGCGTCGCCAGCGGTACCTGCACCGGGCCGAGGGCAAGGCCGGCGAGCGCGGCGACGAGCGCGGCGGCGGCGCAGGCGAACAGCACGAGCAGCCGGCGCGAGGGCAGGGCGACGCGCGGGCGTGGCGCGGCCATCGCCCGCGGCCGCTCGAGCGCTTCGTGGGCCGTGCCGCTCATCGGCGACGTCGCGCAGCGCGCTCGCGAGGCTCGACACGGCCTCGCCGAGGCGCGGCCCGAAGCCGAGCAGCAGCAGCGCGTCCATCACCACGAGGCGCCCGGCCGCGGCCGCCGGGGTCAGCCGCAGTGCCGGCAGCGCGAGGACTTCGGCTGCATCCGCGTAGCCGGCCATCGCCCGGTCCACGGTGACGACGACGTCCGGCCGCGCTGCGAGCAGGCTCTCAGCGCCGAGGGGCTTGTAACTGGTGAAATCCGCGCCGACGTTGGTGCCGCCCGCGAGCTCGATGATCGCGTCGGCCGCCGTGTCGCGCCCGGCGGCGAGCACCGAGCCCGCTTCGAACTGCATGACGAAAACGACCCGCGGACGCGCCGCGTCGGCATCGATGCCGGCGCGTGCGGCGGCGAGTTCGCGACGCAGGCGCTCGACGAGCACATCGGCCGCCTCCTCGCGTCCGAGCGCTGCGGCGGTCGCCCGGATCTTGGCCTCGACACCGTCCGCGGTCGGCGCGTCGGGGATGGCGACGAGCGGCACGCCGGCCGCGCGCAGCTGTGCCATGGCCTCGGGCGGGCCGGCGTCTTCGGCATGCACGATGAGATCGGGCTTCAGCGCCAGGATCGGTTCGGCAGACAACGCGCGCAGGTAGCCGATGTCCGGCAACCGGGTCGCGGCCGCGGGGTAACGGCTGGTCGAGTCGACCGCGACGAGACGGTTCCCGGCGCCCAGGGCGTAGACGATTTCGGTCACGGCGCCGCCGACGGTGACGAGGCGTTCGCCGGCCTGTGCTGCAGGGAGGAGCAGGGCGAGCAGCCCGGCGACGACTGCGCGTTGAGCACCGCATCGCATGGTCTCAGGCCTCGTCCGCTACCTGGTGGCCGCGGTCGTTGATGTGCCGGATGGCATGCAGGTCTCCGTGCGGGAACTCGTAGGCCTGGGCGAAGCCGCGGACGTAGGTGGCATGGTGCGGGAGAAGCTCGAAGGCGTGGAAGTCCTCGAGCGTGCGCAGGTAGCCCATGAACTCGCCGAAGCGTGCCTCGAGGTTGGCGAGCACGCGTTCGAAGGCGCCGCTGCCGCGCGGGCAGTGGCGCGGCGTGCAGGTCAGCGTCAGGCGCTTGCGCGCGAACAGGTGCGCGGCGTCCCGTTCCGCCTCGATCAGCAGGGCACTGACGGTGGTGCCGCGTTGCAGGTTGGCGGTATGTGCGGCGAGCTCGCTGACGAAGATCTGCGGGTGTCCCGAAGCGGACAGCGCGAACGGGGCGTAGCTCGCTATCGGCGTGCCGTCCGCGGCCGTGGTGGCGAGATGCAGGGTGCGGAACGCATTGCGGAAGTCGCAGGCTTCGCGCGCGATCGCCTCGAGCGGCAGGGTGGGGGCGTTCATCGATGACTCCTCGGCAGCAGGTCATGAGGCGCCCGCGGGTGCGCGGACGGCTGCATTGTGCGCAATCGAAATAAAAAATACTAGTACTAAGAAGCATTCGTATTTAGACTCGCACTCAAGTCGGCGCGTCGCCGGCTCCGTCATGCGGGCACAACGACCGAGGAGAGAACCTGTGAAGCAACGAGCAATCCCCTACCTGTGCGCCACGCTGTGCGCTATCGCCAACACGGCAACCGAAGCGGCCGCGGTCGCTTTCCAGGACCCGGCGAGCGCGTCCTGGGGCGATTGGGCGCGTGGCAGCGTGGGCAGCGTCTACGTGCATTACGATCGCTTCAGGAACCAGCCGGATATCGGCGTCGCCCCGGTGTTGCCGGACACCACGCCGGACCGCGGTGCGCTCGGCCTTGCCGGGACCCGTGGCAGTCTGCTGATCACCGGTAAGAAAGGTTCGACCGCCCAGCCTGCCGCGTTCATCACCGGTGGCGGCAACATCTACAGCTTCAACGACGTTCTCGCCTTCGATCTCGTGCTCAGCCCGTCTGCCTCCCATACCGGGCTCGGGGTGCGTCCGATCACCGCGGCCCTGCAGATCTCGGCGCTGGGCGCGGACATCGATCATGCGAGCGTGAAGCTCAACGGCAGCGCGTGGAGCCGGCGCGTCACGCTCGCGACCGGCAGTTCCAGTGCGCCCACCGGTAGCGGCGGCACCGGCGGCGGCATCGACAACGAATATCTCTACCTGTGGGAGTTGCCGGTCGCACTCGGCACCTACGCCTTCGCGTTCGCCGCTGCCGACACCAGCCTGAGCCTCGATGCCGTGGCCGTGGACATCGGGCCGCGAGCGTTCAGTCAGGGTAGCGGTGCGGGTGGCAGCGGCGGTCCCGTCGAGACGCCGCAACCGGTACCGCTGCCGCCCGCCTGGCTGCTTCTGGCCGGCGCGGGCGTGCTGATCGGCCGCCGTAGCCGGCGCGACTGATCGCCCGCGCCGATCCTCGCGCGCTTGTCGATACCCGCTCCGACACGGCGCGCGGTGAGCGCCCGCCCACACCCGCCAGTAGCGGTAATCGCCCGCTATCGAACCCGGCATGTGCGTGCGTTCGCTCAGAAGCGAACCAGCAGGCTCGCGCGGATGTCGCGCCCCGGTGCGGTGGCACCGAGCGCGCCGGCAAAGCCCGCGTTCTCGAATGCCTTGTTCAGTGCGTTGTCGACCGTCAGGCGCAGGTCGACCGCGCGGTGTGGGCGCCAGGCAAGGAAGAAGTTCGAAGTCACGTAGCCGGCCTGTTCGCCGAAGATGCTGCACACGGGGTTGGTGAACAGCGTCCCGTCGCAGCCCGGTTGGAAACCGACCGTGACGCTGCGTGGCGCGAAGACGCGCAGGCGATGGCCGATCTCGAGATCGTGGCGCGGGGTCGCGGCGAGCGTGAGGTTGAAGTTGTCGGCCGGTACGTTGAACAGCCCGACACGGCCCGGGTCGCCGAAACGCGCGATGTCGGGGTCGACGTTGTTCTCGAAGAAGCCGTACTTGATGTAGCCGTCGAGCGTGGTCAGGGCGAAGCGCGCATACCAGCGCGGCTGTTCATAGCGCACCTCGACCTCGAAACCCTTGCGGACCTCGCGCCCGGGCTGACTCACGTCGCCGGTCACGCTGTCCTGGTAGATCGACTCCAGCAGGTCGGCGACGCGGACGTCGTAGTAGGTCAGCTTGACGAAGAGCGCGTCGGCGGGGTGGACGAGGGCGTCGAAGTCGAGGACGAAACCCGCTTCGCGGCTGGTCGCGCGCTCGGGCCGGTAGCGTGCACCGCACATGGCGCGGAGATCCGCGTTCGGATCGGCAAGGTAGGCAGCCAGCGCCTGCTCGTAGGCGGCGAAATCGCGGTCGTAGCCGGCGCGCAGCGCGGCGATGGTGTCGGCCCACGTGGCGAGCGCCGCGGTCGACGCCGCGACTGTCTCGTTCCAGCGATCGAGCGCAGCGAGCCAGGCGCCGACGTCGAAGCCGAAATCCGCCAGCTGCGGCGCGGGTGGAAAGCTCACCGGCGGTTGCGGCGGCAGGCTCGGGAACACCGGTGCGCTGGGCGAACGGGCGAAGTCGGTGAACTCGACGCAGGCGCTGAAGCTGCCGCGGCGGTAGTACTCGTCGAGCAGCGGCGCGCGGAAGCTGCGGCTCCAGCGGAAGAAGAGTTCCGCCGGACCCTGGGCGAAGGCAAGCGAGAAAGCGGGCGAGGTGCGGGCGAAGCTGACCGCGGCGGCCTCGTCGCGTGCTTCCAGCACGCGGCGCTCTGCCGGGCCGGCGGCGACGCGTAACCAGTCGCGGCGCCAGCCGCCCTCGACACTGAGGCCCTGCCAGGCCAGGCGGTAGAGCGCGTAGGCGCCGTGGCTGCGTTTCTCGCCGGACGGCTGGTTGGGGTTGAAGGAAAAGCCGTCGGGGTTGCGGCGGGTGGCCCGGCGGCGCTCGCGGTTGGCCTGCCAGCCGATGCTGAACCGGTGGTCCGTCGGGCCCAGCGTGAAGTGCGCGGTGTTGCCGAGGCCGAGCGTCCAGATCTGGTAGTCGAAGCTGTCGGTGCCGACCGGGTTGCCGGCCTCGTCGACACCGGCAATGGTGCTGTTGGCGTCGATCACCTGCTTGTCGATGAAGCCGATGGTCGCGTCCAGCGCGGCCCAGGCGGGCGCCGGGTCCCAGTCGAGCCGCAGCGAGGTTGCCGCTTCCTTGCTCTCGCGCAGGACCAGGCCGCCGACGCCGGTGATGCCGCCGGTGATGTCGAACGGTTCCTGGCCGCGCTGTTCGGCGCGCCGGTGGCTGAGGCCGAGGGTCGCCGTATCGTTGGACAATTCGAGCTTGCCGAGGATGCTGGTCTGGGCCTCGGCGGAATCCGGGAAACGGCTGCCGTCGGGTAGTTCGTAGTCACGCGAGCTGCGGCGCGTGACGTTGACGAGCGCATCGAGGAAGCTGGCCGGGCGCGCATAGGCACTGCCCGAGTAGACCTTGCCTTCGTTGTTCGACAGGTAGCCGATGCGTGCCTGCCCACCGATGATCTGGCCGCCGTCCAGCAGGTCGGCGGCATCCTTGGTCTCCATCTCGACCACGCCACCGAGATAGCCCGCACCCTGCGTGATGGCCGCACCGCCGCGGTGGACCGCGACCTGCTTGAGCAGTTCGGGATCGATGTCGACCCCGGCGCCGTAACGGTATTTCTCGAAGTTCTGCGTGACGCCGTCGATGCGCACGAGGACATCCTCGTTGTCCGAGAAGCCGCGGATGGCGAAGCGCTTGCCGCTGGTGCGGGGGCCGCCTTCGACGCTGACCCCGGGCAGGTCGCGCACTGCATCGAAGACATCGGGGGATTGCGTGCGCCTGAGATCCTCGAGGTCGAGCAGGTTGGATGCGTCGGCCGCTTCGAGATTGGGGTCGAATGCCGTCTCGCGTACGCCGCGGACGACGATCTCCTCGGTACGGCGCGGCGCGTCCGATGCTCGGGCGGGCGGCGTGGCCGCCGCTGAGCGGTCGTCCGCGGCTGTCACCGGGCGCGCGAGCAGCAGGCCGGCGGCCAGGAGCAGCGACGCGGCGCACGACTCAAGCGTCCGGCCGCGGGAGGTGCCGCGTCGCCGGGATATCGATGCGTGGCCGCGATCGCACGGCGTTGGAGAGGAGGCGAGCGCAGGCGTACGCTGGGAGACCGGCATTTTAATGAACGCAAATGTAAACGCGACTCATTATTATTTACGAAATGGGCGATGACAATCGCCGTGGCGGTGCCGCAGGCCAGGACACCGGCCGCGCCGGGCGCACAACGCGGGATGCGCGGTGCACCTGCCGTCGCCCCTGCTCGCCATGTCCGACGCGCGCCGGAGGCCCGGCAGGTGGTAACTTAAGCGCGGCTCATCGGTCGAGGCTCGAGTATGTTGTGTTGCGTCATCGGTGGCATCGTCGCCGCCGCCCTGCTGGCCCGGCTGCGGCGCCTGCCCTGGGTCGGGCCCCTGCTCGAGGCACGCCGTCGCCGCACGCCCGATCCCTCGAACTGGCGTCTGCGCGCGCTGGACGGGAGCGCGTCGTCGTGAGTGCGGTGGTATCGCAAGCGCGTCCCGCCTTGCCGGCGCGCGAACACGGTGTCGGTCCGCTCACCGCCGCGCGCCTGCGCCGCGCCGGTCTCGTCTACCTCGCGCTGTTCGTCGGCGGCCTGGCGCTGGCCTGGATCGCGGCGACACCGGGCATGCAGGCGCTGGGTCTCGGCATGGCGTTTCCGGGTGGCGGCTTTCTGCATTACCTCGCCGGCGGCGCGGTTTCGGCCGCACTGCATCTCGCTTGCTTCCTTGCCACGCTCGTCCTGTTCGTGGTCGCGTTCGCGCTGTGGTTCGGGACCGGCAACCAGGCGGCACCGGTCGTCGTCTGGCTCGGCGCCGCGCTCGCCGCGGCGGCGATGAATCATCCGCATACGCTGAGCGGATCGTGGGTGCTGGTTGCGCTGCTGGCGGCGTCGTCGGGCGGTGGCGCGCTGTTGTTGCACCGGCGTTCGCTGCATCGCAAGGAGGCGCGCCGCCAGCGGCGCAACGCGGTGCTCGGGCACTGGCAGCCGGGCGTCACGGCGCTGGCGCAAGACGGTGCGACACCCCGGGTCGACGAGTTGTCTGCCGACGATCTTGCCGCGCTGCGTTACGCGCTCGATCGCGCGCTGCAGCCGGTGGACGAGTTCGCCGGCTTCGATTTCATCGAACAATTCCAGCCGAGCGCGCTGCGCTACCAGATCAACAATCTCGGCTACGTGCTGAGCCTTGCCAACTACACCCACCTGCCGGCGATGCGCGCGTATCTCAAGCGGGCGCAGGAAAACCTGATCGAGAAGAAGAAGCAGCACCAGGTCTGGAAGTACTGGGCGATCGAGAGCCTGTGGGGCAATTTCCGCCACGAGCCCGACCCGATCGCACGCGACAACGTCATGTACTCCGGCTGGTACGGCGCGCAGATCGGCATCTATGCCGCGGTGAGCGGCGACCTGCGCTACGACGCGCCCGGTGCGCTGACCCTGCGCGCGGCCAACGGCGCCGAGTACGTGCACGATTACCCCTCGCTCGTGCAGACCCTGATCGCGAACGCCGAGCGTTCGGCGTTCTGCCTGTTCCCCTGCGAGCCGAACTGGATCTACCCGCTGTGCAACAACCAGGCGACGATCGCCATCCGCGCGTTCGACCAGCTGCACGGGACACAGCACTGGGAGGCGCTGCGCGACGGCTACCGGCGACGGCTGGAGCAGGAGTTCATCGACGTCGATGGCCACTTCGTGCTGATCCGCTCGACCCGCACGGGTCTCACGATCCCCGGCCTGTCGTCATCCAAGGAGGACGCGATCTTCGCCTTCTGGATGAACCCGGTGTTTCCCGATCTCGCCGCGCGTGCGTGGGAGATCGCGCGCGACGAGCTGTTCGTGCCGAGCGGCGCCGGGCTCGAACTCAAGCCGCTCAAGCCGTGGCTCGACCCTGGCAACTACCGGCTCAACACGGCCTACGCGCTCGGCGCCCTGGGTATGGCCGCGCGCGAACTCGGCGATAGCGAGGCCCATACCGCAGTCTCGGCGGCGCTCGGCGAACTCGAGGTCAACCGCGATGGCGGCGTGTTGAGCTACCCGGGTTGCTCGACGTGGTCGCACGCCTTCATGCTCAAGGCCCGCGTGGGCCGCACCCAGGGCATGCGCGACCTCGTCAACCGAGGCCTGCCGGCCGCCTGGAAACAGGGCCCGTTCATCAGCGAACTGCGCTATCCCGACGTCCTGCCGGCGCGCGCGGTCAGCGACGGCGAGGCGCTGGAAGCGACGCTCTACCCCGGGACCGGCAGCGGCCGTTTCGCGCTCGGTCTCGGCGGGCTCGAACCCGGCCAGCGCTACCGGCTTGCCGGCTGCGCCGGCACCGAGGGTACGGCCGACGCGGCCGGCCAACTCGGCGTCGAAGTCGAGCTCGACGGGCGTCGCGAGATCCGGGTGACGCCGGCCGTCTGAACACCGCGCCGGCGACGTCCGGGCGGCGCGCGCCTCACTCGGTCGCGACGACGATTTCGATCAGGCCAGGCCGGCACGAGGCGATGGCTTCGGTCACCGCGTCTTCGATATCGCTCGCGCGCGTGACCTGCCGGCCCGGCACGCCCATCGAAGCGGCCAGCGCCATGAAATCGATCGGCGGTGCGGCGAGGTCCATACCGATGAACGTCCCGGTCTGCGCCGAGAGGTAATGGGGCTGGCCGCGCATGAAGTTCTTGAGCACGTTGTATTCGCGGTTGTTGATGACGATGAAGGTCACGGGCAGGTCTTCGTTGGCGGCCGTCCACAGGGCCTGCGGTGAGTACATCGCCGCGCCGTCGCCGACCAGCGAGACCACCGGGCGACGTCCGAGACCGAGCGAGAAGCCGACTGCCGCCGGCATGCCCCAACCGAGCGCGCCGCCGCGCAGGAAGGAGTACTGCCGCGTCGAGCCGTTGTTGAGAAAGCTGCGCAGGTGGCCCGCGGTGGCGATGGCTTCGTCGACGATGGGCGTCGCGCCGATGCTGCGCGCGAGCATGCGGGCCGCCACCATCGGGTGGATCGTGTCCGCATCCGCGAGCGCGAGCGCGCGCGACTCGAGCTCGCGCTTGCGTGCCGTGTAGGCCTGCCGCGCCGCATCGCGTGCTGCCGAGTAGGCCGCCGGCCGCGCGGCGATGCGCTTCTCGATGAGCGCGTTGAGTTCTTTCAGCGACAGCTCGATGTCACCGACCACGGACAGTTTCGACGGGAACGTGCGGCCGAGGTCGCGGCCGTCGACGGAGAGCTGGTAGAGATCGCAGCCCTCGGGCAGCGCCGAGGCATCGCTGTAGAGAATGGTGATGAAGGACTTGCCGCCGAGCGCGAACACGCAGTCGAAACCGCGCATCGTCTCGGCGATGCCGACCGCCTGGGTCGGCAGGTTGCCGCGCCACAGGTAGTGCGAAGTGGGGAAGGGGATGTGCGCGGGCCACGACGAACCGTACACGGGGGCGGCGAGCAGTTCGGCAAGATGCACGACTTCCTTGTAGGCGTCGTTGAAGGAGATCTCGTCGCCGGCGATGATGGCGACCCGCCCCGGCGCGACCGCGGTCAGCTCGATGGCGAGTTCCGGCAGGGAGCCGGCTACCGGCCGGCGATCGACGTGCGAAGTGCGCGGGATGCGCACGCTCGATTGCGCTTCCATCACGTCCATCGGCAGCGACAGGAACACCGGTCCGCGCGGCGTCGCCTGGCAGTCCTGGAAGGCGCGGTGCATGAGCACCGGGATCTGGTCGGGCGAAGTGATCTCGGCCGCCCACTTGCACGCTGGCCGCGCGATCGAAACGAGATCGCCCTGCAGCAGGGGGTCGGTGATCGCGTGGCGCGAATCCTGCTGCCCGGCCGTGACGACCAGCGGCGTGCCGGACGTGAACGCGTTGAGCAGGTTGCCGAGGCCGTGCCCGAGGCCGCCCGCGGTATGCAGGTTGACGACGCCGGGTTTGCCCGAGGCCTGCGCGTAGCCGTCCGCCATCGCCACCACGGTGGCCTCCTGCAGTCCGAGCACGTAATGCAGGTGCGCGCGATCGGTCAGTGCGTCGATCAGCGGCAACTCGGTCGTGCCCGGGTTGCCGAAGAGGTACTCGCCGCCTTCGCTTTCGATGACGTCGAGCAGGATGTTCGCCCCGGTGCGGCTGTGCGTCTCGCGTGAAGTCATGTCGGCTTTACTCCGTGGGTGCCCGGCTTACCGGCGCGCTCAGGCGCCGAGCACGCGTTGCAGGGTCATCTCGTAGCGGAACGACTCCGGCGGATGCACCGTCCGTGACACTTCGACCAGGCCGCCGCGCTCGTCGCTGAAGCGGCGCTCCACGCACATCACCGCGCTACCCGGCTCGAGACCGAGGTCTCGCGCCTCGACGGCATTCGCATGGGCCATCGAAATGGCCTGGCGGATGCGCGCGAAATGGCAGCCGTGCAGCCTGGCGATGGCTACGAACAAGGGTTCGTCGGACTGCTCGACCCGTGCCACCGCGTCGCCGAACTCGTCGGGCACCCAGATCAGCGACGAGGCGACGACCGGTCCACCCGCTTCGCGCTGCCGGCAGGTGTGCACTTCCCACCACGGGTAACCGCTCGCGCAGCCGAGCTTTGCCGCGAGGGCGTCGTCGACGATCACGCGGCGGCGGCCGAGCACGCGCCGCGGCGTCTCGGCCGCGTATTGCAGGATGTCCTCGATTGAATCGCAGGCGTGGCTGTAGCGCGGCGCGATGGCGGCGGACTGGACGACGGTGCCGCGGCCGCGCTGGCTCAGCACCAGGCCTTTCTCGTAGAGCGAACGCAGCGCGGCACGCACGGTGTGGCGCGAGACGCCGAACTGGCGGGTCAGCTCCGGCTCCGAGGGCAGCAGGTCGCCGGGCCGGTAGCGCCCGCTGCGAATCTGTTCGACCAGCGCGTTGGCGACTGCCTGGTACTTCGATGTCTTGGCGGCGCCGGGGGCCTTGCGACCTCGCATGGTGATTGTTGTCATCCGCTGCATCCTGGCATCTTGTACGGACATGTCAAGAGCAAGTTGCGACATTGCTGCGTAAAATTGCAATTTTCCGCTAGTCTTGACACAACCTGTCCGTACAACTAGCTTGGGGCGCTCGCACTCGGGCCGCGTTCATGGCCCTGGAGGTCACCATCATGAGCACGCTTCCTCGCTCCGCCGGCACGTCCGCCGGCAACACCCGTTTCGCCTACGACACCAGCGGTGTCGAATGGCACGAATTCTTCACGCCCGGTACTTTCTACCGCATTCTGAACGTCGACTGCGCGCGGCGCAGTGCGGACATGCTGGTGCGTTTCGATGCCGGCAGCCAGTGCATGTACCACCGTCACGCCGCGCGCACGACGACCCTGGTGCTCGAAGGCGAGTTGCGCGTGCGCGAGCAGGTCGACGGTGGCGAGGTCGTCCGCGTCAAGCCGGCGGGAAGCTATTCCATCGGTGGCGAAGCCGAGGTCCACATCGAGGGCAGCGGCGCGGAACAAGCCGTCATCTTCTTCAGCATGCACAGCGATACCGAGGTCATCTACGAGCTGCTGAACGAGGACCTCAGTCTGCGCCGCGCGGTCACGGTCGCCGACTTCGATCGCGACTGGCGCGAGCACTGGCCACAGGACACGGCCGGCGCCTGACCCGGCCGGTGCCTTGACGGGGAGAGCGAACATGACGACAAGCTACGACGCCGTGGTCATCGGCGCAGGCGTATCCGGCCTCTACGCGTTGCACAAGCTGCGCGAGGCCGGCCTCTCGACACGCGTCTTCGAAGCCGGTTCCGGCGTTGGCGGGACCTGGTACTGGAACCGCTACCCGGGAGCGCGTTTCGATTCGGAGAGTTAGAACCGGTCTCAAGATTATTCATGGCCGCGCCGAAGGCTGTTTTCGTGCAGTTCAAGGCGCGAGGAGCGTGGTTTAGCCGTAGCTAAATGAGCGACGAGCAACGCGGAAATGCGCGAAAACAGCCTTCGGCCCTTCGGGTTGGGCCCAAAAAGCCCGTCTACGGCGTTGCGGTACTTGGAAATAGAACCACTATTCCCTGCGCACCGCGTCTTGTAGCCGAGCTTTTTGGGCGCCAACGCAGCCATGAATAATCTTGAGACCGGTTCTATCGTTACCAGTACTCGTTTTCGCGCGAGCTGATCGAGGAGTGGGACTGGAGCGAGGAATTCGCGGGCCAGCCCGAGATCGAGCGTTACCTGAACTTCGTCGCCGACAAGTTCGACCTGCGACGCGACATTTCCTTCGGTACGCGCGTCAGCCAGGCCGTGTTCGACGAAGCCGAACGCCTCTGGGACATTCACACCGACGATGGCCGACAGGTACGTGCCCGTTTCGTGCTCGCCGCGACCGGCTTCATGTCCGCGCACCAGTACCCGCAGATCGAGGGCATCGACTCGTTCGCAGGCGTCAGCACGCACACCGCGCGCTGGCCGCGCGAGGGTATCGACCTCGCCGGCAAGCGGGTCGGCGTCATCGGCAGCGGTGCGACAGCGGTCCAGGTCATCCAGACCATCGCGCCGCAGGTGGGGCAGCTCAAGCTGTTCCAGCGCACGCAGAACTGGTGTACGCCACTGCGCAACGCGCCCATCGACGCGGCGAGACAGCAGGATCTCAAGCGCCGCGCGGACGAGATCTTCGGCTTGTGCCATGAGACCTATGCCGGCTTCATTCACAAGGCCGACGAGCGCGCGGGCAGCAGCGTGTCGAAAGCCGAGCGCTGGCGTCACTACCAGGAAATGTACGAGCGCGGCGGTTTCGCCTTCTGGCTGTCGAATTTCAACGACATGTTCACCAACGCCGAGATCGCGCGCGACGCGAGCGACTTCCTGGCCGCAAAAATCCGCGAGCGGGTGAAGGACCCGGCGCTCGCCGAGAAACTGATCCCGAGCGATCACCTGTTCGGTACCAAGCGTCCGCCGGGCGAAAAGGACTACTACGAGGTATTCAATCTCGACCACGTCGAGTTCGTCGACTTGCGCGAGACGCCGATCGCGCGCGTCACGCCGGCCGGCATTGCGACCAGCGGCGCCAGCGGCGAGACCCTGCACGAGCTCGACGTGATCATCTACGCGACCGGCTTCCGCGCCATGACCGGCGAGCTGATGCGCATGGACATCGTCGGCGAAGACGGCATCTCGCTCGCACAGAAATGGGCCCGCGGACCGAAGACCCACCTCGGTGTGCAGTTCGCAGGCTTTCCGAACTTCTTCGCCATCCTCGGGCCGCACAACCCGGCCGCGTTCTGCAACATCACGCGCTGCGCACAGAGCAACGTGGATTGGATCGTCGACTGTATCGGCCATCTTCGTGAACACGGCTACACCACGATCGCGGCGCAGCCGGACGCGGAAGCGGCCTGGACGCAGCGCTGCTACGACTCCGCCGACGGCATGCTGTTCGCGAACGTGCGCAATTCCTGGTTCTTCGGCTATCACAACCAGGGCGGCGAGCAGGGACGCTTCCTCGTCTTCACCGAGGGCGTGCCCGCCTATCGCCGCATCTTCGCCGAAGCCGCGGCGAGCGGTTACCCGGGCTTCGAGATGCGTTGAGGCGCGCCGCCGCGGACCGTGGCGGACCGCCAGCGGCGTGCCCGCGCTACGCGAGGCGCCTGTTCACTTGCCCGGGGCGATCGCGGCGTTTACGCCGCGTGCTGCGCCGCCCAGGCCGCGCGAACGTCGTCCATGGTCAGCGTCGCCAGCACGTTCTGCGCGTCGTCCATGATCTCGAGCACGTCGTTGGCGCCGTCGCAGCGCATGCTGTAGAGCACGACCGCGCCGTCGGGGCCGCCGCCCTCGCTGTGTGCATCGCCAGTGCGTCCGCGGTAGTAGCGGCCCGCCGGGCGGCGCTCGCGGATGCTGCCATCGGGCTCGTACATGCGCAGCTCGCCCTGGATGATGAACATGTTGGTCTGCGCGAGATGATTGTGCATCGTGACCGTCTTGTTCGGCGCGAAGCGTACGATCAGGTCGACGATGCTGCGCTCCTCGTCGATGTCACACAGCGTCAGTTCGAGATTCTCGATGCCGGCGAACGGGCCCCACGCAATCGCTTCGTCATAAAGATGACAGGACACTGCCGGCGGTGGATGTTGGGTCATCCTTGCTCCTCCTTTGGGTGTGCAGGACTCGAGTATACGCCCCCGCCGAACGCGCCAGGGGCACGCCGCGCATCCTCGATGGCGGGGCGCGCGTCCTCTCGTTATCCTGCGGCACCGCACATCGCGAGGGGTACGACCGGCATGCACTACAGCTTCACGTCCGAGCAGGCGCAGTTTCGCGACGTCATTCGGCGTTTTCTCGGCGCGCAGTCGCCGACCGTCGCCGTTCGGCAGACCATGGGGTCCGCGCGCGGCTGGGAGCCCGCGCTGTGGCAGCGCCTCAACGACGATCTCGGCCTCGCCGGCATCCACGTCCCCGAAGCGCTCGGTGGCAGCGGCTTCGGTCACCAGGAGCTCGGCATCGCGTGCGAGGAGCTGGGGCGTGCGCTCGCGTGTGTGCCCTACCTGTCGAGCGCCGTGCTGGCGACGCAGGCCTTGCGGCACGGTGCGACGCCGGACGAGCAGGCGGCACTGCTGCCGCGGCTCGCGAGCGGCCGGGCGACGGCGACGCTGGCGTGGATGGAGGGCCCGCACTGGTCGGGTTGCGAGGACATCGCGCTCGGCGCGCGCAGAGACGGCGACACCTGGCGGCTGGACGGCTGCAAGCGCTACGTGGTCGACGGCATTACGGCCGATCACGTCGTCGTCGTCGCGCGCGACGATGGGCGGGATGACGATGCGAGTATCGGTCTCTACCTCGTCGACGGCGAGGCCAGCGGCCTGCGTCGGCGCGCCCTCGCGAGCATCGACGAGACGCGCCGTCTCGCCGAACTCGATTTCGACGGCGTCACCGCGCAACGCCTCGGTCACCCCGGCAGCGGCGCCGCGGCGCTCGCGCGCACGCTGGACGATGCCGCTGTCGCACTCGCCCACGAACTGGCCGGCGCCGCGCAAGCCCTGCTCGAGGCGAGCGTCGAGTATGCGCGGCTGCGCATGCAGTTCGGCCGCCCCATCGGCTCGTTCCAGGCCATCAAGCACAAGTGCGCCAACCTCCTGCTCGAACTCGAACTGGCCAAGGCGGCCGTGTATTTCGCCGCGGCCGCGCGCGAGGCCGGCGATGCCGACAGCGCGGCCCTCGCCTCGCAGGCCAAGGCGCAGGCTTCGGAAGCGGCGCTGGCCTGCGCGCGCGAAGCCATCCAGATCCACGGCGGCATCGGTTTCACCTGGGACCAGGACACGCACCTGTGGTTCAAGCGCGCGACCTGCGCAGCGGTGCTGCTCGGCGACGCCGCCTGGCACCGCGAGCGCTTTCTGGCTTTGACGGAGGTCGCGGCGTGAGCGACATCGACGAACGCGCGGTTCGCGCCGAGGTCCGCGCCTGGCTCGAGGCGCATTGGGACCCCCAGCGTGACCTCGTCGCGTGGCGCGGGATGCTCGCCGATTCCGGCTGGGGCGTGCCGCACTGGCCGCGCGCGTGGTTCGGACGCGACCTGCCGGTCGCGTTGTGCGGCGCCATCGAAGCCGAGTTCGAAGCGGTCGGCGCGGTCGGTGTTGCGCGCATCGGCATTCGCATGCTGGCTGCCGCGACGCTGCTGGAACACGGTACTGACGCGCACAAGGCGCGCTTCCTGCGCCGCATCCTGACCGGCGAGGACACCTGGTGCCAGCTCTTCAGCGAACCGGGCAGCGGTTCCGATCTCGCCGGTGCGACGACGCGCGCGGATTTCGACGGCGCGCAGTGGACGGTCAACGGCCAGAAGCTGTGGACGACCAGCGCCCACCATGCCGAGTGGGGTCTGCTGCTCGCGCGTACCGACTGGGACGTGCCCAAGCACCAGGGCCTGTCCTACTTCGTCATCGACATGACCCAGCCCGGCGTCACCGTGCAGCCGGTCAAGCAGATGAACGGCTATGCCTCGTTCAACCAGGTCTTCTTCGACGACGCGCGCGTGCCCCCGGAGAACCTCGTCGGCGCCGTCGGCGCGGGCTGGCAGGTGGCGATGACGACGCTCGCCCACGAACGGCGCAATGCCGATGCGCTCAGGCGCTGGGGCGAGGCGTCGACGCGCGCAGGGCGCATCTACGACGAGGAGCGCGCCGAGATCGCGAACGTGATGGCGCCCTACACCTGGTACCCGCAGCGCACCGGGCGGGTCGATCTCGCGCTCAAACGGGCGCGCGAGACCGGGCGCCTGGCCGATCCGGCGCTGCGCCAGGAACTCGCCCGGCTGTTGATGCTTTCGCGTTCCAGCGAATGGCTCGCGCAGCGCGCGCGCACGGCGCGCGAAGCCGGCCGACCCGAGGGGCCCGAGGGCTCGCTCGGCAAGCTTGCCGCGAGCCACGTCGCGCGGCAGGCGGCTGCCGTGCATACCGCGATCAGCGGCGCCGACGCCATGCTGGCCGGTGCCGACGGCCCGCTCGACGGGCTGATTGCCGAGATCCTGCTGTCGGTGCCGGCGACCTCGATCGCAGGCGGTACGGACGAGATCCAGCTCAACATCATCGCCGAGCGCGTGCTCGGCCTGCCGCGCGAGCCGCGCCTCGATGGCGGCCCGTTCCGCGACGTGCCACGCAACCCCGAGCGCTGAGCGGCAGGTTCGCACGTCTCGCACCATGAACTACCGCCACGCCTACCACGCCGGCAACTTCGCCGACGTACTCAAGCACGTCGTGCTGACGGCGCTGCTCGAACGCCTGGCGGACAAGCCGAAGCCGTTCGGCGTCCTCGACGTGCATGCCGGGCGCGGCAGCTACGACTTGGACGGTGCGGAAGCGCAACGTACCGGCGAGCAGGCGAGCGGCATCGCGCGCCTGTGGCCGGCGCGCGCCGAGGCGCCGCCGCTCACGCGGCGCTATCTCGAACTGGTGCGCGCGGCCAATGCCGGCGGCGACGATGACACGCCGCCGCACCTCTACCCGGGATCGCCGTGGCTGATCAGCCGGCTGCTGCGCGAGGGCGACAGCCTGCAGGCCTGCGAACTCGAGCCCGGCGAACACACCGCGCTGTCGGCGGCCTTGCGCCGCCAGCGCGGGGTCGCGGTGCACCGGCGCGACGCCTGGGAAGCGTTGGGCGCGCTGCTGCCGCCGCGCGAGAAGCGTGGGCTCGTGTTGATCGATCCGCCCTACGAGCCGCCCGCGGCAGAGCAGGATCGCGTGATCGCGGGCTTACGCGAAGTGCGCCGGCGCTTCGCCGGTGGCGTCGTCGCCCTGTGGTACCCGATCAAGGACGCGGCCGGCAGCCGGAGTTTCCTGCGCCGCCTGGCCGCGCTCGACCTCGGCGAGGCGCTGGTCGCCGAGCTGTGCGTGTGGCCGGACGACACCCGCCTGCGCATGAACGGCAGCGGCATGCTCATCGTCAATCCGCCGTGGCAGATCGAGCGTGCGCTCGAGCCGGAACTCGCCTGGTTGTGGCAGCACCTCGCCAACGACGGCCTGGGTCGTTACACCCTGCGGCGCCTGCAGCCGCGCTGATGCCGGCCCGGCGTTTCTCTGGCAGGAGCGGGCGCGTAGACTTGGCGCCCGTTTCCCCGTCACCGAGGTCGTTCCGCTTGGATTACCGCATCGTCCTGACCGTCTTCGCGACCGTCTTCATCGCCGAGCTCGGCGACAAGACCCAGCTCGCGACCCTGCTCTTCGCCGCCGATCGCGAAGTCAGCAAGTGGGCCGTGTTCCTCGGCGCGTCCCTCGCGCTGGTCGCCGCCTCGGCGCTCGGCGTGCTCGCCGGCGGTTTCGTCGCCGAGCACGTCAGCCCGCGCCACCTGCAGATCGTCGCCGGGCTTGGTTTCGTCGCGATCGGGCTATGGACCTTGTTCAGGCCATGAAGTCGGCCAGCTCGGCATTGAAGCGGTCCGGGTTCTCCCAGAACATGAAGTGGCTGCCGCCCTCGTCGGCGCCGAACACCGACAGGCGCGCGCCCGGGATCTGAGCCGCGATCCAGGCCGCCGCCTGCGGCGGGAAAATCGTCGCCAGCGCGCCGCCGAAGACCAGCGTCGGCAGGCCGAGCGGCGCTACCACGTGCCGAATCACGTCGCGCCAGTCCTGCGAGGCGTGATCGACGAGCAGGCGCGCGGCCGCGGCGGCCGGCAGCTTCATGCTTTCGCTGACGGCGAGGGCGAAGTCGGCATCGTCGACCGCGTCGCTGAAGAAAGCACTGCGCAGGCCGGCCAGCGTGCCGGCCTGGTCGCTCGCGATTGCCTGCGCGGTAGCGTAGAGCGTCTCCGGCGTGAAGGCGCAACCGGCCTCGAGCAGGGCCGTGCCGCTGAGCCCCCAGCCGTTCGTGACCAGCGGCGCCTGGTCGATGAACACGAGCCGCGCGAGGCGCGCGCCGCCGAACTGTTCGAGGTAGCTCCAGATCACCGACGCGCCCATCGAGTGCCCGGCGAGCGTGACGCCCTCGAGTTCGTGCTGCACGAGAAACGCGTGCACGTCGGCGGCCAGCCGCGCGACGCGGTAGCCATGTTCCGGCTTCGGCGATTCGCCGTGGCCGCGCAGGTCGAGCGCGATCACGCGGCAACGGCCCGCGAGCCCGACGACCTGCTTGGCGAACAGGCGTGTCGTCTGCGCCCAGCCAGGCAGCAGCACGAGCGCTTGCCCGCGCCCGCGTTCGACGTAATGGAGATCGATCATGACACAGGAACTCTAGACGATGGCGAGGGACAGGCTGAAAAGGGGACGGGTCAACTTGCAGCTCGATGTGTGTTGGTGGCGTTCGACGTCTTGGACCTGCAAATAGCACCGTCCATCTCCGTCGTTTATCCCCAAGTGTCTGACACTCTTGATCGGGCTGTTGATAAATTCTCGCGTCGTCGCGGGGCACGCGTCAGGCGCGCATGTCGGCTGGCACCACTTCACCGCGCTCGACGATGCGTTCGTCGTCGAGCCATAGCGAGCAGTTGCGCATCGGCAGGTCGAGGTGGCAGGCGGTGTCGTTGCTGCCGCCGAACTCGGTGTCGGGACCGGTCGAGAAGAGCACGTTGCCGTAGGCCGCGCGGCTGTCCATGCCGATGCCGGGCGCGTCGACCGTCCAGCGCGCGTCGCGGTTGAGGCCCCAGCCGATGTGCGAGACGGCCCAGGCGCGCGGGTCGTCGAAGCCCTCGATGTACTCGCGCAGGCGGCGCGCGTCGGCGCCGCCGTCGATGGCGACGACGGTGCCGTCGCGGATGGTGAAGCTGACCGGGCTCGCGAGGTGTTCCTTCCACGGCAGCACGATGTCACCGACGTCCATGACGACGCGCCCCTCGACGCCGGTAGCGGTGCCGGTGGCGGGGGCTGTGCGTCTGCGCGACGAAAGCAGGAGCCAGACGAAGCCGCTCGCGAGAATGATGGCCGGCGCGGACCAGAGAAGCACGGTGCGCGCCGACAGGCGCGGCTTCAGCAGCACGAACTCGCCGTAACGGGAGACGACATAGTCGACGACCTCCCTGTCGCTGTCGCCCTCCATCAGCCTCTGGCGCACGAGCACGCGCAGGTCGCGGGCAAGTTCGGCATCGGAGTCGTCGATCGACTGGTTCTGGCACACGAGGCAGCGCAGACCGGCCGAGATGTCGCGGGCCCGCTGTTCCAGCGCCGGATCGGCCAGCAGCGCGTCGGGCGTGACCGCGTGCGCCGCGCCGGCGGCCGTTACCAGCAGCAGGATCGCGAGCATCATTCCCT